>NZ_JBGQOR010000010.1:0-73916 GCF_052119725.1 Flavobacterium sp. W20_MBD1_R3
ATTTTGAACAGTAAGGCTTTCGCATTACTATTCATAATTACTCGAAGTGACGTGTGCGTGAATCGTTTTTTATTTGATATTTCCTTGTTCTCGATACAATTTTGAACAGTAAGGCTTTCGCATTACTATTCATAATTACTCGAAGTGACGTGTGCGTGAATCGTTTTTTATTTGATATTTCCTTGTTCTCGATACAATATTGAACAGTAAGGCTTTCGCATTACTATTCGAAATTACTCGAAGTGACGTGTATATGAATCGTTTTTTATTTGATATTTCTTTATTCTCGATACAATTTTGAACAGTAAGGCTTTCGCATTACTATTCGAAATTACTCGAAGTGACGTGTGCCGATAATCATTTCTAATTCACCTCGACGGGTCGTATATTATTTAAAACCGATATTCATTTTTTTGAACCATTAAGGTCAACCAAGCATAAAAAATTAATTTTATTCCCGTTGCATGTGATTATTCAAAACGTCAGTTCGAGTGCGAAGCGTATCTAGAACCGTTTTTAATTCAAATTTTTCTTATTCTCGATACGATCCCGACCAAAAGCGGAATCACTCGAACTGATGGAAAATTATCATCCAAAACTAATTATACCCAACAGCTTACTTTTCTTACTGGTTTAAAACATTAAATTCTTTTTTTTGAACCATTAAGGCATTGAGGGCAACCCAGCATAAAACTTAATTTATTTTATGGTTTTAAAAAACAGTCTCAAAGCAAAATTTTGTATCGGAACCTAAGCCAACTTTTATACCGTATCGATAAAGCTTTTTTCGGTTCTGTTAAAAATCAATACGCCCACTAAAAACACCACTACTGTAATTAAAAAAGTATATGCCAATCCCAAAACAGATATTTGTCCAACATCCAAAAGCATGTATCGAGTTGTTTCTATTACATACGCCAACGGATTGTATTCGACCAGCCAGCCGTAATCAGGCAATTTTTCTTTAATCAACGCCATTGGGTACATCACGGCAGATAAGTACATCAATAATTGCACTCCAAAGCCGACCAAATTACTAAAATCCCTGTATTTAGTGACTAACGAAGAAATAAACATTCCCAGTCCCAGCCCTAAAACCCCCATCATAAAGATCAATAGCGGGAAAAACAGAGTTGCCCCGTTCATTCCTATTGCAGCACCTTGGGTATAATAATAAAGATAAAAACAGATGAATATAAAAAATTGAATTCCAAACTTCAATAAGTTGGAAACAACAATGGACAATGGCACAATGATACGGGGAAAATATACTTTTCCGAAGATACCTGCATTACTGCCAAAGGTATTCGAGGTACCATTGAGACAAGCGGTAAAGTAATTCCAAACTGTAATTCCAGCTAAATTAAACAAAAAAGGAGGAACGGTTCCGGTATTGATTCCTGCTACATTATTAAAAATTATGGTAAAAGTAATAGACGTAAAAAGAGGTTGAATCAAGTACCAAAGTGGTCCTAAAACAGTTTGCTTATATACGGTAACCACATCTCTTTTTACAAAGAGAAGCAGCAAATCTCTATATTGCCACACTTCCTTTAGGTTGAGCGAAAAGAATTTATTTTTAGGTGTTATTTCAAATAGCCAAGTGGTATTTGTATCTTCTGAATGCTTCATTGGTAAATGCTAAAATGCTTCTTTGGGTTGTGTTTTCTGGTACAAAAACAAATCTATTTTCTACTAAGACACTATTGTCTTCCTAAAAAGCAAATATAAATAATTTGCATTAAGTATTGTTTAAAAAACAACTTGTCCGCATTATTCTTTTTGTTGTTTTAAAATGACTGTTACTAATCGCATCGTTTAATCATTAGAAATTTAGTCCCTTCATCACAAATTTTCTAACAGTAAAACAGAGTAAAGCACCTTCTTTTAGTCGTTTTGAACCACTAAGTAATAAGAATAAAACAATGTTGCATTTTTTTTTACCATATAAGTCATGTAAGTTTAAGTTTCGATTGTGTTAGCCTTATGTAACTATAACAATCATAAGGTCATTTAAGGTTTAATTCTTATATGACTTATATGTTAAATATTATTTCACTCCTTTTTTAGTATGACATTAAATAAGTCCAACTACTTATTTATAGTTATTAATAGTAAAAAACAGTCGCTTATGCTTGTTCAATTGCCAGTAAAATTTCGCTTTTGAGCAAACCGCTACCTCCGCCATAATGCTGGACAATAATGATTTGCGGGTTTTGTTTTTTGAAAAAAGCACGCAAATCTATTTCATTTTCTTCCTCAATACCGGAACCAAGCAATACTATGGTAAATTTATTCTCCATAAAAACTTTTTTTGCTTCCTCAATATTCATCACCCCCACGCCACTCCAAGCGGGAACAGCATTTAGCAATCGGACTACGGTGGCTGTAATTTCGAGATGCCCGCCTATGTATAAAATAGCAATGGTTTTCATTGTTTTTGATTTTATAAAAACAAAACCTCAAAGAATACGAATTCTTTGAGGTCTTATTCTATTATTTGTTTGGATTTATTGTTTGGCAAATTGCAATTCAATATTCAATCGCACCTCTTCACTTACTAAAACACCACCTGTTTCCAATGCTGAATTCCAGTTTAATCCCCAATCTTTTCTGTTGATTTTTCCTTCCAATGAAAAAGCTGCTTTATTATTTCCCCAAGGATCTTTCATTATTCCTCCAAACTCAGCTACTAATTCTACTGATTTAGTAACACCGTGCAGGTTTAAATCTCCTACTAATTTATAATCTGATCCTTTTATTTTTGTAAAAGAAGTTGCTTTAAAATTAATTTCAGGAAACTGTGCTACATCAAAGAAATCAGCACTTAGTAGGTGCGTATCTCTGTCGGCATTACCCGTTGTAACAGAATCTATTGCTCCCGTAAATTCAATTTTTGCGTTTTCAAAATCTTCGTTTTCTGTTTCTATCGTTGCATCAAATTTTGAAAATTGACCAGAAACATTTGTAAACATCATGTGTTTCACTTTAAACCCAATTTCGGAATGTGTCGGGTCGATTACCCATTTTGTTGTAGACATAGTATTTGTATTTAATTAATAATTGTTGTTCTGTATTGTGACTTTCCGTTGGCGCTACCAACCGGAAATAGTGTTGGTGCTTTATAAATTTAAGTTCTTTTCTTTGAAACACTTTCGGCTCTAAGATTTATTAAGTCCAAAAACTTAATTTTCTTAATGGTTTAAATCATCTGGCCATTAGGTTTGTTACCATAAACTTACTTTTTTTCCCGTTGCCTATAATTAATCAAAACGTCAGTTCGAGTATTTTTTTGTGGAGTAAAACGGAACAAAGCTTCTCGATACGCTTCGCACTCGAAGTGATGTGTATCAAGAACCGTTTTATAATTATCCCCAACAGGTTAACTTTCTAAATTGTTTAAATTATTTAAGCCATACCGTCATTTTGTGTTTACCGAACAGTATAATTCGTTTTGTTTTGAATTACAATTGCATCGGAACTTCCATCAATAGGATTTGAGCATCGGCTGAATTAGCGATTAAATCTATTGCATTGGTATCCCAAATCCCTAATCCGTCCCGTTCCTTTACAGCGATGTTTCCTATAGTAAAATCTCCTTTTAATACAAAAGCATAAATACCATTACCCGGTTTTTTCAACGTGTATGTGGCGGCAAAATCCTTATCGAATTTCCCAATATGAAACCAAGCATCCTGATGAATCCAAACGCCTTCATCCTCTGGATTTGGTGATAAAATTTGCTGAAGTTTATTGTGTCGGTCCTTTAGATCTAATGTAATTTGGTCGTAACGAGGCGTTACATTTTTTTTGTTTGGATAGATCCAAATTTGTAAAAACTTAACCAACTGGTCTTTGTTTTTATTGTATTCACTATGAAAAATTCCAGTACCAGCGCTCATTGCCTGAATATCGCCTTCTTTAATAACAGTAGTATTGCCCATACTGTCCTGGTGTTCCAAATCCCCTTCGAGCGGAATAGAAATAATTTCCATATTATCATGTGGATGTTTTCCAAAACCCATTCCCTGACTGACTCTGTCATCATTAAGCACGCGTAACACTCCAAAATTCATGCGCTCTGGATTGTGGTAACTGGCAAAACTAAACGAGTGGAAAGATTCCAGCCAACCGTGATTAGCGTGACCTCGTGTTTCTGCTTCGTGTAAAACCGTTTGTATATTTATTTGATCTGTAGTTTCCATTGTTTTGTCCTTTAATAGTATGATGCAAAGTTGGGCTAATAAACAAGCCTGTGCATTGAACTGGGACAAGAAATGAAAAAATGAAGTTGTTTTTTGACGGAGATTGACCAGATTGGGCGGACAAGAACAAAATTCTATCTGATTAAACCGATTATTTAACACGAATTACACAAAGCATTCCTGATTTACATTCGAAAATTAGTGGAATGATTTAGAGCTAAAAAGCGCCCGCATGCAGTGTTTTAAATTTCACAATAGTCCTAAACTACTTAAAGTTTAGCCATTTTAGTTCGAATTTTGCTCAAAAACTCAGCAGAAATCCCTAAATAGGAAGCAATGTAATGCTGGGCAACCCGCTGGGAAAGTGAAGGATAATGCTCCAGGAACTCCACATATTTTTCGGTAGCTGTTTTAGCAATTGTATTAAACAAACGGTCTTGCGTAACGGCTAAACTGCGCTGCATCAGGATTCGGAATGCGCGTTCAAACTTGGGTGCGGCCGTAAATAAGGCTTCTTTGGTTTCTGGACTGAACAGAAAAAATTCGCAATCTTCCAATGTTTCTATGTACACGCGGCTTGGTTTATCATCATAACTGCTAAAGGAAATATCACTGACCCAGGCATTTTCGACAGCAAATTGCAGAATCACCTCAAAACCATTAGCATCAATGTAATACTTGCGCACACAGCCTTTGATTACAAAAGCCTCAAACGTACACATTTCCCCTTCTTGCAGTAAAATTGTTTTTTTAGGAACTGTTTTGAATTCCAATAAAGCGTTAAAAACCGCTAATTCTTCAGAATCAAAAGGAACGTACCTACTTATGTTATTGTTAATTTGCGAATACAATAGTTTCTTTTTTAGTTTTTAAAGATACCAAAATACCGTCAAACAACCGCCCATAAATATATTAAATTAGCAAGATTTCATCAAAAAACAAAAACTGCTCTCGATTAAATTCCTATTTTTGTCGGGATAAAAACATAATAAAAAAATTTATGCTCATTATAGGAATTGCAGGTGGTACAGGAAGCGGAAAAACAACCGTTGTACATCAAATTATGAATGAATTACCACAAACAGAAGTCGGTATTATTTCACAGGATTCATATTACAAAGAAAATCACGGACTCTCCTTTGATGAAAGAGCATTAATTAATTTTGATCATCCGCGCGCCATTGATTTCGAGTTATTAGTTGCCCATCTCAAAGAATTAAAAGAAGGAAACAACATTCACCAGCCCGTTTATTCCTTTGTAACCCACAACAGGTCTGACGATACGGTTTTTACACATCCCCGAAAAGTGATGATAGTAGAAGGAATTTTGATCCTAGCCAATCCTGAATTAAGAGAATTATTTGATGTGAAAATATATGTTCATGCCGATTCTGACGAACGTTTAATCCGACGCATGAAACGCGATATTGCGGAACGCGGTCGCGATATGGATGAAGTCATTAACCGTTACCAAACCACATTAAAACCAATGCACGAACAGTTCATAGAACCTACCAAAGCGTTTGCCGATATTATTATTCCAAACGACAAGTACAACACGGTTGCCATTGACGTAGTTCGAGCGGTAATAAATCAAAAAATTTTATAATTTAGTTTATTTTAGTAGAATAATTATTAGGAGCTATTTCCTGCTTTACACTGCAATCTTTTTGTTTCCAAAGGAGAAAACAAAAAGGATTTCCGTTGCAATCAGGGCTAAAAAAAATAAAAAATGACAAATCCGTATAAAGACAAACCTTGGTTTAAATTTCTGAGCAACAAATATGTCTGGGTACTGTTGTTCTTTTCGTCCTGGATGATTTTTCTGGATAATTATTCGTATTTTGACCATCGCATTTTAGACAAACAAATTGAAGATCTGGAGGACAATGCGGCTTATTACAAAGAAGAAATAAAAGAAGATAAGGAGAATATCAAACAATTAAACAATTCAGAGCAAATAGAAAAATACGCCCGCGAAAAATACTATATGAAAAAAGATAGTGAAGATATTTATATCATCGAATTTGAAGGTGACACGATCAAAAAATAAAATCCCATCCCCAACCCATCCCAAAGGGAGGGGAGCTTAAGATTTATAGTAATTATTAAAAACATAACACCAAGTTTTGGTTCCCTCTCCTTTGGTGAGGACCGGAGGGCGGAAAATGACTAACACAATGACAACAAATCTCTTCGATGATTTCAATCCCGTTTCTTCCAAACAATGGAAACAAAAAATCCAATTTGAACTCAACGGAGCGGATTATAACGAAACCTTAGTGTGGAATTCTCCCGAAGACATTCAGGTAAAACCTTTTTATCACAAAGATGAATTTACAAACGCGAATGCTGTTGTCACAAAAGCAACCGAATTTAGAATTTGTCAGAACATCTTTGTTTATGATGTTGAAAAATCAATAGAAAGAGCGCTGGATACTTTGAATCGAGGTGCTGACAGCCTTCGGTTTACAATTGAGAATGAATCCATTGATCTTACTAATCTTCTGGAACAATTGCCATTAGAAAAAATTACCATTTATTTTAATCTTGGATTTATTTCAATCGATTTCGTCAAAAAAATCGATGCTTTTGCAACAAAAAACAACACTATTGTTTTTTGTAATCTAGATCCTATTGGACAATTAGCCAAAGATGGAAACTGGTTTACAACTAAAGAAAAAAGTAATTTTGATACTTTAAATCTACTTTCGGCAGCAACAACATCAGTATCATTGATTAGCATCAATGCCGCTTTGTATCAAAATGCTGGCGCTACTATGGTGCAGCAACTTGCCTATAGTTTAGGTCAGGCTAATGAATATTTCAACCGAATTGAAACGATTAACAAACCAATTGTTTTTGAAGTAGCAGTAGGGACAAATTACTTTTTTGAAATCGCAAAACTGCGTGCCTTGCGGTTGCTCTTTACTTTAATTGCTAAAGAATACAACCACAATTTAGAGTGCAACATTATTGTTTCGCCTACTAAACGCAACAAAACTTTGTACGATTATAACATCAATATGTTGCGAACCACAACCGAATGTATGAGTGCAATCATTGGCGGAGCAGATGCTATTGCCAACTTACCCTATGATGCATTGTATCATAAAGACAATGAATTTGGTGACCGAATTGCCCGAAATCAATTGTTGATTCTCAAAAACGAAAGTTATTTTGACAAAGTCAATAATCCGGCTGACGGCAGTTATTATATTGAAAATCTAACGAATCAACTAGCGGAAAAAGCATTAGTTTTATTCAAAGATATAGAGGCAAACGGTGGATTCTTGAAACAATTGAACGATGGAATCATCAAGAGAAAAATTAAGGAAAGCGCTGATGCGGCACAGGAATTATTTGATACCGGCAAAGAAATTTTATTGGGAACAAACAAACATCCCAACAAAGAAGATAAAATGAAACATGATCTAGAGCTGTTCCCTTTTGTAAAAGTCAAACCAAGAAAAACATTGATTACACCCATCATCGAAAAACGTCTGGCAGAGAAAATTGAACAGGAAAGACTGGATCTTGAATAGTCAACTCGACTCTGTTATTTAATTTAACACCACTGGAAAAGAGTATATTTACGTTACTAAAAACTTAAAATAATGGAAGCCATAAGACAAATCGTTAAGGTAAAAAATCACAAAATAAGTATCACATTACCGGATGATTTTAATGCTGATGAAGTTGAAGTGATTATTCTCCCAAAGTCGGCTAATGTAGAAATCCCTCAATGGCAAATGGACCAAGTTAGAGAAAGAACTGAAAAATATCTTAAGAATCCTTCTTCAGCTCAAGATATTGATGATTTTCTAAAAGATATTGATGGTGAGTTATAAAATTGTAATTGTAGAGGAAGCTAAACTTGATTTCATAACAGCTTTGAATTGGTACAAAAGCATTCAACCTAAATTGGGCAATACCTTCTCCAATTCTCTCAAGGAAAGTTTAAAAATAATTAAATCAAATCCGTTACTTTTTCAAATAAGATATGATGAGACCAGAGTGGCTTTAATTGAAAATTTTCCATACTTAATTCATTTCAACAGCTACGATAACACAATTGTCATTAAAGCTATTTTTCATACTTCACGAAATACTGAAATATGGATTGAAAGGAATTAAAATTTCAAAACTATAATCTTTGTACTAAACAAATGAAAAGAAAAGATTTACAACATATAAAATTAGAAAGTACGCCTTTGAAAGCGGAGCGTGAAAATGCTACAGCTGATGCATTTCTAACTGCAGAAGGAATCGAACTAAAACCAACGTACTCGGAACAAGACGTTAAGGACCTTACCCATCTTGATTTTGGAGCTGGTTTTGCACCCAATTTACGTGGCCCGTATACCACAATGTACGTTCGCAGGCCATGGACCGTGCGGCAATACGCCGGATTTTCAACAGCTGAAGAAAGCAATGCGTTTTACCGACGGAATCTCGCTGCAGGTCAAAAAGGACTTTCTATCGCTTTTGATTTACCCACACACCGTGGCTATGATTCGGATCACGAACGCGTAGTGGGCGATGTAGGAAAAGCAGGAGTTGCCATTGATTCCGTGGAGGACATGAAAGTATTATTCGACCAAATTCCGCTGGATGAAATGTCCGTTTCGATGACAATGAATGGCGCTGTTTTGCCTATTATGGCTTTCTATATTGTCGCCGCCGAAGAACAAGGCGTAAAACCCGAATTGCTTTCCGGTACGATACAAAATGACATTTTGAAAGAGTTCATGGTGCGCAACACCTATATTTATCCGCCAACGCCTTCGATGAAAATCATTGCTGACATCTTTGAATATACCAGCAAAAAAATGCCCAAATTCAATTCAATTTCTATTTCAGGCTACCACATGCAGGAAGCGGGAGCCACTGCTGATATTGAATTGGCTTACACGCTGGCCGACGGTTTGGAATACATCAGAACTGGATTAGCGACTGGAATGAAAATTGATGAATTTGCGCCACGATTATCTTTTTTCTGGGCAATTGGCATGAACCATTTTATGGAAATTGCTAAAATGCGAGCGGGAAGAATGATCTGGGCCAAGCTGGTGAAGCAGTTTGAACCCAAAGATGATAAATCATTAGCGCTGCGAACCCATAGTCAAACTTCGGGCTGGAGTTTAACAGAGCAAGATCCTTTTAATAATGTGGCTCGAACTTGTATTGAAGCTGCGGCAGCTGCTTTTGGAGGAACACAATCTTTGCATACCAATGCCTTGGATGAAGCGATTGCTTTACCAACGGATTTTTCGGCCAGAATTGCCAGAAACACCCAACTCTATTTACAAGACGAAACTAAAATTACCAAAACCGTCGATCCTTGGGCCGGCAGTTATTATGTTGAAAGTTTGACGAATGAAATTGCCGAAAGTGCTTGGAAACTTATTGAAGAAGTAGAAGAACTGGGCGGAATGACCAAAGCCATTGAATCCGGAATTCCAAAACTTAGAATAGAGGAAGCGGCAGCCAGAAAACAAGCCAGAATTGACAGCGGCCAAGATATTATTGTAGGGGTAAACAAATATCGATTAGAAAAAGAAGACCCTTTGCAGATTTTAGATGTAGATAATCAAATGGTCCGCAAACAACAACTGGCACAATTAGACCGAATTAAAGCTAGCAGAGATTCTGAAAAAGTTCAGGATTCACTTAAAAAATTAATCCTTTGTGCTCAAACCGGTGAAGGAAATTTACTGGAAATAGCCGTTGAAGCGGCAAGAAACCGAACTACCTTAGGAGAAATCAGCGATGCGCTAGAAACGGTTTTTGGAAGATACAAAGCACAAATTAAATCCTTTAGCGGTGTGTATAGTAAAGAAATAAAAGACGACAAAAGTTTTGAAAAAGCAAAACAGTTAGCCGATGCATTCGCTCAAAAAGAAGGACGTCGGCCCCGAATCATGATTGCAAAAATGGGTCAAGACGGACATGACCGTGGTGCCAAAGTAGTCGCTACCGGTTATGCTGATGTTGGTTTTGATGTTGATATAGGTCCACTTTTTCAAACACCAGCCGAAGCGGCCAAACAGGCTATAGAAAATGATGTTCACATCCTAGGCGTTTCCTCATTGGCAGCAGGACACAAAACACTGGTCCCACAAGTTATAGCAGAACTTAAAAAATACGGAAGAGAAGATATTATGGTGGTAGTAGGCGGCGTCATTCCGGCACAAGATTACCAATTTTTATTTGATGCCGGTGCGGTTGCCGTATTTGGACCCGGAACAAAAATTAGTGAAGCGGCCATAAAGATATTAGACATTTTAATGGGAAGTTTCGAATAAAACTACGAATTCCTATTTCAAAACTAAAGTAAAACATCAATCGAAAGGTTGGTGTTTTTTTGTTTTACAACTTCAAAATAGCACCTAAAAATCTTATTAAAAAAATGACCATAATATAAATTATTTTAACATTTTTTATACAAATAATTAACATTAAGATCTTCTAAAAAAAGGTAAATTTACTTGGGCAGAGATTCAATTAAAAATATTTTTGTCATTAATATACTGATATATAGACAATTAACCAATAAAAAGAAGGGGGAGTAAAATAACAAGCCTTAGCATAAACCAATTTATTACAAGTACTAAAAAGGCATCCATTAATTTAAAACTAAATATTATGAAAGCACTTATTGTTATACTGTTTATCTGCATTGGATTAGTATCAAATGCCCAAGAAACGGAGAAAGGAAAAATAAAAATTGAAGAATTACCCGGAGTTGTAATTAAACGAGTTGGAACTGATTTTTCAGTTTATGTACCCGATAATAATCCGGATCAGAGAGTCAAAATAATAGAAGAAAAATTCATTGCGTACGATTTAGGCAAAGATGCAGAGGGATATGAAGAGTACCTTGTAGTTATGGAAGTTAAAAATGGTTCCTTAACGGCTACTTATAACGAAAACGGAAAGTTAATACGTGTTGTGGAAGAATTCAAGAACGTAAGACTTCCCAGTGAGGTAATCTATTCTGTTTACAGAACGTATCCTGGATGGGCAATTGTAAATGATCAATTTCTATACACACAAGAAGACGGTGATATTATCAAGAAACAATATAACATTAAAATCAAAAAGGATAAGGAAACCATCAAATTGGTGGTGCGTCCCAATGGAGAAATCCTTAAGGCAAGATAATGTGATTGAAAAGGAAAGAGGCTGTCAAAATGAACAGCCTCTTTTTTTGTCATCAATACAACAAATTAAATGTTTTTTGCTTTTGCATTGCTATCTGCAACAATAGACGAGGTATCGTAACCCCCAAACATTTTCATATAACTTTTTATAGAGCTTCCGTAGGCATCTCTAAAATTTCTTGTTCCGTTATTTTTAAAATATTTTTTTACAGAACCTGCACCACCAAGATGAGCTGCTGCTAAGATACCGGATTCGGTTACGTATATTCCGTTCAATATTGTGCCTTCGTATCTTTCAATCTCTCTTTTTAGCTCCCATTTGTTTTTTGCCAAAAGCGCTAAAAAAGCTTTTTCCTGTAACTCAGGACTGTTCAAAAATGTGGATCGATTGTAAATTCCTACTGACTTAAGTGTTTCAATACCAAACTGATATTTCCCCATATATCCCAGGGAGTTCACTTTTTTATATTTACTTTCGGATTCTCTGTATCCAATAGCTTCTTTAAAACCAATAAAGAAATTTCCGGTAAATGGGATGTTTAGTTTGGTGTATTCATTTTGTTCTTCGGAAGGAAATAAGTAGTGTGCTCCCTCCTCTTCATTGATCAGAAACCAAGGGCTGGTTTCTAGGTTAAACGGTTTAAAACCTGAGCTTAAAAAAACTGTTATCACAGTTAGACTTGTGTAAAAATACCACTTCTTAATCATAAATTGTTTTTCTTCAAAACGCTGTCCCGTTTAGAAATTTCTGTTCGCAAAGGTACAACAAAAATAATTATACTGATAATCAGGTAGTTAAACTTTTCTAAAAATAGATAAAGTGGTATTTTATATCGTTAAAACGCACGAACTCAATCGTTGGAGCAGGAATTTTAATGGTGTTCAGAACTGAAAAAACAGTTTTCAAAAAATGAGATTTGGTTTTTATTTTTGTCAAATCAACATCCACACTTAGGTAAAATTGTCTAAATCGTTGTGGATTAGCATTTAAAAAACCAGTATTATCGCTATTTCCGGTTAGCATTCCTTCGGCTCCATATCCAAAAGCTACATTTAGCCATTTTGGTATCTTAGAATCTTTCGCAAAAGAATATAAATTGACCGATAGCCAATAGGTTTGCCCATTATAATCCTTTAGAATTTGTTCTGAGAAGGACCTACCTAAAACTTCCGGTCTGTGATTGGCATATTGGGTGGTATGAAAAGAGAATTTAGGGGTGATCCGTTGTTCGTTCCAGATTAATTCCTGAGAAACGTATAAAGCCGTCCCGGAAGCATTGGCAATTATATCGCCATAGGAGGCTCCCCACTCAGCGGAATATCCGTCCAGAACCTCAACGGCGCTAAGAAATACAAAGCCCAAGCCTGATCCGTATATCAGTTGGTTTTTTTTAGAAGCCCCGCTCCACTGCAGCATTTCGGCACCAAACCGTCCCAAATGGTACGAAGAAAACACATGACCGGCTTTATCCAGTTGCAACCAATGGGCATTGTCATTTATAAAATGAAAATCCGATTTGGGATAATCAGCGTACCAAAGTTGGTTCAAACCAATTAAAGCTCCTGCCGTCAAAGCAGCTTCAGCAACAAAAACCCCATTTTGTTTTTTACTATTCAAAGAATCGGATGGTTTAAAAAAAGATTCCGTATTCTTTTGGGCAACTACGCTTTGGAAACCAACGAAAATTAAAAATAAAATCTTTTTTTTTAGTCTCAAAACTATCTTTTTACACCTTGGCTGTTGATCCAATCCGAATATTTTTTGGCGTTTTTATTGTGTTCGTCTAAAGTCGCGGCAAACTCGTGGTATCCAAAACGTTCCACACTGGCACAAAAATAAATAAAGTTATTTTTTTCAGGATCTAAAACCGCTTCTAGTGCTGTAATGTCAGGCATGGCAATGGGTCCAGGAGGCAGACCCAGATTCATATACGTATTATACGGATGAGCCATTGTTAAGTCTTTGTAAAAAACTCTTTTGATCACTTGGTCAAAATCATTTGCTTTCTTTTTGATCGCAAATATTACCGTTGGATCTGCTTGCAGTGGCATTCCAGCTCGCAATCGATTCAAATACACACCTGCAATTCGTGGTCGTTCGTCTTTTTTTACAGATTCTTTGTGAACAATTGAAGCCAGAATCGTGGCTTCAATAGGAGAAAGTCCTTGTTTTAGTGCTTTGGCAACTCGTTCTTTATTCCAAAAATTACGGTATTCTTTGATCATTTTATTTCGAAACTTTTCAGCGGTAGTGTTCCAATAAATCTCGTACGTATTAGGGATAAACATCACCAAAACATTTTCCTCATTAAATCCGTTTTCAGTTAAGAAAATAGAATCTTTGAATGCAGTTAATAAAGATAAACTGTCAGCTTCAATTTGTGAACCTACACGCCCCGCTAAATTTTCTATTCGTTCCTGATTGTTAAACGCCAATTTCACAGCTGAATTAAGCCTCATTGTTTTTACTAATTCATAACTATTCATCCCTTTAGTCAACAAAAAACGACCCGGAATCACATTGCCAGAATAACCTCGCTTATTTGCCACCATTTCAAAACGATCTAAATTGATTACGTACGGCGCAATTATTTTTTTGACGGCATCATAATTAGAATCCGTTGGAACGTACACGTATACTTCGTTCTCTGTGAACTTGGTATTTGAAGAGAAAATCTGACGCAAAAGAATCAGTCCATACAGCATTAATATCATTATTAAAACAACAGCGGTGATGGTAATAATTTTTTTAAAATTCATGTGTGGTATTTTTTTTGGAATAGTAGTATTTATATTTTTGCCTTACGTTTAAAATCGTCATGGTTTCAAACTACACTTTTTAAAATTTAGTATTGATCAATTGAAAAACAGTTTCATCTTTATAGACACCGTTCACAAAGGTCCATTCTTTTTTGATGCCTATCATTTCGAATCCAAATTTAGTAAAAAGAGCTTTACTTGCCTCATTTTCGGTACCAATATTTGCATACAACTGGTGTAAATTTAGATTATAAAAGGCATACTCAATCAATAATTCTAGAGCTTCTGAACCAATATTCTGATTTCGTTTTTCGTTTTTTTGAATTACGATACCTACTCCTGCCCTATTATTCTTTGGATCAAAATCAAATAAATCGATTAAACCCAAGGCCGGAAAATCCTGATCCTGACAAATAGCCAATCGCAATTGCTTGGCTTCATAAATATCCTGATGGGCATTTTCTAAATATTGTTTAACTAAAAACCGACTAAATGGGGTATTTGTATTACTGACTTCCCAAATACTCTGGTCGTTTTCTATTGCATAAACGAACTCCAAATCATTGGGTTCTAATGCACGAATGTAAATGTTGTTGCCTTTTAATGTTTTCATTTTAGGTATTTGGTTCTAGGTTTTGGGATTTAGTTAAATCTCGATTGTTCCTTTAAATACAAATTCAGCTGGTCCTTTCAGGAAAACATTAGTAAATTTCCCTTCTCCTTTATCAAAAGAGACTACCAATTTTCCGCCCTCTACATTTAGGTTTATCGAAGTAGCAGTCGTTTTTGCCAGCACATTCATTGCAATTGCAACTGCTGTCGCTCCAGTTCCGCACGAAAGTGTTTCATCTTCGACTCCTCTTTCATACGTTCGCATAGAAAAAGTGGTGTCATCAATTTGTTTGACAAAATTAATATTACTTCCTACTTTCCCGTATAAATGGCCATAGCGAATGGCGGCTCCGTTTTCCTTAATATTATAATTTTCTAGATCGTCAACGAGTTGCACATGGTGTGGCGAACCCGTATTAAGAAATACATGATCTGAACTTATTTTTATCTCAGCAACATCAATCATTTGCAGCGCAACCAATCCTTCTTCATCAATTGTGGCGTGGTGCAAACCATCTGTTGCTATAAAAGTAGCTTCATTCTCGATGACCTGTAGCTTTTTGGCGAAAGCCACTAAACACCTTCCTCCGTTGCCACACATAGAACTTTGGTTCCCGTCAGAGTTGTAATAGACCATCTTGAAATCAGTGGTCGTTGCGAGATTCGAAGCAATCTGATCCTTTTCTAATAAAATAAGGCCATCGCCACCTATTCCAAAACGTCTGTCGCATAAATGTGCAATAATCTGAGTATTTTCTTTAGGAAAAAAATTAGAACGATTATCAATCATCACAAAATCATTTCCTGTTCCTTGGTATTTGTAAAATTCTAGTTGCATTTTAATTTGTATTGTGTTTTACAAAAGTACGAACTATTAATGAAACGTTAATCATTGTTAAAGAGCGTTAAACTGTATTTTAAGAAGCTATTTTAGTTTTAATTTTACGGGTAAATATCTTAATAAACGAATTTAATTATGAAAAAAATTTCAACTCTTTTTTTGGTTTCGTTGTTGAGTGGAGGAGTTACACTTGGCGCTTACAAACTATTATTTGATACCGATGGGTATTTTTCTAATGAAAAAAATTCATTGGTAACGGCAGCATCCAATTCTTATGGAAAGAAAGTAGGATTATCATCGGATGTGCTTGATTTTACTGAAGCTGCAGAAAAAACTATTCATACGGTTGTACACGTAAAAAACGTCTCCCGCAGAACGATCACAAATCCTATTTTAGAATATTTCTATGGGTATAAAGGTGGACAATCCCAAGAACAAGTGGGAACGGGTTCAGGAGTTATCATTTCGGAGGATGGTTATATTGTGACAAACAATCACGTGATTAAAGACGCCTCAGAAATTGAAATTACGTTAAATAACAAAAAATCATACGTGGCAAAACTCATTGGAACCGATTCAAAAATGGATATTGCTTTATTGAAAATTGACGCCAATGAAAAATTACCTTACACAGTTTTTGCCAATTCTGATTCGGTTAAAGTGGGCGAATGGGTTCTGGCTGTCGGAAATCCATATAATTTAACCTCCACGGTAACTGCCGGAATTGTTTCGGCGAAAGCCAGAGATTTAGACACCAGCGGAATCCAATCTTTTATACAAACAGATGCTGCGGTAAATCCCGGTAACAGTGGTGGTGCCTTAGTGAACACGCGTGGTGAATTGATAGGAATAAACACGATGATTTCATCTATGACTGGATCTTACGTAGGCTATTCATTTGCAGTTCCTTCCAATATTGCCCGCAAAATCATTGAGGATTTGATGGAATACGGGAATGTGCAACGTGGAATTCTTGGAGTAGAAGGCGGAGAACTAAACAGCAACACATCTAAAGAATTGGGGATCAATCAAACACAAGGGTTCTATATTAATAAGGTGACACAAGATTCCGGTGCTGAGAAATCAGGACTTGAAAAAGGCGATGTCATCATCAAATTAGATGAGCAGAATGTGGCCACGTTTGCGGATCTTTCCGGATACATCAATACGAAAAGACCCAATGATAAAGTACAGGTCACCTATATTAGAGATGGAAAAACAAGAGTGGTTCCTGTAGTTTTAAGCAAAAATGAATTTTTCAATGCTGAGTTTAAAGGTATCATATTAGAAAATATTGAGACCGCTGACAAGCAAAAATTCAAAATTGAATACGGTGTACGCATTAAATCGATCACCAGCCAAAACTTGAAGCAATATGAAGATGAGTTGGTGGGTAATATTATCTTGAGTATTGACAATGTAAAGGCAACGGATGTGAAAACGGTGTCCAAACTTTTAGGTGAAAAAGAGGAAAACCAAACTATACGCATTGAAATGCTTACTAAAAAAGGGGAAGTCATGCGCGTGATTCTCTAAAACTTCAGATTTTGAAAAACCAAAGCCATCTTGAAATATCAAGATGGCTTTTTTATTTTTAAAATAAACCAAAAAATAGCTTACGAAATCGATTGAAATGGGTATTTTTGCGCCAAATTTTTAAAAAATACAACCCTTTATTTTCACTAAATTTTCAACATGGCAACCTCAACTTTATACGAAAAAGAAGTTTCTTTTCAAGCCGACAGGCGACGTGCAGGCGTAAAATTAATTAAAATCATCAGCGATTTATGGTATGATAAGTCCATTGAGATGGTCTTATTTAGAAACCCGCTTATCGACAGAAATGTCAGTGACATTATCAACCTGCATGAATATGCGGCTGCATTTGTGGGCAAACCCATTTCAGTATTTGATTCGGTTAAAATTGCAAAAGCTATTTTAGAAATGAATTTGCCGCCTGCCAAATTGGACATTGGAAAACTTACGTACGAGTATGGTTTAGAAGAAGACAAATATCCTGACGCCAAGTATTTTGTTATTGACAAATTAAAAAATGCAAAAAACTCTGAGGACATTCACCCAAAAGATGTGGTATTATACGGTTTCGGTCGAATTGGTCGTTTATTAGCCCGAGAATTAATGTCCAAAACCGGAAAAGGAAGTCAATTGCGACTGCGCGCTATAGTGACGCGCGATAAAAATGATGCTACTTCGCTTGAAAAAAGAGCTTCGTTATTGCGTTATGATTCTATTCATGGTGATTTTCAAGGCTCAGTAACGGCTGATCCTGAAAACAATGCTTTGATTATCAACGGAACAACCGTACACATCATTACGGCAAACGGACCTGAAGAGATTGATTATACGAATTATGGAATTGATAATGCTTTAGTAATTGACAACACAGGCGCTTTTACAACCCATGAAGCCTTAAGCCGACATTTAGTTTCGAAAGGCGCTGATAAGATACTACTGACCGCTCCCGGAAAAGGAGTTCCAAATATTGTTCATGGTGTAAACCATAACGAATACAATCCTGACGAAATCAACATTTTTTCGGCGGCATCGTGTACTACAAATGCTATTACACCAATATTAAAAGCTGTTGAAGATACATTAGGAGTAGTCAAAGGACATCTGGAAACCATCCACGCCTATACAAACGACCAGAATCTTGTGGATAATATGCACAAAAAATACCGTCGTGGAAGAGCTGCAGCCTTGAATATGGTAATTACAGAAACGGGTGCCGGAAGTGCCGTTGCAAAAGCATTGCCTTCATTGGAAGGAAAATTAACTTCAAATGCGATTCGCGTACCGGTTCCTAATGGTTCTTTGGTCGTTTTGAATCTGGAAGTGTCGAGAGAAACATCGCTGCTAGAAATCAATGCTATCATGAAAAAATACGCTTTGGAAGGCGAACTGGTCGAGCAAATAAAATATTCGCTGAATAACGAATTGGTTTCTTCGGATATTGTAGGAACATCAGCTCCTGCCATTTATGACAGCAACGCCACAATCGTTTCTGCAGACGGAAAAAACATCGTGTTGTACATCTGGTATGATAACGAATACGGATACAGCCACCAAGTGATTAGATTGGCAAAATATATTGCGAAAGTAAGGCGTTTTACGTATTACTAGTCTATAGATTACAGGTTGTGGATTTGAGGTTGTAATTTTTTATTTTTAGTTTTTAGTCTCCTTATTTTTAAATTTATAGCAACCGCAACCCAGCCTGAATTCAATAGAAAATCCGTCGCGTTATCAAAACGAGACGGATTTTTTTGTTCCTATTACACCGGATTAGAACGCAGATGACGCGGACTAAGCGAATTTTTACTGATTTTAAAAAAGTTAAACTTGAAAAATCAATATATCAACCCTTCTACAATTCACAAAAAACCACTTCCTTTTTACATCTTACTTTTCACTTCTCACAATTCACTTCTCATTAAAAAACTACTCTTTAGCTTTTGTCAAATAATACACAGGAATACCAATCAACATAATCAAAACACCCCAACCACTGGTACTGGTTTTAGTATACAGTAAAGCCATACAAATAGCACTAGCGATAATGATATAAAGTGCAGGCAAAAATGGATATCCAAAAGCTTTATACGGTCGTTCAGCATCTGGCATTTTCTTGCGCAGAATAAATATTCCTAAGATAGTCAAGATGTAAAATATCAAAACGATAATAACCACAAAATCTAATAAATCCCCGTATTTCCCTGTCAGGCACAATGCCGAAGCCCAGATGCACTGCACCCAAATAGACCAAGCCGGAACGCTGGCGTGATTCAATTCAGCTGCTTTCTTGAAGAAAACGCCATCTTGCGCCATGGTGTAATACACTCTGGCACCCGCCATAATCAAACCGTTGTTACAGGCAAAAGTCGAAATCATAATCATCACCGCGATTATTAATGTTCCCACCGATCCAAAAATACGTTGCGAAGCCACAACAGCCACGCGATCTGATTCGGCGGTAGCAATATCATATAAAGGTACCACGGCCAAATACATCAAGTTTGCCAAAATATAAATCACACTCACGATTAAGGTTCCTAAAAACAAACTCAATCCCACATTCCGTTTTGGATTTTTTATTTCACCAGCAATGAAAGTAACACCTTCCCAAGCTACACTTGAGAACATTGAACCTACTAATGCTGCCGAAATCCCAGATATCAAAGCCGTTCCACTGATGGGCAACCACGAACCCGTTGCTACATTTAGTGTTTGTGACGTCCAGGCATTCGTCCAGTTTGCGTCCCAAACTTCCGCTTTGGCAGCCATAAAACCAAAAACAATCAAACCTGCCAACGATAGAATTTTGATAACCGTCAGAACCGTTTGTAGAATCTTAGAGTTTTTTACCCCGCGGCTGTTGATGTAACTCAGCAAAATAATGGTGAAAATAGAAACAATCTGAGCCGCATTGAGTTTGAAATCCCCAATCTCGTACAAAATATTCTTATCACTTAAAGGCGAATACAGATAGGCGGCAAATTTAGCAAAAGCCACACCCACGGCGGCAATGGTACCCGTTTGAATCACTGCAAAAAAGCTCCAACCGTACAAGAAACCCACCAATTTACCGTACGCTTCCTTGATGTACACATATTGACCACCCGCTTTAGGAAACATCGCGCTCAACTCGCCATAACTCACGGCGGCAATCACCGTAATGGCACCCGTAAGCACCCACATAGCAATTAACCAACCGGCAGATCCCAACTGGCGCACCATATCCGAGCTTACAATAAATATCCCTGAACCTATCATAGAACCCACCACAAGCATGGTTCCGTCAAGTAATCCTAATTCTCTTTTAAAATCGTCTGGTTTTTGGTCTTCCATATTTTTTTTTTCGTTTTGAATTTAGTTGGCTAAAGATATACTTTTTTTGGAAATTTCATAAAAAGGATGAGAAAAGTGACAATAAAGTGAAGAGTGAGTGGTGAAGAGTGAGTGGTGAATGGTGAGTGGTGAATGGTGAATGGTGAAGAGTGAATGGTGAAGAGTGAAATTGTTCTTTTGGGCGTGACCCTGCAGCAGCTTTGTCGTTCCTCCTCGCTACTTTGGGTCGGGCGGTACGCTGTATCTTTATTTTCTTAAAGAAAGAAAATAAAGGATGCCGCTTCCCTCCCTCACGCAAACCGCAATATCTATAACGTTTATTCTTTTCAAGAAAATTGTAAGAAAAATTTAATATATTTGAGAAAATATAAGGTGCAATTCTATAGCGACAATCTACCCATATTTGGGTGCATACACGAAGGTTTGTTACGCCTATATTCAATTTGGCGGACAGTTGGTTGAAAAAAGAAAAAGTACGTCAATTTATTAAAAATAATAAGAATTAAAACTTATATTTAATATGCAAAGAGCAACAATAACTTTAATAGTTTTATTAATATTTAATAACTGTTTTTCTCAAACCTTCAAAAATTATGAGATAAAAAGATTGAAGACTTTTGAAATAAATACGGAATCAATTGAACTAAATAATTCAGTGAACTATTTACATTTAAAAGCTATTTTAGAGAAGGAACAAAAAAGAAAAACTAATAAAACATTAGCAATAGTCTTAACTTCACTTTCTGCATTAACAATGACATATGGAGCAAAAATAATTACAAGTTCTAAGGATGATCAAGAAGGTCTTGGGGGGTCTATTGGAATTATGATTATGACGGCTGGTGTTGTCGAATTAGGAGTTTCAATTCCTCTTTTCATATCATCGAACAAGAGAAAAAAAGAAAGGGATAATTTAATTGAGTTCTATAAAAAATAGAATAATTAAAACAAAAGCTGTCCAAAAGCTCGGAAATTGGATGAAATAAACATTCTTAATAAACAACCGATCTGCCAACACTTGCTCACAAGAGATTTGGGCAATTGGATTAATGGAAAGTTGTTTTCGTATTTGGGTTGTTTGGTCAATCCGAAAATAGGGCATAATTTAGTCCCAAACTGCTTGTAGTGCTGGAACGTTATAAAAAAACCAAACCAAAAATGAAATACGCGGAATTTAATATTGACTCGCATAAAATAGGATTCTTAAACTCCCACTGACGCTCGTTTGCAACGAGTGCCAATTTTAATTTAGAGCACAATCGTAGCGTTTGCAACGCGGTTACTATATCTATAAGATCTCATTCCCAACAAAGAGGAGTAAATAAAATAACTAACAAACTAAATGCGATTGCTTCGTTCCTCGCAATGACTGCAATGCCGACCAAACTGATATACAACAATCGTTCGCGCACTTTTGCAAACTGTACCCATAATTATCAGATAATATAAAAAACACAAAAATCATGAATACATTAAAATTAGGATGGACAGGTCTTGGCAATATGGGAAACCCAATGGTGATGAACCTACTCAAAGTGGGTTTTGAAGTATCTGTTTTCAATCGCACCAAAGAGAAAGAAGCGCCATTACTGGCTGCAGGAGCAAAATCAGCAAGCAGTTTACAAGAACTAATGCAAACCTGTGACTTAGTTTTGACGATGCTGTCCAACGACACGACGGTCAAAGAAGTTTTTGAAGGACCAACAGGTTTATTGTCTGCAGCATCTGCGGGTAAAACCATCATCAACATGAGCACGGTTTCCCCGGAAACGTCCCGTTATTTAAACACTATTTGCAAC
This sequence comes from Flavobacterium sp. W20_MBD1_R3, assembly GCF_052119725.1. NCBI lineage: Bacteria > Pseudomonadati > Bacteroidota > Flavobacteriia > Flavobacteriales > Flavobacteriaceae > Flavobacterium > Flavobacterium sp. W20_MBD1_R3. The sequence goes on from NZ_JBGQOR010000010.1 coordinate 22,253, forward strand.
CAACACCAAGTCCATTTTATAGATGCTCCCGTTTCTGGAAGTGTCAAACCGGCACAAGACGGAACTTTGGTTATTCTTGTGGGCGCTTCTAACGAAGACTACGAAGTAGCCAAACCCATATTTGACGTTTTGGGTAAAATTGCCATTCATGTAGGCGAACCTGGCGTGGCAAGTTCGGCTAAATTAGCCATCAATTACTTGTTAGGATTGAATCTTCAAGGGTTAGCTGAAACCGTTTTATTTGCCGAGCAAAACGGTGTAAGCAAAGAAGACATGCTCAACATCATCAATCAAGGCGCTTGTGGCAACGGAATCACGAATATCAAAGCACCTTCAATTTTGAATGATTCTTATCCGCCGGCATTTGCGTTGAAACATTTAGTCAAAGATTTAGGACTAGCCAAAGAAGCCGGACTTGATTCTCCGTTGATTCATCCTTTGTATGACAGTTATGCCGCAGCAGAACAAGAAGGATTAGGCGATCAAGATGTGATGGCGATTATCAGTAGTTTAAAAAATAAGTGATAATTGAATAGCAGTACATCCAGCGAATAAGCCATTGCGTTAAACTGGTTCAAATAATAAACAAAAAAGCTACATTTTGATGAATGTAGCTTTTCTTATTTAATCGAATCAGAAAATGATATTACTTCGTTTTCATTGGTGGTAAGTCAAATGCAGCTGATTCATGCTCAAAACCATTACGGTGGGAACCATCACAAAAAGGCTTGTTTACGGACTGTCCACAACGGCAAAGACCTAGAGCCGTTCTTCCTTCTAATCCATATGTCTTCCCTTCACAGTCTGTTATTTCGAAATCACCTTCTATCTTTATAGAACCATTGCGATTGATTGTTAGTTTAGTCTTGCTCATAATACTTTATAATTTTTAAAGGTCAAAGATTGCAAAATATATCCAAACAGCTAAAAAAAATCACCTCTTTTTTAGCAACCAAAACACTAATTTACATCAGTTCTAGATTATAGAAAATCTAACAAAGACCGATCCTATAATTTGCACTACTAACAATGGGTAAATAACTAAACGAATTATCATTCCAGAAAACATGAGGTTGTAATAGAATTATTATCAATTCTTTTAGCTATCCAAATTTATATCGTCCGGCAATTCTGGTACTTTACAACCTAAATCTTTCAATACTCGTTTGACAAAATACTAATAATGTCAAACGCGCCAATGAATGAAACAGCACAATGTGCTACAAAGCTGATTTCCTTTTTGTTAAAATACTAAAAAACAATACCGTCAACGCAATTGAAAATAAGACCCCAATTGTATTTGAAATACTGATATCTAATCCGAAACCTATAGTAGGATCATAGCAAAGGTAAGAACCAACAACGGAGCTGATGAAAAAAGCAGGTACCAGCGCCACCATGTAATTTGTTTTCATTTGGTATAAATACACCGCTCCAATCCATAAAGCAATCCCTGCAGTCACCTGATTTGCCCAAGAAAAATACCTCCATAACAATTGAAAGTCCATTTTAGTTAAAATAAAGGAAATTACAAAAAGAGGAACAGCGACCATAAAACGATTTTTCAAGACCTTTTGATCAATTTTGAAATAGTCCGCAACAATCATTCTTGCAGCTCTAAAAGAAGTGTCTCCGGAAGTAATTGGTAAAACAATCACCCCTAAAACCGCGATTGTACCCGCAATAGTCCCTAAGAAGGTTACCGAAATTTTATTTACAACAGCAGCCGGACCACCGTTTTCAAGCAACGAACTAAGATCGTTGTTTCCATGAAACAAACTCATTGCAGCTGCAGCCCAAATCATTGCAATAACCGCCTCTACAATCATCATTCCGTAGAAAATTTTTCTACCGTCTTTTTCGTTGTTTATGGTTCTGGAAATAATAGGCGATTGCGTGGCATGAAATCCAGACAAGGCACCACATGATATGGTCAGGAATATTACCGGATAGTAAGGAATTCCTTTTGGATGCAGATTTTCTAAGGTCAGTTCCGGAATCGGATTCCCAAACATAAACATCCCGATACAAATACCCAAAGCGCTCAACAAAAGTAAAAAACCTAAAACTGGATAAATTTTACCAATCACTTTATCAATAGGCAGGAGAGTTGCAATAATGTAGTATATAAAGATTAGAAGTACAATAATTATATAAATATCCGCATCGTTTCCCACTAATTCATTAATCATTTTGGCAGGAGCCGAAACAAATACCGTTCCCACTAAAACCAATAAAAGAAGTGCAAAAAAGTTAACGACATGACTAAAATACTTTCCCAAAAACCGAGAGGCTAATTCCGGTAAATGTGCTCCACCATATCGCATGGAAATCATTCCTGTCAAATAATCATGAACACCGCCGGCAAAAATAGATCCAAAAACAATCCAGATAAAAGCAGACGGCCCATAAAGAGCTCCTAAAATAGGACCAAAAATAGGTCCTACTCCCGCAATATTTAATATTTGGATAAAAGAGTTTTTGTTACTCCCCATGGGAACAAAATCTACCCCATCAGTAAGAGCGTTAGCTGGAGTTGTTTTATTTTCATCAATCTTAAAATTTCTCTCTACAAACTTACCATAGATCACATAACCAAGAATCAATAAAAATATTGCAATAATGAACGTAATCATAATTTAAATAGTTTAGATTTTTTAAATGTATCACTTCGGATTAGTTATCCAAGGCAATACCTTGGTAATTTATATCTTTTTAACTAAAAGAGAACTATTTACATATAAATTCAATATTTTTTGCGAAATAATTAATTTTAACCATATTTTTACCCCTTTTTTTGAATACCTCATTATTTTTGTTGTCTAGAAAACAGTGGGGACTCCCATTAATGTTATATCTTCTAACTTACAAAACCACGATCTATAAACAGCCTGCAAACGAATTGATGCTGCAGGGGGCAAAAGCAGATTGTTTTGCAAACTATAATTTGAAACTATATAACAGTTTTAGCGAAGCCAATTCAGCTAAAATTTAAAATTCCGTTTGAAACAAAGGTGCAAGAACATCATCAGAGCGCCGGCTAAAATACACATCCTCGGTTCACTTATATTAAAGACAGGACTAAGCAATATTTCGATCTAAATTGTACATTTGTATCCTATAAAAAACTGCCAGGGTTGTATTTGAGGGTTTAGATCCATTAACAGTACTGCATTTAGCAAGATTCAACATCAATAAAATCAAGTTCAATTCTAAATCATATTGTAAACCCATGAGTATCTTAAAAAAAGTAAATATATACCGAAGAATTCTAACACAAGGCCTAACCAAAAATATTGGCCGTTCCCAAAAGAATAAAAAAATAGATTTAACTCAAAAAATCAAAATAAAGAGGGTTTTAATTTCTAGACCTAATCACAGACTGGGCAATTTGTTACTGATAACGCCACTGGTACAAGATGTAATCACGACTTTTCCGGATTGTAAAATTGACTTATTTGTCAAAGGCGGTTTGGCTCCAATTGTATTTGATAATTATACCAACATAGACAGCGTAATTGAGCTTCCTAAAAAACCGTTCAAAAACCTTGTCGACTATTTTAAGGTTTGGGTGAAAATTAAAAAGCAGAAATATGACATTGTAATTAACGTAGATAAAAACTCTTCATCCGGGAGATTATCGGCACAATTTGCTGATGCCAAATACAAATTTTTTGGAGAAGTAGATGAAAATATTCCAGCGAAATATACCGATTATGAGCATATTGCAAAATATCCCGTCTATGAATTCAGAGGCTTTTTGACCAAATTAGGTTTTCCTGAAAATGAGAATCCAATACCTTCGTTAGACTTAAAATTGAATATTTCAGAAATAAATGAAGGTCAAAAAATAGTAAAAGAGCTTGTTAAAAATGAGCGAGAGACCATTTGCATATTTACTTATGCCACCTCTGACAAATGTTATTCAACTACTTGGTGGGAAGAATTTTATAAACGATTGAAGGCAGAATACCAAAATTATAACATCCTTGAAATCTTACCCGTCGAAAATATTTCACAAATAGGTTTTCAAGCAACCACTTTTTACAGTAAAGATGTTAGAGAAATTGCCTCCGTAATTGCGAACACCGCTATTTTTATTGGTGCTGACAGCGGAATTATGCATTTAGCCAGTGCTGCAAAAACCCCCACAATTGGGCTTTTTTCACGTCCAAATATAAACATGTACAGTCCGTACAACAACAATAGCACAGCTATAGATACAAATACTGGAGATAAAGAAGACTGGATTAAAACCATAAATATCGCACTTGCGAAAGTCTAATTATGGCTCTCAATTAATTTGAGCAGAATAATTAAAAGTAAAAATAAGATTGCTTAATTCTAACTTTAATACTATGAAAACAAAATTTTTAATTCCAATATTACTCTGTTGCATTTCTACAGGAAGTCTTTGGGGACAAAATCAAGAAACATTTACTTTGAAATTAGATCACATGGCGCTTTCAGTAAAAGACTTGGAAAAATCAGTTGATTTCTATAAAAATGTTTTGCAACTTTCAGAAATTACCAACCTGACCAAAAAAGAAGGCATCCGATGGGTTTCATTAGGAGAAGGTAAAGAATTACATCTTGTTTCTACTATTAAAGAACCTGTTATAATAAATAAAGCAGTTCATTTGGCATTTAAAGTCACTCATTTTGACGCATTGATTAAGGCTCTGAAATCGCAAAATATTATATATTCAGACTGGCCTGGAGCACTTGATAAAATCACAGTTCGCGCGGATGGCATCAAACAAATTTACATTCAAGATCCAGATGGGTATTGGATTGAAATCAATAGCATTGCACTGCTAAAATAACTTGCTATCAAACAAAAAAAAGCCTCTTCAGATATCTCTGGAGAGGCTTTAGAATTTATAAACGATATACTCGATTTACTGTAACACTCGATTTATTTGGGTAAAGTTTTTTTCGTAATATTTCTCTTTAGTAGACGAAATAATAACGCCATTACTTACTGAAGCGTGAATGAATTTTATTTCACCTTCGCAAACTTCTACAACCATCCCGACATGATTAATTTGGCGTCTTCCATTAGTCTTAAAGAAAATCAAATCTCCTTTTTTAGCCTCCTCGGTATTTATTTTTGTTCCATATCCAGACTGCGCAATGGATGTTCTTGGCAGTTTAATATCAAAAGCTTCAAAGGTAGTACACATCAAACCAGAGCAGTCAAACCCAGATTTTGTAGTTCCACCCATGCGATATCGGGTTCCAATGTTTTCTGAAGCGTGTTCGATTAGCTGATCCAGAAAGTCATGGTTAAAAATGGGCTTGTTAAATTGGTTTAATTCCGGAACAGTTTCACCAATATTAGCTTCAAAATCACTTAATTCAATCTTGTTTGCTGCCGGTTGAGTTAAGGAAAGTATATTTAATTGATATCCAACCGGAAGATTTCTTTTGATATCAGGATTTTGTTTTTCTAATTCTTTAACAGAAATACCGTACTGCTTTGCTATAGAATATTTTGTTTCCTTAGGAAGCACTTCTCGAATAATTGTATGTGAATTAATTTTCTCTACACCATCTATTTGGGGACTGATAAGCGCTACGGTTTTAGGTTGCACAGCGATGGTTTCCTTGCTTTCAAGTAAAGCAGAATGAGCAGTAGCGCTACTAATATCTACTATTTCTGCTGTGTTTTCACTTTTTTGCACAACCGTTGCCACTTGATTATACGATAATTGAATCCTTGGGATATTTATTTCTTGTCCCACCCGAAGTAGCTTAACTCCCAATGAAGGATTCGCTTCATCTAATTCCTTGATGGTGATTCCGTATTGTTTTGCAATAGAATATTTAGTTTCCTTTGATAAAACTTCGCGTATAAAATATTCGGAGTTTTGTTTTTCACTCTCTTGGGGTGTTCCAGATATTTCTGATTTAAAGGATGTTTGTTGGGATTGAGAAACGGTAGCTTTAGCGGCAGAAGATGTTCCAGGAATATTGATTTTTTGACCTATTTTGAGTCCTGTTGATTCAAGTTCAGGATTGGCGGCATTTAATTCTGCCAAAGATATTCCGTATTCCTTTGCAATTCCATAAGGCGTTTGTTTAGCTAATACTTCGTGTTCTTTTGTTGGATATTTTACGATAGCAATCGTTTTTGAATTTGGTTTTTTGACAACTACGGTCGGAATTAGTAGTACGGTGTTGAGCTTTAAAAGATTCTTGGCTTTTGGATTTAATTTGTAAATGGCGCTTTGTTTAACATCATATCGCTGGGCAATACTCGAAATTGTTTCTCCTTTTACGATGGTATGTTTTACAATTTTTTCCTGTGAAAAAAGAACTACACTATTAAATAAAAAAAACACTACAATTACTCTTAAACTCATACTCTTTTTTTTCAAATTACTTACCCCATTCATTCCTCAAAAGCGATTTCGGGATATAATTATTAAATTTCGCTTTGGTTTATTTTTAGCTATTTTTTTTATTAAAAACAGCAACTTGTTACAAAAAAAATCTCAAGTTATAAGATTTAAAATCTTTGTTGATTTTGTTCTAATTTACTCCTATTCAAAAAGCAAAATTTTCCAAAAAAAACACATTACTGTCCTACAAACAAATACTTTAGTAAGATACTAATTAGAATTATGATCAAAAAAAGAGCTTTAAAAACATTTTATAAAAAGCTAATATAAGTCATATAACTCAAGAACATCTTCTTTTTTAAACTTTTAACGTGTGGAAAAAAAAATTGATATCTTTTTTGCACTTTTACCCGTTATTTTTGACGAAAATGAATTCTTTCTTCAAAAATTATCAATGTTATTGTAGGGTAGCCCTGATGGAAGTGGAAAGCCTTTTGAAGTGGAATTACATTTTTTTTAGAGAAAAAAGAGCGACCAGCGGAAGCTCCTTTATTCTCGTTAAAAAAAGTAATTCCACGAAAAAGCTTGAAACGGAGAGCAGGAAATAGCTCCAAAAAAAAACTCCCAAGTTTCCTTGAGAGTTTTGATCTAAAATATAATGTTTGTTTATGCTTTGGCTGCAGCGATCAAGTTCAATGCTGAACCTGCTACGAACCAGCCTATTTGTCCTTCGTTATAAGTGTGGTTTGCCAAGATAAGATCTTTGGTTCCATCGGCGTGAACGAATTCTAATGTTAGCGGTTTTCCTGGGGCAAAATCAACTAAATCTATCAAGTTGATGGTATCATCTTCTTGGATTTTATCGTAATCTGCTTCAGTGGCAAATGTCAAACCTAACAAACCTTGTTTTTTAAGATTTGTTTCGTGGATACGCGCAAATGATTTTACCAATACGGCTTTTACGCCTAAGAAACGTGGCTCCATAGCAGCATGCTCACGAGAAGATCCTTCTCCGTAATTGTGATCTCCAACAACAATTGAAGGAACACCAGCTGCTTTATAAGCACGCGCTACAGCAGGAACTGCATCGTAAGTACCAGTCAACTGATTTTTAACGGTATTTGGTTTTTGATTGAATGCATTGATAGCACCAATCAACATATTATTAGAAATATTATCTAGATGCCCACGGAAACGCAACCATGGTCCAGCCATAGAAATGTGATCTGTGGTACATTTTCCAAAAGCTTTGATCAATAATTTAGCTCCTGTGATATTTTTTCCATCCCAAGGTAAAAATGGAGATAACAATTGCAAACGCTCAGAAGTTTCGCTTACAGATACCTGAACACCTGAACCATCTTCGGCTGGTGCTTGAAAACCTGGGTCTTCAGCATCAAAACCTTTTGGAGGCAATTCATTTCCTGTTGGTGCGTCTAACATTACTTCTTCACCATTTTCATTGATTAAAGTATCTGTCAAAGGATTAAAACTTAGGTCTCCGGCAATAGCCAAAGCAGTAACTAATTCAGGTGAACCTACGAAAGCCAAAGTATTTGGATTTCCATCGGCACGTTTAGAAAAGTTACGGTTGAAAGAGTGAACAATTGTATTACGCTCTTCTTTTTCTGCTCCTTCTCTGTCCCACATTCCAATACATGGTCCGCAAGCATTTGCAAAAACAGTTGCTCCCATTTTATCAAAAATATCGATAAATCCGTCACGTTCTATGGTATAACGTACCACCTCAGAACCTGGGGTAATGGTAAATTGAGATTTTATTTTTAAATTTTTATCGGTAACTTGTTTCGCCAAAGAAGCTGCACGAGCGATATCTTCATAAGAAGAATTGGTACAAGAACCGATCAAACCTACTTCAATTTTCAAAGGCCAGTTATTTTTGATGGCTTCCTCTTTCATTTTAGAAATTGGAGTGGCTAAATCCGGTGTATAAGGTCCGTTTAAATGTGGCTCTAATTCGTCTAAGTTGATTTCGATAACTTGGTCAAAATACAATTCTGGATTAGCATAAACTTCAGCATCCCCTGTTAAGTAAGGTGCAATTTTATCAGCAGCATCTGCAACATCAGCTCTATTAGTTGAACGTAAATAACGACTCATGGAATCATCATAACCAAATGTAGATGTGGTAGCACCAATTTCGGCACCCATATTACAGATAGTACCTTTTCCAGTACAAGACATAGAAGTTGCTCCGTCACCAAAGTATTCAACGATAGCTCCTGTTCCACCTTTTACGGTAAGAATTCCTGCTACTTTAAGGATAACGTCTTTTGGGGCTGTCCAACCGGAAAGTTTTCCAGTTAATTTTACTCCAATTAGTTTAGGGAATTTTAATTCCCAAGCCATTCCTGACATTACATCAACGGCATCTGCACCACCAACACCAATGGCTACCATTCCTAAACCACCTGCATTTACAGTGTGAGAATCAGTACCAATCATCATTCCTCCAGGGAAAGCGTAGTTTTCCAAAACTACTTGGTGAATAATTCCTGCTCCTGGTTTCCAGAAACCAATTCCGTATTTATTAGATACTGAAGAAAGAAATTCAAAGACTTCATTACTTTGTGTTTTTGCTCTGGCCAAATCAGTTACAGCATCGATTTTTGCCTGGATCAAGTGATCACAATGCACTGTTGTAGGAACCGCTACTTTAGTTTTACCGGCATGCATAAATTGTAATAATGCCATTTGAGCGGTTGCATCTTGACATGCAACTCTATCCGGAGCAAAATCAACATAATCAGCGCCTCTGGTAAAAGCTTTTGACGGCATTCCATCCCAAAGGTGGTTGTACAAAATTTTCTCTGTTAAAGTAAGTGGACGTCCAACTATTTCACGTGCTTTATCAACACGAGTTGTCATGTTGTCATACACTTTTTTAATCATTTCAATATCAAAAGCCATAATATATAGGAATTGTTTGTTATTTGTACTGCAAATCTAAGAATTAAACATGAGAATTAAAAAGAATTTAATGAAACTCGCCTTTCTAAAAATTATTATTATAAAAAAACTGATTTTATTACATTAAATCAAGAAAAAAGCAGATTTTCGATTTTTTTTTAAATAATTGATAATTTAAAATCCCTTTTTTAACAAATTCAAAAATTTAATATCTCAAAAAAACCAGATTATTTTCACAACTATAACGTTTTCTTTCGGCAATTTTTTACCCTTTTTACAACAACTTAGTAATTATCATTTCTTCGGTAATTCCTTCGGCATCGGCTTTATAATTTTTTATAATCCTATGACGCAAAATCCCATTGGCGACGGCTTGTACATCTTCAATGTCAGGTGAAAATTTCCCGTTGAAAGCAGCATTGGCTTTAGCAGCTAAAATCAAATTTTGTGATGCTCTGGGACCTGCACCCCAATCCAGATAATTTTTCACAAACTCATTAGCTAATGAATTATCAGGACGTGTTTTGCTAACTAGAGTTACAGCGTATTCAATCACATTATCCGCCACAGGAATTCTGCGAATCAAATGTTGGAAATCTATAATTTCTTGTGCTGTAAATAATGGATTAATAGTGTTTTTAGTATCAGATGTGGTACGTTTTACTACCTGAACTTCTTCTTCAAAAGAAGGATATTCCAGCTTTATGGCAAACATAAAACGGTCTAATTGCGCTTCAGGCAAAGGATACGTCCCTTCCTGCTCAATAGGGTTTTGTGTTGCTAAAACAAAATAAGGCAACGCTAACTTGTAGTTTTCGCCAGCAATAGTCACAGAGCGCTCCTGCATGGCTTCCAGCAAAGCTGCCTGCGTTTTGGGAGGTGTTCTGTTGATTTCATCTGCAAGAACAATATTCGAAAAAACAGGTCCTTTAATAAATTTAAATTTGCGGTTCTCCTCTAGTATTTCACTCCCCAGAATGTCAGATGGCATCAAGTCCGGTGTAAACTGAATTCTTTTAAAATCAAGACCTAATGCTTGAGCCAGCGTATTCACCAATAATGTTTTGGCCAATCCTGGCACACCTATTAATAAAGCATGCCCACCAGAAAAAATACAAAGCAATATTTGATCTACTACAGCGTCTTGTCCCACTATAATTTTTGCGATTTCTTTTTTTAAAATATTCCTTTTTTCAACTAAGTTGTGTATTGCTGCTACGTCTGACATTTATAAAAATTTTAAAATTAAAAAAGAGTTAGCGTTATGAAATCATAAAACTAACTCTTTTTATTTATTTTACCGAAAAATTATTTGCAACTCATCGACATAATTTGTGGCGCTATGTTGAATACATTATTTTTTTACCCAATTATTTGTAAATGTACAATCTCTGTATTCGCCGATAATTTTAATATAGGTCTCTTTAATTTTTTCGTTGAACCACTTACCAATAGCGGTAATTTGCTTGTCTTTAAGTGCTAAATCTTTAATTTTAATATAATCATTAGCATAATCAGCGGTGTGTTCATCTATTCTATTAGTCACTGTGACTAATTTGAACTTCTTTTTACCCTCTTCGCCTTGATCTAAAATTGGAACTGAAATCTCGCCTTCTGTCAAATTAGAAACTTGACTGTAAAAAGCAGGATCCATTTTTGTTAGTTCAAAACGAGTATCTTGTGTTTTTGGATTAATCAAAGCTCCTCCATTTGCTCTTGTTTCTTTTTCATCTGACAATGTTCGAGCTGCCTCCTCAAAAGAAATTTCTTTGTCTTCAATTCTTTTTCTGATTAAAGTAATTTTTTCTTTGGCTTCGTTCAAAGCTTCCTCTGTTACAGTTGGACTCAATAATATATGGCGCAATTCTACTTCTTGTCCTTTGATCTTTTCTATGTAAATAATGTGAAATCCAAAATCAGTTTCAAAAGGATCTGATATTTCTCCCTCAGCCAGACTAAAAGCAACTTCTTTAAACTCTTTTACAAAAGGAGTTTTTCTGTTCATTTTATAATAACCCCCATTTGCTCTTGACCCGGGATCTTGAGAATACAAAACGGCCTTAGTAGAAAAGCTAGAACCTTCCAATATTTCCTTTTTGAATACATTCAAGCGATCAATAACCTTTTGTTTATCGGCAGCTGAAACTTTAGGCATAATTATAATTTGCGCTACTTCCATTTCTGCACCAAAAAAAGGTAGATCAGCAACTGGAATCGTTTTAAAGAAATTACGAACTTCTTCTGGTGTAATTTCTACCGCTTCGATAATTTTGTTTTGCATTTCTGAAGTCAATTTATTCTCCTTCAAAATATCAGAAAAATAAGTTCTAAATTCTTCTTCAGAATCTTTTTTATAATACTCCACCACCTTCTCTAAAGACCCAATTTGCTCTGTCATATAGCTTAATCGTTCTTCCATCATTCCTTTAACTTCGGCATCCGTGACAATAATACTATCCTGAATCGCTTGATGCGCGTACAATTTATCTTCTAATAATTTTCCTAACATTTGACATCTCGTAATGTCTTTTACAGAACCACCTTGACTTGAAATTTCAAGATATGATTTATCAATATCTGAGTCCAAAATAATATAATCCCCAACGGTACCAATAATACCATCAATTTTTTGCTTGCCGGTAGATTGTGCTTTTTTAACAGGAACAATTACTGTATCCTTAATGATTTCTTGCGCATTCATTACCACACTTGAAAAAAGTAGCAGAAAAAAAGTAAGAACAATTTTATTAATAAATTTCATTTGTATGTATTTTATTGGCATTTGTCTGGTTTATTTTATACTGAAGGATTTCAAATCCCCATTTTTTTAATTGTATGCTTGAAAGCGATATTAATTCTTGCCAAATATACACTTTTAAGCTTCAGGAAATGAATTGCATTTAAAATCCAAATTTCTTCTACTTTTTTAATATTTTAAGCAGACAAAAATAACAATTCCAATACATAATACAAGTTTCCGTCCTACTATTAACAAAAATTTATAAACGTAATACTTCATGGTTTACATCTGTTTCTAAATCCGCTAAATGAACAATTAAAAACTAAAAAACAGCATTTTTAATTCCTGTTTTTATCGAAAGTACAAAAGTGCATCTTTCGCTATTTTTTTCTAAAACTACTGTTAAATCATACAAAGAGGATATAATTGTCGATTTTCATTTAAAAAAAATAAACCTTTGGTATTTTGCTTTTAAAGATCCAAATTAAAAAGTTTTTAACACTACAACGTTTTCGTTCTAAAATATAAATACAGTTCCGCACCTCGTTTACAAATTTGCATACATTAGCCAAAATGATATTCTTTTTAAAATACCAGTAAAAATAAATAATTTATATTTTTAAAGGTAAAAATTTTAATTATACTAAAATTAGTACTTAAATATTATTTATTTGATAATGAGTAAACATCCATGCTACTCGATTTTAATAAAAATGCCCCTGATACATTATAACCTTAAATTATTATTCTATGAAAAAACCAAATTTGAAACTTTATTTATTGACCGCTGTTCTCGCCGGCTTGTATTCCTGTAACTCAAATGATGATTTGTTAGACAATTCAACTGGAACAGCAGCGCAATTTAAAATTATAAATGTCACGAATCATGACGGTCGTCCCTTTAATACCGGGACATCAACTAATATACAAACTGGAAAATACGTCACTAATCCAGGCGGTGGCGTTATGATGCAAGCTTTTTATTGGGATGTTCCAGCTGGTGGTCACTGGTGGAATACTGTGAACACAAAAATAACGGATTGGTCAAATGCTGGCATTGGCTCCATCTGGCTTCCTCCTGTATCAAAAGCACAAAACGGACCATTTTCTATGGGATACGACCCTACAGATTATTTTGATTTTGGAAATTACAATCAAAATGGCACGGTGGAAACTAGATTTGGTTCCCGCACTGAATTAGTAAACCTAATCACAAAAGTTCACTCAGAGAACATGACAGTATATGCGGATATGGTATTGAATCATAACAGTGGTGGACAATTAGAAAATAATCCTTTTACGGGAACGCCAACCTACACTAATTTTACTAATGTAGCTTCTGGTAAATTCCCACGAACGAGTGCTGATTTTTATAAAAATTCCTATGGAAACAATGACGAAGGAGCTTTTGGAGGATTCCCAGATTTAGCACATGTAGTGCCAAATGTACAAAACTGGCTTTGGAAAAGGGAAGACGGTGTTGGGAAATATTACAAAAACACAATGAAATTTGATGGTTGGAGATTTGATTATGTCAAAGGTTTTGCTCCGTGGGTAATCCGAGATTGGAATGCAAACGTTGGCGGATTCTCTGTTGGTGAATTATGGGATTCTAACGTAGATGTACTGAATGACTGGGCTAACAACGCCAATAGCTCTGTTTTTGATTTTGCTTGTTACTATAAAATGAATGATGCTTTTGACGGGAACAATTTAACTGTTTTGAATGATGACATGATGTGGAAAAGAAATCCTCACAAAGCCGTAACCTTTGTTTCCAATCATGATACAGATGAAATTTGGAAAAAAGAGTTAGCGTATGCTTACATCTTGACGCATGAAGGATATCCCACAATTTTTTATAGAGATTATGAAGAATGGCTAAACAAAGCGAAACTGAACAACTTAATTTGGATTCACAATAATAAAGCTACAGGAACCAGTTCTATTCTATTTACAGATACAGATGAATATATTGCCCGTAGAAATGGATATAACGGCAATCCCGGATTAGTCGTGTACATCAATAATTCATCAACTTGGCAAGAAAGATGGATTCAGACCAATTGGACTAATGCTCAAATTAAAGATTTTACCGGCAATTCCTCTTGGCTACCAACTACTCAAGCGGACAAATGGGTAAAAATACAGTGTCCTCCAAATGGATATTCCGTTTGGTCGATCAATATGTAATCAAAATATTTAACAGGCTGTTTATTTAGATGGCCTGTTTAATATGCACAAAATTCAAAGGCTTTAAACAAAACCTTTAAGATTGCACAGAAATTAGTTTTCAAAACCAACGCCATTAATTAAGAGGATACATTTTTTTAATTGGCATTTATAAATAGTACTTTTGCAAGCTATTGATATAAATATGGGCTTTTTAGAAGAAATACAACGTAGAAGAACTTTCGGGATTATCTCACATCCTGATGCTGGAAAAACAACACTTACAGAAAAACTCCTCCTTTTTGGTGGTGCGATTCAAGAAGCGGGTGCCGTAAAAAATAATAAAATTAAAAAAGGCGCCACGAGTGACTTTATGGAAATTGAACGACAAAGAGGGATTTCGGTTTCAACTTCTGTTTTAGCATTTAATTACAATGACAAAAAAATAAATATTCTCGATACTCCAGGACATAAGGATTTTGCCGAGGACACTTTTAGAACCTTAACCGCAGTTGATAGCGTTATCGTTGTGATTGATGTTGCCAAAGGTGTTGAGGAACAAACAGAGAAATTAGTAGCCGTTTGCAGAATGCGAAAAATACCAATAATCGTATTCATCAATAAATTAGACCGTGAAGGTAAAGATGCTTTTGACTTGATGGATGAAGTAGAACAAAAATTGGGTTTAACTGTTACTCCTCTAAGTTTTCCGATAGGAATGGGTTACGATTTTCAAGGAATTTATAACCTATGGGAACAAAATATTAACTTGTTTAGTGGTGATAGTCGCAAAAATATCGAAGAAACAATTGCTTTCTCTGATGTTAAAAGTTCCGAATTAGAAAAAATAATAGGTCAAAAACCCGCTGATATTTTACGAGAAGAGCTAGAACTGATTGATGAAGTTTATCCAAAATTTGATCGTCAAGATTATTTAGATGGGAAATTACAACCCGTATTTTTTGGTTCGGCATTGAATAATTTTGGAGTAAGGGAATTGCTAGATTGTTTTGTTCAAATTGCTCCTTCGCCAAGACCAAAAGATTCAGAAACCAGAGAAGTTGATCCAAAGGAGGAAAAAATGACTGGATTTGTTTTTAAAATACACGCCAACATGGATCCAAAACACAGAGATCGTCTGGCTTTTATAAAAATTGTATCTGGAACTTTCGAAAGAAACAAGCCGTACTATCACGTTCGTCAGAAGAAAAACTTAAAATTCTCTAGTCCAAACGCTTTTTTTGCTGAAAAAAAAGAAATTGTCGATATTTCCTATCCTGGTGATATTGTTGGTTTACATGATACCGGGAATTTCAAAATTGGAGATACACTGACTGAAGGAGAAATTATGAGTTTCAAAGGAATTCCGAGTTTCTCTCCGGAACATTTCCGATACATCAATAACGCCGACCCAATGAAAGCAAAACAATTGGACAAAGGTATTGATCAGTTGATGGATGAAGGTGTGGCGCAATTGTTTACTCTAGAAATGAACAATAGAAAAATCATTGGAACGGTTGGAGCACTTCAATATGAAGTGATCCAATATCGTTTAGAGCATGAGTATGGTGCAAAATGTACGTATGAAAATTTTCCTGTTCATAAAGCATGTTGGGTGAAACCTAATGATCTGAAAAGTGAAGAATTTAAAGAATTCAGGAGGATCAAACAAAAATTCTTGGCGCATGACAAATATGGGCAATTGGTGTTTCTCGCTGATTCCGACTTTACGATACAGATGACTCAAAATAAATATCCAAATGTGAAATTATTCTTTACTTCTGAATTTGAGTAATTATCATTACAAGCTAACCTTATACATCGTATATCTGGACGTTTAAATCAATAAAAATAAAGACAAAAAAAACGCTAATTTTAAAAAATTAGCGTTTTTTTTATCTCTAATAATAAGATTACTTTTAAGCTATCCTGTTTTCTAGATCTACAGCTTTTTTCAAAAATGCCTTAATCAACAATCGATTTGGAGCTGTGCCTGATGTAATCACTTGCTGTTTCGCGTTGGCTCCATCGGCGGATATTGTACTGTTTAGATCTTGCTTTGAACCCATAAACCACAATATAAATTGCATACTACTTGCATTCGAAACAGATACTGTTGAAACCTTTACTTGCTCTGAACTTGTACTCTCCTCGATTGTAGACATGTCAACCAAATTATTCTTGGTTTGTGCAACAATAACTGTATTTGACGAAACAACAAAAACAAATAAGAAAAGGCTATTTAAAACTGATTTTTTTATTATTTTCACAGAATGATAGTTCATGTCAATTAGATTGATTTAAAAACGGAATCCATTTTCCCGTCTTTGGCACGAAAGTATATTATTTGTAAATGAGTTGGAAATATTCTCGACAAAGAACCATTATAGCCGTTTAAGATCCAAAATTGTTCTTTATAACGATAATTTGAATGTGAACGTGTGGCTTTTAATTCTCAAAATTATAGAAAGGTATACGTGAGAACACTAAAATAACGGAAAGAAAATAGAGTGAATCAGCATAGACGAAGACTCAATTAGTAGCTATAAAAAAAAAGGCTCCATTTCTGGAGCCTTTTTTAGATATTATGCTTGTCCTGCAGGACCAAAATTAAGCGGAATTGGTGCTTGTTCAGTATCTTTTATTTCGCCATGAGCGACTTCAAAACGGTGAATATTTTCTCCAATTGCTTTCAACAATCTTTTAGCATGTTGCGGTGTCAAGACGATTCTTGCTTTTACCTTAGCTTTAGGTATACCTGGCATGATACTTACAAAATCTAAAACAAATTCAGAGGATGAATGATTGATTATCGCCAAATTGGAATAAATTCCTTCGGCTATTTTCTCATCCAATTCAATATTAATTTGCTCTTGTTGTTGATTAGAATTATTCATACTTAGTAGATATATTCTTCTTTGTTAGCCATCATATCATTGTAATCTTCTTTTGAACCTACAATTGTATTGTCATATTCTCTCATACCAGTTCCGGCAGGAATTCTATGTCCAACAATTACATTTTCTTTCAATCCTTCTAAATAATCGATTTTACCTGCAACAGCAGCTTCGTTCAATACTTTAGTCGTTTCTTGGAAAGAAGCAGCAGAAATGAATGATTTAGTTTGAAGAGAGGCTCTTGTAATACCTTGTAAAACTGGTGTTGCAGTTGCAGTAACAACATCACGAGCCACAACAAGGTTTTTATCCGTACGTTTCAATAGAGAATTTTCATCACGCAACTCACGAGGCGTAATAATTTGTCCTTCTTTTAAAGCTCCAGAATCTCCAGCATCCTCAACCACTTTCATACCGTACAGTTTATCATTTTGATAGATAAAATCTTTAGTGTGAATTAATTGATCTTCTAAGAACAAAGTATCTCCAGGATCTTGAACTCTTACTTTACGCATCATCTGACGTATTACTACTTCAAAGTGTTTGTCGTTAATTTTTACCCCTTGCAAACGGTATACTTCTTGAATTTCATTAACCAAATACTGTTGAACAGCTGCTGGTCCTTGAATTCTTAAAATATCGTCTGGAGTAATAGCGCCATCTGACAACGGTACACCTGCTCTTACAAAGTCATTTTCCTGAACTAGAATTTGGCTTGATAATTTAACCAAGTATTTTCTAATATCACCAAATTTAGATTCGATAACAACCTCACGGTTTCCTCTTTTGATTTTTCCAAAAGAAACAACACCATCAATTTCAGATACAACTGCTGGGTTTGAAGGATTACGCGCTTCTAAAAGCTCTGTAATTCTTGGTAAACCTCCTGTAATATCTCCTGACTTAGAAGAACGACGAGGGATTTTTACCAAAACTTTACCTGCCTTAATTTTCTCACCGTTTTCAACCATCAAGTGGGCTCCAACAGGTAAGTTATACGAACGAATCAACTCATTATCTTTACCGTAAACCAATAAAGTAGGAATTAATTTTTTAGCTCTAGATTCAGAAATTACCTTTTCTTGGAAACCAGTTTGCTCATCAATTTCAACCATGAATGATTGACCTTGCTCTAATTCTTCGTAAGCAATTTTACCCGTAAATTCAGAAACGATAACTCCATTATAAGGATCCCATTTACAAATCACATCTCCTTTAACTACGGACTGGCCGTCTTTGAAGAAAATACTAGAACCGTAAGGAATATTATTGGTACTTAACAAAATACCTGTTTTTTCATCCACTAATTTCAATTCAGAAGAACGAGAGACTACAATAGTGACTGCGTTACCATCATTATCTTCACCTTTAACTGTTTTTAGATCTTCAATTTCTAGTTTACCATTAAATTTCGTAACGATACTAGACTCTTCAGAAATACCACCCGCAACTCCACCAACGTGGAATGTACGTAATGTTAACTGTGTACCAGGTTCTCCAATAGATTGTGCAGCAATTACACCAACTGCTTCACCTCTTTGTGTCATTTTACCAGTAGCTAAATTTCTACCGTAACATTTAGCACAAATACCTTTCAATGCTTCACAAGTTAACGGAGAACGTACTTCAACTTTCTCGATAGGAGAAGCATCGATTGCTTTCATGATAACTTCGGTGATTTGCTCTCCGGAGTGAACTAAAATCTCGTTGGTCAAAGGATTGATCAAATCTTGTAAAGCAACACGCCCTAAAATTCTTTCTCCAAGTGATTCAACAATTTCTTCATTTTTCTTCAATGCTGACACTTCAACACCTCTTAGTGTACCACAGTCTTCAATGTTTACAATAACATCTTGAGATACATCATGCAATCTTCTTGTTAGGTATCCTGCATCGGCTGTTTTTAAAGCAGTATCCGCAAGACCTTTGCGCGCACCGTGAGTAGAAATAAAATACTCAAGAATCGAAAGACCTTCTTTAAAGTTCGAAAGAATCGGGTTTTCAATAATTTCACCACCACCAGCTGTAGATTTTTTCGGCTTAGCCATCAAACCACGCATACCGGTTAACTGACGAATTTGTTCTTTGGAACCCCTTGCTCCAGAATCAAGCATCATATACACTGAGTTGAAACCTTGTTGGTCTTCTCTAATGTTTTTCATTGCAAGCTCTGTCAATTGAGCATTTGCTGAAGTCCATACATCAATAACTTGGTTGTAACGTTCGTTATTAGTAATTAAACCCATGTTATAATTAGCAGAAATACCTTGAACTTGTTCTCTGGCATCAGCAATTAATTTTGGTTTTTGATCTGGAATTCTAATATCACCAAGGGAGAATGACAAACCACCTTTAAAGGCAAATTTGTACCCCATGTCCTTCATATTATCCAAGAAAACTGCCGTTGTAGGCACATCAGTAGCGCTTAAAACGTGTCCGATAATATCTCTAAGGTTTTTCTTAGTCAATACATCATTGATATATCCTGCAGCTTCTGGTACTACTTCATTAAATAATACACGACCTGCAGTAGTTTTAATGATTTGGAAAACTAATTCACCTGCATCATTAAAATGTTTTGCTCTAATTTTTACAGAAGCATTCAATTCTAATCTGCCTTCATTCAAAGCAATATTTACCTCTTCAGCTGAGTAGAATGTAATTCCTTCTCCTAAAATTTTATGTTCAGGAGTTGTTAAACGTTCTTTGGTCATATAATATAGACCCAAAACCATATCCTGAGAAGGCACTGTAATTGGAGCACCATTTGCAGGATTCAAAATATTATGAGAACCCAACATTAATAGTTGTGCTTCCAAAATAGCCTCTGGTCCTAACGGCAAGTGAACAGCCATTTGATCCCCATCAAAATCCGCATTAAATGCAGTACAAACTAAAGGATGCAATTGGATTGCTTTTCCTTCAATTAATTTTGGTTGGAATGCTTGAATACCTAATCTGTGCAAAGTAGGAGCACGATTCAGTAAAATTGGGTGACCTTTGATGACATTTTCAAGGATATCCCAAACTACAGGCTCTTTCTTATCTATTATTTTCTTCGCTGATTTAACTGTTTTTACAATTCCTCTTTCTATCAATTTACGGATAACGAAAGGTTTGTATAATTCAGCTGCCATATCTTTTGGGATACCACATTCAGACAATTTCAATTCTGGTCCAACAACAATTACCGAACGAGCAGAATAATCCACACGTTTACCAAGTAAGTTTTGACGGAAACGACCTTGTTTACCTTTTAGGGAATCAGATAATGATTTCAAAGGACGGTTTGATTCTGTTTTTACAGCAGAAGCTTTACGCGTATTATCGAAAAGAGAATCTACTGATTCTTGTAACATCCGTTTTTCGTTTCTTAAAATAACTTCTGGAGCTTTAATCTCCATTAATCTTTTCAAACGATTGTTACGTATAATTACACGACGGTATAAATCATTTAAATCTGAAGTTGCAAAACGACCTCCATCAAGTGGAACTAAAGGACGTAATTCTGGTGGAATAACGGGAACAACTTTCATAATCATCCATTCTGGACGATTCTCACGGTTCAAGTTAGACTCCCGAAAAGATTCAACAACTTGTAATCTTTTTAACGCTTCAGTTTTACGTTGTTTAGACGTTTCATTGTTAGCATTATGTCGCAATTGGTAAGACAATTGATCTAAATCAATTCTGGCCAATAAATCCATTATACATTCTGCTCCCATTTTGGCAACAAACTTATTAGGATCAAAATCGTCCAAATACTGATTGTCAGCAGGAAGCGTATCTAAAATATTTAAATATTCTTCTTCTGTCAAAAAGTCTAATCTTTGTACTGATTCACCTTCTGCATTTTTTGCAATACCTGCTTGGATTACTACGTATCTTTCGTAGTAAATAATCATGTCTAATTTCTTAGATGGAAGACCAAGGATATAACCAATTTTGTTTGGAAGAGAACGGAAATACCAAATATGAGCAATTGGCACAACTAAATTGATGTGACCTACTCTATCTCTACGTACTTTTTTCTCCGTAACTTCAACACCACAACGGTCACAAATAATTCCTTTGTAACGAATTCTTTTGTATTTACCACAAGCACATTCAAAATCCTTAACTGGTCCAAAAATACGTTCACAGAAAAGTCCATCACGCTCTGGCTTGTGCGTTCTGTAGTTGATTGTTTCCGGCTTTAATACTTCACCTCTTGACTCTTTCAAGATCGCTTCAGGGGAAGAAAGGCCGATAGATATTTTATTAAACCTTTTAATTGGGTTTTTATCTTTATTATTATTTCTGTTATTCATCATAGCTTTTACTATTGATTTATTTGTAATTAAAAAATTAATTTTTGTTTTAGAAAAAAGTCAATTACCATATCTATAAAATCACGAATAACTTTACGATTTGAACTCTCAAACTTTAGACCTAAACACTACCTCGAATTACTTCTCTAAACCTCAATTAAAATATTTGAAGTGCTAATTACAAGACTTAATCAAGTCTAAGTAAAAAATCGGAACGGTTTACGAGTATAAATCCTAAAAACCTTTATAAATACCAAAGTAGAGAAACGAATAATCGCGTCTCTACTGTTGGCAAATTTTAATCTATTCTTCTAATCTAATATCAAGTCCAAGACCCTTCAACTCATGCATTAGTACATTGAATGATTCTGGTAATCCTGGTTCCGGCATAGATTCACCCTTAACGATTGCTTCGTAAGTTTTTGCTCTACCAATAACATCATCAGACTTCACAGTCAAGATTTCTCTTAATGTACTTGATGCTCCATAAGCTTCAAGTGCCCAAACCTCCATCTCTCCAAAACGTTGACCTCCAAATTGCGCTTTACCCCCAAGTGGCTGCTGCGTAATCAATGAGTATGGACCTATAGAACGTGCGTGCATTTTATCGTCAACCATGTGTCCAAGTTTCAACATGTAGATTACTCCAACTGTTGCAGCTTGATGGAAACGCTCTCCTGTACCACCATCATATAAATGTGTATGTCCAAAACGTGGTATTCCAGCTTCATCAGTCAATTCATTAATTTGATCAAGAGTTGCTCCGTCAAAAATTGGTGTAGCAAATTTTCTACCCAAGTTCATACCAGCCCAACCAAGAACAGTTTCATAAATTTGACCAATATTCATACGTGAAGGTACACCTAATGGGTTCAACACGATATCAACTGGTGTTCCATCTTCAAGGAAAGGCATATCTTCATGACGAACGATACGAGCAACGATTCCTTTGTTACCGTGACGTCCCGCCATTTTATCCCCAACTTTCAGTTTACGTTTTTTAGCAATGTATACTTTTGCTAATTTCAGAATTCCTGCTGGCAATTCATCTCCAACAGTGATTGTGAATTTTTCTCTACGCAAAGCACCTTGTAAATCGTTCAATTTAATTTTATAGTTATGAATTAAATCATTAACCATTTTATTGGTTGCATCATCAGCAACCCATTGACCTTTACTTAAGTGAGCAAAATCTTCAACAGCATATAGCATTTTTTGAGTGTATTTCTTACCTTTTGGTAAAACTTCCTCACCCAAATCATTCATTACACCTTGAGATGTTTTTCCGTTTACAATCAAGAAAAGTTTTTCAATCAATTTGTCTTTTAGTTCAACAAATTTAACCTCAAACTCCATTTCAAGTGCCCCTAAAGCATCTTTATCTTGAGTACGTTTGCGTTTATCTTTAACCGCTCTTGCGAACAATTTTTTATCTAAAACAACACCATGTAAAGAAGGAGAAGCTTTCAATGAAGCATCTTTTACATCACCTGCTTTATCCCCAAAGATTGCGCGAAGCAATTTCTCTTCCGGAGTAGGATCTGATTCCCCTTTTGGAGTAATTTTTCCAATTAGAATGTCACCTGGTTTAACTTCGGCTCCAATTCTAATCATTCCATTTTCATCTAAATCTTTAGTAGCTTCTTCAGAAACGTTTGGAATATCATTAGTCAATTCTTCGTTACCTAATTTAGTATCTCTAACCTCTAATGAATAATCATCCACATGAATTGAGGTAAAAATATCATCACGAACTACTTTTTCAGAAATTACAATCGCATCCTCAAAATTATACCCTTTCCATGGCATAAAAGCTACTTTTAGGTTACGACCTAAAGCTAACTCACCATTTTGAGTAGCATATCCTTCGGATAACACTTGACCAAAAATCACTCTGTCCCCTCTTCTTACGATCGGTTTTAGATTGATACTAGTACCTTGATTGGTTTTTCTAAATTTTATTAAATTGTATGTTTTCTCATCTGATTCAAAGCTAACCATTCTTTCTTCTTCAGAACGATCATATTTGATTGTGATAATATTAGCATCAACATATTCAACAGTTCCATCTCCTTCAGCGTTAATTAAAACTCTGGAATCAGAAGCAACCTGACGTTCTAAACCAGTTCCAACAATTGGAGCTTCAGGACGTATTAATGGTACGGCCTGACGCATCATGTTAGATCCCATCAATGCTCTATTCGCATCATCATGTTCCAAGAAAGGAATTAAAGATGCTGAAATTGAAGCAATTTGATTCGGCGCAACATCCGTGTAATCTACTCTTGAAGGTTCAATCACGGGGAAATCACCTTCTTGACGTGCAATTACGTTTTCGGCAATGATTTTTCCTGTGGCATCCATTTCAATGTTTGCTTGAGCAATCAACATTCCCTCTTCTTCTTCTGCGCTCAAATAAATTGGAGTAGTCACTAAATCAACTACACCGTTAGTTACTTTACGATACGGTGTTTCAATGAAACCCATTCCATTTACCTTCGCATAAACACCCAAAGATGAAATCAAACCAATATTTGGTCCCTCTGGAGTTTCAATTGGACATAAACGCCCGTAATGCGTATAGTGAACATCACGTACTTCAAACCCTGCTCTTTCTCTTGAAAGTCCACCTGGTCCTAGTGCAGATAATCTTCTTTTATGCGTAATCTCGGCTAGTGGATTTGTTTGATCCATAAACTGAGACAACTGATTTGTTCCAAAGAAAGAGTTGATAACAGAAGATAATGTTTTTGCATTAATCAAATCTATTGGTGTAAACACCTCGTTATCTCTAACGTTCATACGCTCTCTAATGGTTCTGGCCATACGAGCCAAACCAACGCCGAATTGTTGCGACATTTGCTCGCCAACTGTCCGTACACGTCTATTTGATAAGTGATCAATATCATCAATCTCTGCTTTGGAGTTGATTAATTCAATCAAATATTTAACTATGGTAATGATATCTTCTTTGGTCAAGACTTGCTTTTCCATTGGAGTATCTAACCCTAATTTTTTATTAATTCTGTAACGACCTACTTCACCTAAATTATAACGTTGATCAGAGAAAAATAATTTATCAATGATACCGCGAGCAGTTTCTTCATCAGGCGGTTCAGCGTTACGCAGTTGTCTATAAATATGTTCAACAGCTTCTTTTTCAGAGTTAGTTGGATCTTTTTGCAGTGTGTTATGAATAATCGCATAATCACCTTGATTGGCATCCTCCTTGTGAAGTAAAATAGATTTAACATTAGAATCTATAATTTCTTCTACATTATCTTTATCGATAATAGTATCTCTATCAAGAATTATTTCATTTCGTTCAATAGAAACGACTTCACCAGTATCTTCATCTACGAAATCTTCATGCCAAGTATTTAAAACACGAGCAGCAAGTTTTCTACCGATATATTTTTTAAGTCCTGTTTTAGAAACCTTAATTTCTTCTGCAAGATCAAAAATTTCCAAAATGTCTTTATCTCTTTCAAAACCAATCGCTCTAAAAAGAGTAGTAACTGGTAATTTTTTCTTTCTATCGATATAAGCATACATGACGCTATTAATATCTGTCGAAAATTCTATCCAAGAACCCTTAAATGGAATTACTCTAGCTGAGTACAATTTGGTACCATTTGCATGGAACGATTGTCCAAAGAATACACCTGGAGATCGGTGTAATTGCGATACAACCACACGTTCAGCACCATTAATAACAAAGGTACCACTTGGTGTCATGTAAGGAATTGTACCAAGATATACATCCTGAACAATAGTCTCAAAATCTTCATGTTCTGGGTCTGTACAATATAGCTTTAACCTCGCTTTTAAGGGTACACTATGCGTAAGACCTCTTTCTATACATTCTTGAATTGTGTAACGCGGTGGATCTACAAAATAATCAAGGAACTCCAATACAAAGTTATTTCTTGTATCTGTAATTGGAAAATTTTCCATGAAGGTATTGTATAATCCCTCGTCGCCTCTTTCGTCAGATTTAGTTTCTAATTGAAAAAAATCTTTAAACGATTTAACCTGAACATCTAGAAAATCTGGATAGTCAGGAATATTTTTTGTAGAGGCAAAATTCAATCTTTCAGTCTGATTTGTTATCATCTATGGACAAAATTTTGATTAAAAAAAAGTAATTTATTTGTGTAAAACACTGTTTAACCGATACTTTCTTTTTTTAATCAATACCTCTTTAAAAATAATATAAGAGCAAACTCTTAACATTTATTTTCTTTCATCGTATTGATTTAAAAACACTTTTGTATTTTAAACTTTAATTTATAATAAAATGGGGTAAAATTTTATTATACGAAAAATGGTTTAGGTCTTTGGATATGAATCCAAGACCTAAACCTAATTCTTAAAACCAAGTAAAACTATTTAAGTTCAACCTCAGCTCCTGCTTCTTCCAAAGATTTTTTAAGTGCTTCTGCTTCATCTTTAGTTACACCTTCTTTAATATTACTTGGTGCGCTATCAACAACATCTTTAGCTTCTTTCAATCCTAAACCAGTAAGTTCTTTAACTAACTTTACAACAGCTAATTTAGAAGCACCAGCTGCTTTTAATACTACTGTAAATTCAGTTTGAACATCCTCAGCAGCGGCTTCGCCACCACCTGAAACTACTACAGCTGCAGCAGCTGGTTCGATTCCGTACTCATCTTTTAATATTGTTGCTAATTCGTTAACTTCTTTTACCGTTAGGTTAACCAATTGTTCTGCGAATTGTTTCAAATCTGCCATTTTTTCTATCGTTTTAAAATGATTTGTAAAAATATAATTTATTATGTGCGTTCTTTTTTTTAACAAAAATAGGATAAATACCTAATTTTATTAGGCTTCCACTTCTTCTGTAACTTCTTCGCTTTTCGCAAATTGGTTCTGAAGCGCAGCAATAACTCTTTGTGCTGGTGACTGCAATAATCCAATAAGTTCGCCAATAAGCTCTTCTTTAGATTTGATAGTTGCTAATGCATCTAATTGGTCGTCTCCAATATAAACTTCAGCATTAATATAAGCTCCCTTCAATAAAGGTTTAGCTGATTTTTTTCTGAAATCTTTAATTATCTTACCCGGAGCATTTGCAATTTCAGAAATAAATATAGCACTATTACCTGTCAAAATTGAAGGTAACTCTCCATAATCATTAGCTGAAGCTTCCATTGCTTTGGCAAGTAAAGTATTTTTAACTACTTCTAGCTTAACACCAGCTTTGTAACAAGCTCTTCTTAAGTTTGTAGTTGATTCTGCATTCATACCAGAAATATCAGATACATAAATAATATTTGTACCAGCTAACTGTGCAGTTAAAACTTCAATCGCGATTGATTTTTCTTCTCTAGTCATACTAAAAATTTTTAACTACCAATTACACTGCTTTTGGGTCCAATGCAATTGCAGGACTCATCGTGCTAGTTAGGTAAATACTTTTGATGTAAGTTCCCTTAGCCGCAGTTGGTTTAAGTTTGATTAATGTTTGAATAATTTCGTGAGCATTGTCAACAATCTGTTCAGCTCCAAAAGAAACTTTACCAATCCCTGCATGCACAATACCAGTTTTATCAACTTTAAAATCGATTTTACCAGCTTTTACCTCTTGAACAGCTTTTGCAACATCCATAGTCACAGTTCCTGTTTTCGGGTTAGGCATTAAACCTCTTGGTCCTAAAATACGACCTAACGGACCTAATTTACCCATAACAGAAGGCATAGTGATAATTACATCAACATCCGTCCAACCGTCTTTTATCTTTTGTAAATAATCGTCAAGACCAACATAGTCTGCACCAGCCGCTAAAGCTTCCGCTTCTTTGTCTGGAGTAACTAGTGCTAACACTTTAACGTCTTTACCAGTTCCGTGAGGTAATGTAACCACACCTCTAACCATTTGATTCGCTTTTCTTGGATCTACACCCAAACGAACTGCGATATCAACAGACTCATCAAATTTTGCAGAAGCAACTACTTTTAATAATGCCGCAGCATCTTTAAGGGAGTAAAGTTTGTTCTTTTCAATTTTTGAAGCAGCCTCTTTTTGCTTTTTTGTTAATTTTGCCATGTCTTAAGCTTGTTTTAGAGGAGAATCTCCAGTTACAGTTATACCCATAGATCTAGCCGTTCCTGCGATCATGCTCATAGCGGATTCGATAGTGAATGCATTTAAATCCACCATTTTATCTTCGGCGATTGTTCTAATTACGTCCCAAGTAACACTAGCTACTTTCTTACGATTAGGCTCACCTGAACCAGATTTTAGCTTTGCAGCTTCCAATAATTGGACAGCAGCAGGTGGTGTTTTTACAACAAAATCAAATGATTTGTCTTTGTACACAGTAATTTGCACAGGGCAAACTTTGCCGGCTTTATCTTGTGTTCTAGCATTAAATTGCTTACAGAACTCCATGATATTAACACCAGCAGCACCTAAAGCAGGTCCAACCGGTGGCGATGGATTCGCGGCACCTCCCTTAACTTGTAGTTTAACTACTTTACTAATTTCTTTAGCCATTTTTTAAAAAATTTTACACTACAATCTTTGGAAGCGATTGTAATGGTTATTATAGATGTAACAAAAATTATACTTTTTCTACTTGCATAAAACTAAGTTCTAAAGGTGTTTTTCTTCCGAAAATTTTGACCATTACTTCTAGTTTACGCTTTTCTTCATTGATTTTCTCAACAGTTCCATTGAAACCATTAAAAGGACCATCAACAACCTTAATCGTTTCACCTATATTGAAAGGGATTGAACGAGTATCGGCATTAACAGCCAGTTCATCTACTTTACCTAACATACGATTAACCTCAGAAACTCTTAATGGAACAGGCTCGCCGCCTTTAATCTCTCCCAGAAAACCAATAACACTGGTTATAGATTTAATAATATGAGGGATTTCTCCAATTAGATTTGCTTCGATCATAACATATCCTGGAAAATAAACTTTATCTTTTATTATTTTTTTTCCTTCCTTTACAGTAACTACTTTTTCAGTAGGAACCAAAACCTGTGAAACGTAATCACCCATTTCTAGTCGCGCAATCTCAGTCTCGATATAAGCTTTAACTTTATTCTCTTGACCGCTTACTGCCCTAACGACATACCACTTTTTAATATTATTATCTGCCATAACAAAAATTATGCTTTTATCCAGTTAAAAAATCCAGCCAAAGCTTTTGCGAAAATTTCATCTACTCCCCAAGTTGCCAAAGCGAATAGTACGGAAAAAACAGCAACAACAATCGTTAGACGTTGAACTTCAGCCCAAACAGGCCAAGTAACATTTGACTTTAATTCCTCAAATGCCTCTGATATGTAATTAACAACTTTTGTCATTATGATTTATTTTTTTGCACGGGCGGAGGGATTCGAACCCCCATCAACGGTTTTGGAGACCGCTATTCTACCCTTGAACTACGCCCGTTTGTTAATAAAAGCCAGCAACAACTTTAGGTAGTTACTGGCTTATAAATTTAATACCTTATTTAGGATTAAGCTACAATCTCAGTTACCTGACCTGCACCTACTGTTCTACCACCTTCACGGATAGCAAAACGCAAACCTACACTTAATGCAATTGCACTAAGCAATACAACATCAATTGTTAAGTTATCCCCAGGCATAACCATTTCAACGCCTGTAGGCAAAGTAATGATACCTGTTACATCAGTTGTACGTACGTAAAACTGTGGACGGTAGTTATTATGGAATGGCGTATGACGACCACCTTCTTCTTTTTTCAAGATATAAACCTCTGCTTTAAAAGTAGCGTGTGGCTTAACTGAACCTGGCTTACAAATAACCATTCCTCTTTTGATGTCTTCTTTTTGAATACCTCTTAAAAGAATACCTACGTTATCTCCAGCTTCACCTCTATCAAGGATTTTACGGAACATCTCAACTCCAGTAATAGTAGAAGTTAATTTTTCAGCTCCCATACCAATGATTTCAACTGGATCTCCTGTATTAGCAACTCCTGTTTCAATACGACCTGTAGCAACAGTTCCACGACCTGTAATTGAGAATACATCTTCAACAGGCATCAAGAAAGGTTTTGCAACATCTCTTACTGGCTCTTCGATCCACATGTCTACAGCTTCCATCAATTCAATGATTTTTGGTACCCAAGCTGGATCATTATTCAATCCACCTAAAGCTGAACCTTGAACAACAGGACCATTATCTCCATCATATTCGTAGAAAGATAACAAATCTCTGATTTCCATTTCAACTAATTCAAGTAACTCCTCATCATCAACCATATCCACTTTATTCATGAATACAACCATTCTAGGAATACCTACTTGACGTCCTAAAAGGATATGCTCACGTGTTTGTGGCATTGGTCCGTCAGTTGCAGCTACAACAAGAATTGCACCATCCATTTGAGCAGCACCAGTAACCATGTTCTTTACATAATCAGCGTGACCTGGACAGTCAACGTGAGCGTAATGACGATTAGCTGTTTCATACTCAACGTGAGATGTATTAATTGTAATACCTCTTTCTTTTTCTTCTGGAGCATTATCAATTTGATCAAATGATTTTGCTTGACAGTAACCTGCATCAGACAATACTTTTGTAATTGCCGCAGTTAATGTTGTTTTTCCGTGATCCACATGCCCAATTGTTCCAATGTTTAAATGGGGCTTGTTACGGTTAAAATTTTCCTTTGCCATTTTACTTAATTTTAAATCTTGTTATATATTAATTCCTATTTCCTACTTACTTGAGCCAATGTCGGGAATTGAACCCGAGACCTCTTCCTTACCAAGGAAGCACTCTACCCCTGAGCTACACCGGCAGAGAATTCACTTTACATTCTAAATACTGAAACTTAAATCATTACAAAAAGTATAATTTAATATTTAAAATATTCATCGTGGGGAGAGCAGGATTCGAACCTGCGAAGTTTACACAGCAGATTTACAGTCTGCCCTCGTTGGCCGCTTGAGTATCTCCCCTACTTTTTTCATTACCAAATCATTACAATTTTGAGCCGGCGGAGGGACTCGAACCCACGACCTGCTGATTACAAATCAGCTGCTCTAGCCAACTGAGCTACGCTGGCGAATCAATAAAAAAAGCCCGCTATTTCTAACGGACTGCAAATGTATAGATTTTATCTCTCAATCAAAACTTTTTTTAAAAAAAAATCATATTAAATATGAGAACTTATTTTTTCTTTCCTTTTTACCAATAACCGTTCTAAAGATTCAGCAGAATGTTCTACCGCCTCTTCAAAAGTTTTACATTGCTTTTTGACTAAAAATTCATCTCCTGGAACGTTGATTTTAACCTCAGCAATTTTATTTTCTTTATCACTAGTCTTTTCAACCTTCAAAAAAACATCGGCCGACACCACCTTGTCATAATATTTTTCCAACTTGTCCATTCGGACCTGAACAAAATCTACTAGCTTTTTGTCAACTGTAAAGTTGACTGCTTGAACACTTACCTTCATAATCTTTTATTTTAGTTAAACATAACACGAATTATTTGCGCCCTCGCGGATGAGCATCTTTATAAATATTCTTTATCTTAGACAAACTACTGTGCGTGTAAATTTGAGTTGAGGCCAAGCTGGAATGCCCTAATAACTCTTTGACTGAGTTCAAATCAGCGCCATTATTCAATAAATGTGTAGCGAAGGTATGGCGTACAATGTGAGGACTTTTTTTTACTTTCTCAGACACAGTACTAAAGTATGAATTTATTAACCGATACACAACAGAATTATTTATTTTTAATCCTCTTTTGGTAAGAAAAAAAAAATCAGCATCAACTATAGTAACCAACAATGCCCTTTCCTTCAGATATAGAGAAAACTGATCAGCAATTATTGGTAAAACAGGCAAGATTCGCTCTTTACTTCGCTTTCCAAGCACTTTAATAGACTTATTTAGTATGTCAACATTTGCTAACTGAAGTTGGATTAGTTCCGCTCTTCGCATCCCTGTGGTATAAAGCAAATCAATAATAAGTTTATTTCTCAGTTCTTCAAATCCAATTGCGTTTTGAACTTGATCTAAAACATTAAAAACTTCTTTTTCAGAAAAAGGAATCTGCAAAATTCTAGAAGTTTTTAATGCCTTATGCTTTAATAATGGACTAATTTGGATTTGTTTTGTCTTTAACAAAAATTTATAAAACGCTTTTAAAGAAGCTATTTTCCTATTGACAGAACTATTGGACACGCCTTCACCTACAAGCGAGACTATCCAACTTCTAATGTGATCATAACCTACTTGATCTATAATATCTTCTTCAAAGTGAATTTTATTAAAAAATTCAAAAGAAGCAATATCGTTACAATATGCTGTTAATGTATGAGGAGAATATTTTTTCTCCAATTGCAAATAATCCCGAAATGCATCTTTATTAGTAGTCATAAAAAAACCGTTAGCATCAAAGTTATAAAATTTTGATGACTAACGGTATTTTATTTAATAGATAATCTAACTCTCTAAGTTATCTCTCATATTTTGGATATAAGCTGCTTTTTGAATTTTGATTCTATTTGTAACTGAAGGTTTAATAAAAGCAGTACGCGCTCTTAATTGACGAACAGTTCCTGTTTTATCAAATTTTCTTTTGTAGCGTTTTAATGCTCTATCGATATTTTCTCCGTCTTTAATTGGTATAATTAACATAATATAGACACCCCCTTTCTTTAAGTGTGCAAAAGTAACTAAAATTTTGAATTTTCAGTTACTAAATGCTTTTTATTTTAAATGTGTTATCAAAACAAGGATTGTGATTCCCATTACGTTTTTACACGCCGTCACCTATTCACCGCAGTCGAGTCAATTACAAGGCTCTTGAGGAAGACATCCACTACTCATCTTGACATAAAAAAGGAGTCAAAACCCGATTGACTCCTTTTTTTATTGATTAAATACGTAAGATTAAATCTAGTTTATCATAATAAGCACAATATAA
Source organism: Flavobacterium sp. W20_MBD1_R3 (assembly GCF_052119725.1). Classification (NCBI taxonomy): domain Bacteria; kingdom Pseudomonadati; phylum Bacteroidota; class Flavobacteriia; order Flavobacteriales; family Flavobacteriaceae; genus Flavobacterium; species Flavobacterium sp. W20_MBD1_R3. The sequence continues at coordinate 54,603 of NZ_JBGQOR010000010.1, forward strand.
TCACACTCAAAACAACCAAATTACAGCCGAATTATTTTACTGCTGGCTCATAATTTTTATTATCAATAATTAATTTTCCTAGAATTTCTTTGAGTATTTCTGAAGTTCCGCCACCTATTGGCCCAAGACGACTGTCTCTAAATAAACGTGCTAATGGATACTCTTCCATATATCCATACCCACCTAACATTTGCAAGCAACTGTATATGGCCTCATCTGCAACTTTGGTAGATTTTAATTTTGCCATAGTCGCTTCTTTTACAACATATTCCCCTTTATCTAAACGGCCTACCGCAGCATAATTAAACACCTTACAATGTTCAACCTCTGTTGCATGCTCAACAAGCGTGTGCCTCAAGGCCTGAAACTTACTGATTTTTTTTCCGAACGCTTCTCTTTGCGACATGTAATCAATGGTGTAATCTATAGCATATTCAGCTCTAGCATGTGCATTTATCGCCATAATTAAACGCTCCAAAGCAAAGTGCTGCATGATATAAGGAAATCCTTTTCCTTCTTCTCCCATTAAATTTGCTGCTGGAATTTCAACATTATCAAAAGCAATTTCAGCAGTATCTGATGCTCTCCAACCTAATTTATCAAGCTTTACAGCCGATATTCCTTTTAAACTAGTATCCATCAAAAAAATACTTATCCCTTTGTTACCAAGTTCAGGATTAGTTTTTGCCGCAACAATATAGTAATCTGCATAAACACCGTTTGTAATAAATGTTTTAGAACCATTAATAATATATTTGTCCCCTTTCCTCACAGCATTAGTGCGCATTCCTGCAACGTCACTACCTCCAAAAGGCTCTGAAATACAAAGTGCACCTATTTTTTTCCCTGCGATACTTGGCACTAAGTAGTCCTGCTTTATTCTTTCGTCACCCTCTGCATTCAAATGGGTCATCGCTAAATAACCATGAGCCCACATTGCAGCAGCAAAGCCTGATGACTTAATTTTTTGTAATTCTTCGAGAAAAATAACAGTATAAAACAAATCAAGATTTAGCCCACCATAAGCCTCTGGATAAGCAATTCCAAAATAACCCATATCGCCAAACTTCTCCCAAATAAAACGCTCTATCCTACCCGTTTTTTCCCATTTTTCAATATGCGGAACAACTTCTTTATGCAAAAAATCTTTTAAACTTTCTCTAAATGCTTGGTGTTCTTCAGTGAAATACATTGAATTCATATATTATTTATTTTTTTTTAAATAGTTTTAATTGAAACATATTAATACAAAAATGTTTCAGGTTTCGTTTTTGCGGTTAAAAATGTATTAAAAACATTCTTTCTGGTTGATTAAATCTTGACACTTCTAATTAAAGTCCAAATATAAGCCAATTATATTTGCTTTATCAACAGGAAATCCCTTAATTTTTGTTAAATCCTCAATATTTCTAATATTTCCGTACATACTTCGGTACGTTACTATTTGCTTGGCCAACGCATATCTGAAATAATGAAACTGCGAAAGCTCCTTTAACGAAGCGTTATTGATTTCTATTTTTTTAAATCGAGCTAATGTTGTGACTTTAAAATGAGTATTTAGATTCTCAATCACTTCAGGAGACAATCCCCAAATTTCTTTCATTTGCTCCATAGAAACAAATCCTCCTAAAGTTTCTTTCTGTCTTAATATTCGAACAGAAATAGCCTCGCCAATTCCGTATATTTTAACTAAATCCTCTTTTGTCGCCTGATTAATATCGATTAGGATTATTTTTTCTTTTTTGGCAGAAGCCTCATTTTGATAAACTGTGTATTCTTTAAATTTGGTATCCTTTTTTTTATTGTTAACCCAGTCCGGAAATTTAAAATATGGTGCCATCTCATTTAATAAGGAATCGGAAATTTTGGTCACACTTTGGAATTCTTTGGGCGAATTAACAAACCTATTTTCCTTTCTAAAAGCGAGTAAACGATCAATTTCCTGCAGCGACATTCCTAATTTATACGCTTTATAATCCGTTATGAAATTTGGATTAAAGAGGTATATGATGGGCTTTTTATTCTTAAAATCTACTTTTAGCGAATCCATTTCTGATTGAAGAGCAAGCCACTTTTGCTTTTCAGGATATTCTTTACTCGCCACACTAAGATCTAGAAAGAAATATGTAGTTTGCAAGACGACGATAATTAAAAACAAGAAAAAGATACCCGTACGCTGATCCTTGGTAAAATTAAAGTACGTTTGAATCGTTTTGAAACTCATATAATACAGATGGATTTGCCCGTTGAAATATTGCTTCTAAAAGTAGAAATAAAATTAAAACAAATCACTTTGTAAATAAAAAAAAATTTCAATAAAAATCAATACTTTCAATAAACCAGATTGAATAATTTATCTTTTATCACTACTAAAAAAGGCAAGACATTATTTTTTATTCCTTAAAACTAAATTAATATTTTTATTTTTTATAAAAAACAATACATTTGGAGCTTAATAACAAACAAAACCATATAACCCATGTCAATTTGGAAAACTAAACCACTGTCGGTATTGCTAAATGAAGCATCAGAATCCGAAAAAGGATTAAAAAGAACATTATCCTCAGGCTCTCTTGTTGCATTAGGAGTTGGGGCAATAATTGGGGCAGGATTATTTTCATTAACTGGAATTGCGGCTGCAGAGCATGCAGGACCAGCCGTTACGCTTTCCTTCATTCTGGCAGCCATTGGGTGCGCCTTTGCTGGATTGTGCTATGCAGAATTTGCTTCTATGATACCTGTTGCAGGTAGTGCCTACACATATTCCTATGCCACTATGGGAGAATTTATGGCCTGGATTATTGGCTGGGACTTAGTGCTTGAATACGCACTAGGAGCGGCTACAGTAGGAGTAAGTTGGTCTCGTTATCTCCTTGAATTATTGAGCAAATACGGAGTCCATCTTAATCCCAATTTTATTTGTTCCCCCTGGGAAACTCTAACACTAGGTGACGGTACTGTTGTAAATGGTGGTTATTTTAATCTTCCGGCGGTGCTTATTGTATCCTCCCTTTCCTTGTTATTAATACGAGGAACCAAAGAATCAGCTTCTATCAATAATGTTTTAGTAATCCTAAAAGTTATCGTGGTTATTATTTTTATAATTGTTGGCTGGCAATTTATTGACCCTGCAAATTACACCCCTTACATCCCAGAAAATACAGGGATCAAAGGTCAGTTTGGATGGTCTGGAATTGCAGCAGGGGCAGGAACTGTGTTCTTTGCTTTCATTGGTTTTGATGCAGTTTCTACCGCAGCGCAAGAAGCAAAAAATCCTCAAAAAGGAATGCCAATTGGAATATTAGGTTCTCTAGTGATCTGTACTATTTTATATGTTTTATTTGCTCATGTAATGACAGGTCTTGTACCTTATTTTAAATTTGCAAATGATGCAAAACCAGCTGCGACCGCTTTTGCTGTCACAGGATATGATTTCCTTCAAACAGGGCTGATTGTTGCTATTTTGGCGGGATATACTTCAGTGATGCTTGTGATGTTGATGGGACAAAGTCGTGTTTTTTACACTATGAGTAATGATGGTTTACTACCACCTTTTTTCAGTGAAATCCACAAAAAATTCAGAACTCCTTGGAAAACCAATCTTTTCTTCATGGTTTTCGTTAGTTTATTTGCTGGTTTAGTTCCGGTAAGTGATTTAGGACACATGGTCAGCATTGGTACTTTATTAGCTTTCGTATTGGTATGTATTGGTATTTTAGTTATGCGTAAGAAAATGCCAGATGCACCAAGAGCTTTCAAAACTCCTTTTGTACCTTATGTACCTGTTGCAGGTGTTTTGGTTTGTTTGTATTTAATGTATTCACTTCCTTATGAAAGTTGGATTCGGTTAGTAATATGGATGGCCTTGGGTGTTGTGATTTACTTTTTATACGGAAAGAAAAAAAGTAAATTAAACAATCCCGAAAAATAAATTCCTGTAAAAATTAACAAAGGGTTCTAGAATAGTTTAACTATTCTAGAACCCTTTGTTAATTTATTATTTTTTTTTACAAATCAAAAACGGAGGTTCTTTTGGCACGAATTAAATCCTTTAATCGCATCCAAAAAGCCAATGTTAAATATACAGCAAACCACAATCCTGCCGTGACAAATGATAAGTAAATAAAAAACAGTCGAACACTACTAGCACGCATTCCTAAGGTATCCGCCAAACGCGAAGAAACATGAAAACCGTGTTTCTCAAAAAAGAATTTAAGTTTAATTACTGCTGACATTTTTAGTTCGTGTATAAAATTCGTCCATCATTTCTTCAATACCAAAATTACAACATTCTATTGTAAACGGATCCAAAAAACCTATTTTAACTTTTTTTCAATAATTCGGTTCCCACAGCACATGCTAAACATTTACTTGCATTGCAATATTCTTTTTTTAGTTGCAGTAGTGACTGAGTATCAAAAGCCGTTGTTGAGACGATTCCGAAAGACTTGAACTTGTCAATAATAATATTTTTCTCTGGCGAAAGTTCAATTAACAGTTGAATTAAATCCTCAGAAATTTCTTTTCCCTGACTTTTTGAATAAGCAAACTGTAACGGAATTATAGTATTGATGACTATCAAATCAATAAAAGATTTGGACAACGATTTCCTTTTCTTAGGACTTTCTTTATCAAACTGATAATGATTCAACCAATATTCTGAGGTTGAAACCTGAAACAAATCATAACAGCTTTTTAACGAATTTAACGAACTGATTTTCGAAAATAAATTCTGCTGACTGTGGTATAAATTGGCCAACTGAGAAAGCCTAATCGTTGGAAAATTATCCGGGCGATGCTTAAAAAACTGAACTGGTTCGATACAATTTTTTTCCAATTGATACTTATGCAGTAAATAAAAGTACCTGAATTTTAAATCTTTAAAATAAGTATCTTCCTTCTCTAAATCTAACAATCCAGCTGTTCCAAAAATTAAAGCTTCCAAATTTTCTTTCTCGAAACTTTCTTTTCTAATTATAGAAAAAGGAATAGATTGAGAAATTTTAAAAAAAATATCACCATTAGTATTTAATCCAAAATTTTTTGCAATTAAGCAAAACAAGACTGCTTCCCAATCGTGATTGGTTTGTTCCAATAAATCAAATATTGATTTTGATTTTCTTTCCAAACGTTCAAAAAACAAACGTTCCTTCCAATTTTTAAATACAAAGGCATCAACATCTTTAATTTGCTTCTCACAGAAAATCCATGATTTAGGAGAAATTAAAGATTGATAATTAGATATCGTTACAGCATCAACATATTTCTTGAGCTCTAAAACAGGAATCTCTGTGTTGTTTTTTCTGAAGATTTCTGAGTCATGTTCCCAGACCACATGCAAAATCACGTTTTCGTAAGCTTCGTCTCTTTCGTGGTGATGCACATACCAATCTGAGGATTTAAGATGAATTTCTACATTTCCAGCCCATTTTTGATTCCCAATCGTTATTTGAGCATTAAAAAAGTCCGGTCCGGCCAGTTCAAGATATTGGCCTACATTGACAATTGTGATTTCCTCATTGTTAAAAGTTTTCAAATTCAAGGAATCAAATTTCTTAAATTTCCAAAGATAATGAAGGAAATCTTCTTTCATATTTTACATATTAGATTGAATACTAATGTAGTAAAAAAAAGCAACAACAACTTACATAAATTGCAATTGGACTACCAATTTTACAAATTATCGCATCAAAAATAATTTGGCGCAAGCTCGAGCATCCGACAAAGCTTCGTGATGATTTAATTGTATTTTCATTTCCCGACAACAATCACTCAATTTAGTTGGTTTTAGACCTTTAGCTTTATAAATTTTAACGGTACATTCCCATCTGGAAGAGATATTCAAATCAGCGTAATCTAGATTGTAAAGCGCCATCGATTTAGCCAAAACATTTCTGTCAAAACTTTCATTGTGGGCAACTACTACTCTATTTTGGAGTCTTTTTTTAATTTCAGGATACACTTGAGCAAATGATTTTGCATTCAAGGTATCGCGAGGATATATTCCATGCACTTGAATGGTAAAAGGAGAATACAAGTTATTAGGTGGTTTAATCAAGGTAACAAACTCGTCAACGATTATACCGTTTTCAACGGTAACAATACCAACAGAACAGGGATGATATCCTATTGCTGTTTCAAAATCTATAGCAGTAAAAGTCAATTTGATTCAGGTTAAGGGTTTTGATTTCAGATTTACAAAAATACTGTCAATTATGCAAGTTCAATGCATTTGAAAGCTTTCTTTTTATTGCATCTAGCGAACTTTTAGGTTCAAGTACTTTTACAACAGCAAACATACTTAATAAAAAAACCTGCAAGATTAAAAAACCTTGCAGGAGTATACCAAATAAATTCGTAAAGCTATCTTATTTTATCGAACCAATAATATCGTATTTAGTAATAATATGATGATTTCCATTTTCCAATTCCACTAAAACAGCTTCATTTTCTCTAGTAAATAATTTAGAAACTTCCTCAATTGAAGTTCCATGTTTTACTATTGGAAAAGGTTTACCCATTATATCTTTAATTGGTTTATCGGCTACATCTTTGTCAACTACATAACTTTGAAACAAATCACTTTCGTCAACAGAACCAACAAATCCGGTGATGTCTATTACTGGAATTTGAGAAATCTTATATTTTTGCATTCTCTCAATAGCATGCGAAACCAATTCTTCTGTACGCACCACAATTAATGGTTTATCAATATGATCTTTGATGACATCTTCAGCCTTTGTGATTTCTTGATCCAGAAAACCACGTTCACGCATCCAATCATCGTTGAACATTTTGCCTACATAACGGCTTCCTGAATCGTGAAAAAGAACCACGACCACATCCTCTGGTTTAAAATGTTCCTTAAGTTGTAGCAGACCTTTGATTGCTGCTCCAGCTGAATTGCCTACAAATATCCCTTCCTCAAGCGCTATTTTACGAGTATAAACCGCAGCATCTTTATCGGTTACTTTTGTAAAACCATCAATTAAAGCAAAGTCTACGTTCTTTGGTAATATATCTTCCCCAATTCCTTCTGTAATATAAGAATAGATCTCGTTTTCATCAAAAATCCCTGTTTCGTGGTATTTTTTAAATACAGAACCGTAAGTATCTATTCCCCAAATTTTAACATTTGGATTCTGCTCTTTCAAATATTTACCTACACCAGAAATTGTTCCTCCAGTCCCTACCCCCGCTATAAAATGAGTAATTTTACCATTAGTTTGCTCCCAAATCTCAGGCCCTGTTTGTTCGTAATGGGCAATGGCATTTGAAGGATTATCGTATTGGTTTACATACCAAGAATTAGGTGTTTCTTCAGCCAGTCTTTTAGAAACTGAGTAATACGATCTTGGATCTGTAGGTTCGACATCCGTAGGACAAACCACAACTTTAGCACCTACAGCACGAAGGATATCCATTTTTTCTTTGGACTGTTTATCTGAAATAACACAAATTAATTTGTATCCTTTTATAATAGCGACTAGTGCCAATCCCATTCCTGTATTCCCTGAAGTACCTTCAATTATGGTTCCGCGTGGCTTTAGTCGTCCATCAGCCTCCGCATCTTCAATCATTTTTACGGCCATTCTATCTTTTACAGAATTTCCAGGATTGAATGTTTCAACTTTGGCTAATACCAAAGCCTCTATTTCAGCAGTTATTTTATTGAGTTTTACTAATGGTGTGTTGCCTATTGTGCCTAATATATTTTCTGCGTAGCGCATTTTTGTGTGAATTTAAGATTGTAATATGTTGTAAATACAAATGCAAAGATAGCATTTTGTTATAAAATATTCTTGTTTACGGAATTTTGCGTTCGTGATAACAGCGACATCCTTTCGTTGCTTGCTCTAAGTAGGCGGCAGCTATAGCGAATAGAACGATAAAAAGCCAAAGAAAAACGAATTAAAAGATTAACGAACGATTAATTGAAGAAGTTCCAAATCAATCCGAAACGAATCGTGAAATCACGCGAGGGATTATTGGGTGAAGCATAAAAATCATTACCGCTAAGTGCCGAATTGAAATGTTCTACTTTAAAATAGATCCTTGTTCTTTGAATTTTTGCATTAATAAAAAAATCAAGATTAGGATGATTTCCAATTTGTTTTTCATTTTGTACAAAAAACTCTCCTATTACTGGATTATATTCACTGGCATAGTAACTAGAAAAGTAATTTAGCGAGATTCCTGTTTCCAAAAACAAGGCTTTTTTGAATAAGTAATCCGAATAGTAAATCGTATTTCGCGTTACAATTTCAGGAACGTTCAAGATCGGATTCTGTTGTTCTGTTTTTTGATATAAGAAGGTATTATCCAGAGCAAATTTACCGAATTTTAATTCGCGGCTTATTTTGATTGATAAATAATTTATTGTTCCGGCGTATTGTCCCGGTGCAACAATCTGTGCTTTACCTTCCTTTTGTTGGGCCGTTGATGCATCAGTAAAATACAAATGATCATTTAAAACAGAAAGTTGCAACTCTGCATCAATCCAAGGAGAAACAGCGCTTGCTTTTATTGTATTAATTTTTTCGTTTTTGAAATCATTGGACCAATTGTATTGCACATAGCTACTCTGGTGTAGATTGTAATTATTATTGGGAAGTTTGTTTATATTTAGATATTGAAATGCGAATTGAATCTCATCATTGAAGTCATACTTAATCTTGGCATCTAAATTTGACAGCGACTGATTAGTGATTGATCTAGAATAAGAAAACCTACCATTCCATTTATTTTTTCGGTATTCATATTGCCCCCCAGCGCTATTAATATTCTGACTCAGCGAACTCGGAACCGTTCCGGCATCAAAAATTAAAATCTGATTGTAGTAATAATTAGATCTAAAATCATCGACAAAAAACTGAAATTTACCCAAAGTTATATTTTCATAAACCAAACCAATTTTATTGTACATTTTGTTAAAACGAGTTTGATCATTGATTCCACTGTTTTTGTAGGAATCACCAAAACGGTCAACTGTTTCGCCATTTACTGTAGACGGCACTGCAGACTGATTGTATTCGAAGAACTTATTTTCATAATTAAAACGATGCGTCAAATACAAATTATTGTCATCATTATTGGTATTAATTCTGAAATTATGATCCAGAAAAATTCTTTTCCCTTTCAGAAATGATTTGGCATCATTGAGATATACTTCGAACCTTTGCCTGTTATCGTAGTTTGGGTCGCCACTTTCAAAATCACCAATGGTCGTAATTCCTCCATTTTCTTCATTTAAAATATCTTGATAAGTGTAATGGGCATTTGCGAAATATCGTTTATTCTTTGTATTATAACTAGTTGTAAATCGGAAATTTCCTGTACTTGAAAGTTGATTAATGTACTCCCCTTCGGAGCGTAAACCTCTGTAAGCCATTGAGAAATTTAAGTTTTTTGAAGTATTTAATGTGATAAATGCATCGACAGATTGCCCTTTTTTAATAGTGGTTTTAAAATACAATTCGGTTACAGGAGTAGCAACAGAGCTGTAACGGATTTGGTTTGCTTCTAAAAAATTAAAATGTTTTGCTTTAAAGCCAAATTCAGGCAGAGGTGAAATTTCGTTTAAACTATATTGTAGCGTATTATAGGTTTGACCATCATTTGGAAAAGGCAAAAGTCCAAAGATGTCTTTTCGCAGATAATTGTGGCTGTATTCTTTTTGAATATTAAGAGAGGTATCAATGTAAGTCGTATCGCGCTCTAAAGTGATAAACTGGTAGAGGTCTATGGTAGCGGTTTTTTGAGCTTTTTCAGATTGTAAAGAATCTGTTTCTTTTCCTTTCTCCGACGAATTAAAATTTAATCCTTTATTAAGCTTAATTTGAGAAAACAGTATTAAGGGGAAAATGAATAAATATACTAAAAGAAGAATTCTCATTTTGATGAATGTATAATTAAGTTACTGTCTAACTACGAATAATTAGGTCAAAGATAAATGAAAAACCTTTTAAAAATAAAAAACCCGCTTTAAAAGCGGGCTTCAACAAAATATTTTATTATTTAATCGATAAAGGGGTTGTTTAATATTTCCGCTTGCGGAATATCAAACGTCAATTTATCATCATTATATTGAAAACTTTCTCCTGCAAAGTACAAGTGATTAGATCCTCTAGTAATTGTAGCTTTATTTCTCTTCATTGCTAAATAACTTTTACCTTCACCCCAAAATTCTATTCTAGTTTGCAGGTAAATTTCTTGTTGTAATGTTGTTCCTGACATTCCGTCCAAGTAAACTCCATCTACATTTCTTATTGCTAATAATGTTTTCAACGTAGTTCTAGCGTCAGAGTCGTTTCCTAGTTTTGCTTGCGCCTCTGCATTCAACAAATACATTTCTTCAATTCTCATGTAAAGATAATCTGTAGTCACAGTTCTTTGGCCACCTATAACTCTATTTGGATCAAAAAATTTAAATGAAGGTCTACCAGTTGAAGTAAATTGTTCTTTTCTAATATCTGTAGATCTAATTTGATCTTGTAGCTTTTTATCTATTGTTTTAGGATCACCTGCCCAAGCATAACTATAAGTGTAACGATCTACTTGTCCCCACCATGAAACTAAATCTAAATCGTTAGCAACAGTCAAATCTACACCCCACATCCAACTAGGAGTAGCTACGTTATTGAATCCTGCATCAGTATTGATGAGTTTACCATTAGAATCTACTTTACCAACTAATTGAGAAGCCGTTGTTAATGAAAATTCATTTTTAGCTATAATCTTATTAGTTATCTCTAAAACTTTTTGATAGTTTCCTTGCGCTCCGTATGCATAAGCTAACAATCCTTGTGCAACAGATTGATTGATACTACTTTTATTTTCTCTATTAAAAGTTGCTAATAAGGTTTCAGAGTCTGTCAAATCCTTAATGATCAAGGCATAGACATCCGCAGCTGAACTTTTAGGCTGATTAGGTACCTGAGTATCAGTATATATAGGTAAAATCATTTCATCAGAAACATATTCTTTTTGATATAATTGTGCTAAATAAAAGTAAGCATAAGCACGTAATGCTTTAGCTTGTCCCATTATATGCTTAGCTTCAGTATTTTCGGGAGTAAAATCGTTACCACCAAAAGCTTCAATGATTTGATTACTTGAAAGAATAATTCTATAGTAATATCTCCATGGTTTATAATTATTTAAATCTGTAAAATTCACCGTTGTTTGATAATTTACGATTCTTGTATACCATCCATAGTTTAGACCTGCTAAAACCATGTCAGAACTGATCATATCTGTATATATATCATATCCTTTTTGCCCAAAATCATCATGGTCCAAATTAGTACCCCCCGATCCTGCGGTATACATAGTCGTATATATCCCTGACAGCAAACTATTCAATGCTTCAGGTTTCAAATCAACAATATCTGCTATTTGATCTGAAGAAACTACTTCTGTCGGCTCAGCAACAAGGTAGTCTTCGCTACAAGCCGTAAAGACTAATGCAGCAGCGAATATTACAATTAATTTTATATTTTTCATTTTTATTTGTTTTTAAAATTAAAATTTAGCTTTGACACCAATCGAGATTGTCGACATTGGAGAATATCTATAAGTATTTGAAGCTCCTGATAAAGATGCGGCAGGATTAAACCCTTCTCTTTTTGAAAATAAAAGCAAGTTATCTCCAGAAACATATACATCTAAACCGTACATGTTTACAGATTTTAAAAAGTTTTGCGGCATAGAGAATCCTACTCTGACGTTATTAAGCGATAAGTAATCTGCCTTAGTAACAAATCTTGAAGAAGTCCCGTTAGCAGAAAGATCACTATTATTTGACAAACGTGGCACATTAGTGATGTCACCTGGTTGTTGCCATCTATTTTTAATATCCTCACTCCAGTTATTTGACCCAATTAAACCACTATGCATCAAACTTGCATAAGCACCATCATAAGAATAACCACCCAAGCTATATAGAAATTGTGTACTTAAACTGAATGCCTTGTATTTAGTACTTAACGTAAAAGCACCTCTTACAACAGGTATTGCTGATTTACCAATATATTTAATAGCGGCATTAGTGTAGGTATTTGTTTTAGTCTCAACAATACCACCAACGTTTTGAGGATTTTGAGATTCATACTCATACAATGACTTAATAAATTCTTCACCAGTATCCTGAACACCATTTGCATTGGCATCAAAGTAGTAAGCATTCCATTGAGGAGCTCCCGTTAGTGCGTCAACCCCTGCATCTTCTCTGATGTAGAAATCATATAAAGAACGTCCTTTTGACCTACCATAAAGTCCATTAATATCAATTAATTTTTCTTCTCCTGTGGCAGGATCAATTGGTAATTTCAATAATTCATTTTTAGGTACTTCACCATTAACAGTAAGATCAATAAAATAATCATCCCCTTTTAGAAGGTGTGCAGTTACATCAAATTCAATACCACTATTTAGCAACTCACCATCATTTACTTTTAAAAGTGCATACCCCAATGATGGACCAACTCTTCTATCAAATATAAGATCTTTTGTGCGTTTTGAATAGTAATCAACTGCTACATCAAGGTATTTCCCTAAAGCAAATTCAACACCTGTTTGAAATTGGTTTGCTTTTTCCCATGTTAGATCAGGATTTCCTTTAGTAAAATCGCCAAGTGAAGCCTCATCATTTAGATTATTAATCGAATAAGTATCTAAACCGGGATAATAGGCTAAGTTACCATTTGCATCCTGAACACCTTGTTCTCCAGTAATACCATAACTGGCTTTAAATTTTAAGAAGCTAAAAACATTTTGATTATCCATGAACGACTCATTAGATACAATCCACGATGCCCCTATTGAACCAAAAGTCCCCCATTTGTTGTTAATAAATTTAGAGCTTCCGTCTCTTCTTATAGTTCCTGATAAAAAATATGTATTTTTATAATCATAATTAACTTGACCAAAATAACTTTCTAGAGAACTCATATCTTTGTAGGAATTAGAACTTTGCTGAACTATAGCGTTGTTTAATTCAAGTCCATTCGGATCAAATAGATTAGTTCTATATGCACTTAAATACGAATTAGAAAGTTGATTATTTTCATGAGCTACTAAAGCTTCAAATGAATGGTCTCCAAAACTAGTTTTATATCGTAATAAATTTAAAACATTATAGTTCAAAAACTCTGTTTTTGTTTTGAAAATAGAACCATTCTGTGAAGCAGAACCCCCGTAAAAAGCATCTCCTTTATTGTCCCTAGATGAATTATAATATTGAGCTCCAACACGATTTTCCAAAGTTAGTCCTTTAGTAAACTTCACGTCAAACGAAACATTCATATTCAACTCATGTCTACCAGTTCTATCAATCTCCCTCGTAGCATCCGAAATTGCATTGGTCAAACCACCAAAACGTCTTCCGTTCTCACCATAGTCATATTTATTTCCTCCATAAATCGGATCTTGAACAATACTTCCATCAGTATTTCTTTCAAAAAGAGGATAAATGGATGGCATGTTATCAGCAAACCAAAAAACACTTCCTGAATCCGAAGACTGACCATTGTTATTAGATTTAGAATAAGAGTATCCAAAGTTTACACCTCCTTTTAACCAAGGTTTAACTTCATGATTAATATTTATACGTGTTGATAAGCGTTCGAAATCAGAGTTAATTGAATATCCTTGATCTTTTAAATAACCGAATGATGTAAAGTAATTTGTTTTACCGTCACCTCCCCCTAATGTTAAATTGGTTTCAGATCTAATTGAAGCCTGAAAAGCATAGTCTTCCCATCTTTCAGGAGTATACTTTTTAGTAACACCTGCTCTAACTTGACGAGTAACTGGATCAATTAATTCATCCCCATTAGAGACATTCCACGAATTGTACTGACTTCCTCCTAACCCTCTTGCTAAAAATAAATTTGTGTTGGCATATGCAATTGGATCTGATGCATTTGTTATAACACCTTGATTATACAGAGATTCCCAACCTAAAGCGATATACTCATCTGCAGATCTTACAGTTTTATATCTTGGTAAAAGTGCGACATTGTTACCTAATTTAGTTTCAATTTGAATGTATGAACCACCAGCTTTACCGGTTTTTGTTGTAATAAGAATTACACCATTAGCACCCCTAGAACCATAAATAGATGTTGCAGAAGCATCCTTCAATACTGTTGTAGACTCGACATCCGAAAAATTTATTGAACTTAAATTCCCAACATAAGGAACACCATCAACAACGTATAATGGATCCGAATTAGCATTAACAGAACCGATACCACGTATTTTAATAGTTGCGTTTGAGCCTGGTTGTCCTGAAGTATTTATTACTCTAACACCCGCAACTTCACCAGCTAATGCTTGAGTAATATTTGTCACATTTTTACGTTCTAATACTTCTGCCTTAATCTGTTTGAATGTTCCTGTAAAAGCTTTGTTAGTCGTTGAACTATATCCCACAACAACAACTTCATTTAAAAATACCCCGGTATCCATTTTCACATTAACTGTTGTTGAATTACCAACCTCAGCCGTTGTTTCTTTCATTCCAATAAAAGAAAAAACTAAAATGCTTCCCGTTTTTGCTTGTATTGAAAACTTCCCGTCAAAATCAGTTTGAACACCTGTTTTTGTTCCTTTGACTACTACGTTAACGCCTGGCAATGGCCCTGAATTATCAGAAACTACACCTGTAACAGTTTTTTCTTGTGCAAACACAAATTGCATGGACAAAGCCAATAGCAACGAAAAAATCCATTTGAATTTTGATCTCATATTAAGTTTATTTTGAATTAGTTATTTCACAAACTTCTTAATAATTTCTTAAAGAAAATAATTTTTAGTTAACTTTAACACATTATATTTTAAATACTATTGCTTTTAAAAAAATGTATATCCAAATAAAATTTAGCTATTATAACACTACAAACTGCGGATATTAACTTAAGAATCCTATTTTTATCAAAATTAATTTAATATTAATCCCTTTCTTTTTAACATCACATTTAGAAACTTAAGCGGATGAAGCCAGAAATAATTATACGACTTGAGAGTCCTTTAATTACAAAAAGAAAATGTTTCGTAAAATTACCTCCGTACAGTATTTAAAGCGTCTGTAGATTTTATACCAAAAGTAAATGTAAAAAAAAACAGTTGTAAGAAATAGATCCTACAACTGTTTTAAAAATTAATTCGATATCAAGTATTATCTTATAAAACTCTACTTTTAAGTTTACCAACCCGGATTTTGCTCTGCTATCAATGTTGGGTTATTATTAGTTTCCTGAAGTACAGATTTTCTTGTAAATATTAAACTCTTTAAAGCACAGATACAAAACTGATATATATATATATATATATATATATATATATATATTAAATCGTTGGCCTTTTAGATCACAATAGGGAAATCAACTCTCATAATTATTTATATCGAAAAGCGATATAAAATTATCAAAACATAGTATCTCGATATCAATAAATCAGATGTATTTTGTAGTATTGGTCATAAAATATTTTATGAAAACATCAAAAAAAAAAATAATTAAGCAAAAAAAAACCTTCTCATGAAAGAGAAGGTTTAATCATACTTAATAAATTTTATTGACGTGTATCCCAAAAAACTTTCTCATTCATACCTGCTTTTTGCTGAACATTTTCAGGATTTAAATCAAGCTCAGATTGAGGATAAAAAAGTGATCTTGGAAAATATGGCACAACTGCATTTGAAGGTAAAGTCAAAACAGGATATCCTGTTCTACGAAAATCTGACCATGGTTCTAACGTTACACCATAATTAGCGATAAATTTTTCGTTTATTATTTGCTCAAGTTTTTGAGCATCAGTTCCTGTCAATGTACCATTTGTTGCTAAATAAGTAGTAATGTCCGCTACTGCAACACCAGCACTTAGCATTGAAGCCCGTATACCTTCTTGAAAAAATGTTTGAGCACTACCGGGAGAACTAAACCTTAGCGATGCCTCAGCTCTAATAAAGTTATATTCAGCAAAGGTCAACATTCTAATAGGCGCCGATCCAGTATACACTGAACCAGTAAGTGATCCTCTTAGATAAGTGTGGAATTTAGAATAGTTACCTGGTCCTGCCGGAGCTCCGGAAACAGCACCAACATACAAACCAGAACCTGCAGGCAATTGAGTAAAATAAAATTGTCTTCTTGGGTCTGTTTTAGAATTCATCATATTAACCAATTTTGCATTAACCACTAAATTACCAAGTCTATTAGTTTCAAATTGGTCAATTGGGTTTCTCGCATTAGCAGCATCAACAAAATTCATCTGAAAGCTATCTGAGTTACTGGCCATTATAAGAGCTCCTGAATTAATCAATGCATCAATATTAGATTTAGCAAAACTTGGATTTTTTTCGCTGTAATGTAAAAATATTCTTAGTTTTAATGTGTTAGCAAATCGTATCCAGTTGTTTTTTGTAGTTGAAAATGCTCCTGGATAAATTGTACTATTAGTACCTGGCGAAATTGCCGAAGTTGACGCATTTACCTCAGCAATACCTTCATCTAATAGAGTAATTAAATCCGCATAAATACTTTCATCCGAATCATACTTAGGCTTGACATTTGCAGCTAACTTTTGAGTATCTGAATAAGGAATACTACCCCAAGTATCTACAGCAATTTGATAAGTATATGCCTTTAAAATTTTGGCAACACCTGAATAATGCGGACTATTGGAAGCCGTTGCGCCAACTATTATATTCTCTGCGTCATTTAAGATGGTAGCATAAACACTAGACCATACATTGTTTAAATCCGAACCAACAATCTGAAACTGTTCGAAAAATTGAGTCTGAGTAGTTGCACCAACAGTTTGTCCTGAATACTGTTGCATTATCAAAGAAGAATAACGATTTAAATCGCTACCAGCTAAAAAACCAACATTAACGGTCAATGAAGTTAACTGCTGATTAATTGGAGCAGCTACTACACTGCTTGGATCCTCATTGATATCACCAAATTCACAGCCAGTCACTACGAGAGCAACTAAGAATAGAACAGCTACTATTTTATTTTTTATGTTTTTCATATTTAAAATTATTATTAAAGTACTACTTTAAGATTAAATCCAATTGTTCTTGTGTTTGGTAAAGAGTTAAACTCTAAACCTTGTGCATTACTAACCCCTAAAGCATTTTGTTCTGGATCAAAATGCGGATAATTAGGTGCGTGCAAGAATAAATTTCTTCCAAATACTCCAACCTCAAATTGTTTAATTCCGGTATTCGCTAATAAACTAGAGCCTAATTTATATGAAAAAGACATCTCTCTAACTCTAAACCAAGAGGTATCATATATAAATCCTTCAGCAGCAATATACTTCCCACTATTACCATAATAAGACTGAGCATTTACCTGTATGGTGTTCGGCTGACCTGCATTTGCACCTGAAGCATAAACTCCTTCATAAAGATATGGTGTGTTAGCAGTAACATTATCAGCTGCAAACCTAGGGAATTCAGCTGTCTCTGCAGCTACACCATTCCTTTGTACATCAGCTATATTTCTTGAATATTGATCTCCTCCTTCACGAATGTCTAACAAAACGTATAAACTAAAGTTTTTGTAAGTAAAAGTGTTAGTAATACCCATTGTAAAATCAGGGTTTGGATTTCCAATTTTCTCTACGCTTGTAGTTTGCAATGGCAAACCGGTTGTAGGGCTAATTAGCATTTGCCCATCAGCATTACGTTGATATTTAGAACCATAAAGCTGACCATATTCATCTCCTGCAACTAAACGAATATTAGGAGTTACAAAACCACCTAAAAATATGTTAGTTACACCCGGCGCTAATTCATCAACCGTAGATACATACTGAGTATAATTTGCTCCTAAATCCCAAGAAAAATTTTGAGTTCTGATTGGTGTTCCAGATAATGCAATTTCAAGCCCTTTTGTAGAAAGCTTTCCTGCATTTTTCAAAACATTTGTAACTCCTGATCCAGCTGATACAGGCACACTTAAAATTACATTACGAGTATTACGTTCGTAATAAGTAGCATCAATATTTAATCGATTATTAAAAAATGCCATTTCAGTTCCAAAAGCAATCTCTTTAGTAAACTCTGGTGTAAGATCGGCATTACCCGCTGTATTAGAAAGAGAAAAACCAGCATTTCCATTGTAAGGGAAAATAATTTGTGGGCCAAAACCATCAGCTGCAGTAGCTTGAGCGAAGTAAGTATTTGTTGCATAAGCAGGAGCACCTTTTCCTACTTCACCTGCACTTGCTCTAAACTTTATTAAATTGATTTTATCGCCAAACTTAATTGCAGGAAATGCCTCAGTCAACACAAAACTTCCTGAAACTGCCGAATAGAAAATAGAATTGTTCTCTGGAGATAAGGTAGAGGACCAGTCATTTCTAGCCTTAACGTTTACGGACAAGAAATTTTTATATTCTATAACAGCATCTGCAAAAACTCCAAACAATTTTGTATTCACAATAGAGGAAGCAGGCGCATACGTCACAGCATTAGATAAATTGGCAAATCCAGGAATCACTAAATTTAGACCTGTAACCTGAGAAGCGAAGCTATAGTTATTATTAAACTCATTTCCAACTGACCCAGATAAAGTGAAATCATTAAACTTTTTACTAGCGTTCAATGTAAAATATTGGTTCAAGTTATGAACGTTTGTAGCACCCTCAATTAAACCTCCAATATTAGTTGAACCTTGCACAGAACCAGCGCCTCTGTTTCCAATCTCGTCAAAACCAACACTATTCAAATTATAGAAATCTGTACCGATTTTAAAGTCAGCATTCAACCATGAAGCGAAATCGTATTTAGCATTAAAATTAGCCAAAATTCTATTTACTTTATCATTATACAGATTATTTTTAATAGTCCAATAAGGGTTATCCTCACCACCAGCATACAACTGCTGACCTTGTGCATTTTCAAATGGCAAACCACTTAAATTATAAGATCTTGGAGTAAAATATCCTCTAAACAATGGGTTAGACAAGTTGTTTCCCTGTAAGGTTCTTTGTGAAGATGTATTAGTGTAGGTAATGCTAGCTCCTACGTTTAACTTATCAGACATTTGAGTGTTTCCTGAAAAAGTTAAATTAGTTCGAGATAAATTGTTGTTGTCAATAACATATGTTTCCTTTGTATTTCCAATCGCAAGTCTAAAACTAGACTTTTCAGAACCTCCAGCAAAACTTAAGTTATTTTGAGCGTTGTAAGAAGTTTTAAAAAAATCTTTAACATTATTCTTGTAAGCTTGCAATACTTCAGGTTGACCATATGAGTTTGTAATTGCTTGACCCATAATCTTAGGGCCCCATGAA
>NZ_JBGQOR010000011.1:0-71406 GCF_052119725.1 Flavobacterium sp. W20_MBD1_R3
GTTTCGAACGGTAAAAGGAATTATCCTGATGCCTTCTTTACCAGATGGATCCTTACTAATTATTTTTAGTTGATGTAGACCATCAAAACAACAGATAGCGTAGTACATAAGGACCTAATATTTAATCACTACCTGCCATTTTCGTGATTTTTACATACAAAACACAACGAATTGAAGCCAAAGCCAATGGTGCTTTGATCCGTTTTTAGGGTACTTTTTACTTTTAAAAATAAATATTAATCATATTTTATAGATTTCTCAGAACTTGTTGCTTTTATTTTTGATTTTCACAAAAATAAAGGACTTACTGTGATTAGTAGCCCTTTGTTTTAGTCTTATATAGTTGTTTTAATATGTTTTAGATTTCACATCCATTTTGAAAGAAAATCAATCAACTCTTCTCGTAATTCTTTGAATATTTTTTCAAATACTGCAATACTTTCTCGGTGAATTTTATGATCTGAGAATTTAGTGTGCTCCAGATTATTACTATTCTTGCGGACCGTTGCCTGAAGATATGATTCGTGGCTAGTGATATCATGATGTAAAATATCGATTTGTTCTTTTTGTATGATCAGCTGATTGTGAAAATGATCAACTAATGAAAGAACTTCCGTAGCCGTATTTTTTTTTGCTATTTCCGAAAGTCGGTTGGTCATTATTGAAAGTTCATCTTTGTAAAATAAAAGTTTGTTAAGCCACGTTTTGTGCTCCTCATGTAATTGGTAAATTGTTTTTGTAGTTTCCATTTTCTTATTTTTAAATTAATGCAGTTGAAGTTGTTTTTTTTTAATTCTTAGTAACCCATTTGGTTATATGTACTTTTTTAGAGAAAGCTATCGTTTTGCTGACTACTAATTTAGGAATATTCTAGTTATAATAAAAATTTAAGTACTTAATTTTGAAGTTGTTATGATTAAAAAACAAAAAATCCCTTTCAATTTTACTCGAAAGGGAAAAAAACAAAAATAACTATTATTAGGCTGTTCCTTTTAGGATTTTGTTCCAATACAACCAAGGTAATATCTTAGTTTTAAGAATCCACATCGCCCAATTCGGGTTGGCTTGATTTATTGGAAAAGTCATTTTCGGAGTGTTTGAATAATCAAATTCAGCCAGCATTAATTTCCCATATTGTGTTGGAATAGGGCAGGCGCTATAGCCGTCGTAGTGCGCTGTCATTTTCTTTTTGTCTAAAATCGCCAAAAGGTTTTCAACTACAACAGGCGCTTGTTTTCTTATTGCGGCACCGGTTTTGCTACAAGGGGCATTAGTGCAGTCTCCTAGCGCGAATACATTTGGAAAACGAACGTGTTGCATAGTATGTTTATCAATGGCGACATATCCCAGTGGATTTTCGGGGTCTCTCAAAGGGCTATTTTGTATAAAATCAGGTGCAGATTGCGGGGGAACTGCGTGGCACAAATCAAAATTGAGGATTACTTTTTTGAGTTCATCAGTCTTTTGTGTTTCTATAATTCCGTAACAAGCAGCGTTTTTATTAGATAGTTTTTGATTTAGATTTTCATCAATTTCTTTAGTTACAAATTCTATTGTTTTATCTGCTCCGTTGATCGCAGTGACATTAGCACCATAATGAACGTGGATATTATATTTAGACACGACTTTTTTTAATGTATCCGCATATTCTTTGACACCAAAAATAGTATTTGCGCCAGAAATATAATGAACCTCACATTTATCTAAAATTCCTTTTTTACGCCAATAATCGCAGGCTAAATACATTATTTTGTGTGGTGCTCCCCCGCATTTTATAGGCGTTGTTGGGTTTGTAAAAACTGCTGTGCCACCCTTAAAATTTTCAATCATTTCCCACGTATATGGTGCATATTGAAAAGAGTAGTTACTGCTTACATTATTCTTTCCAAGAGTTTCTTTAAGTCCTTTTATTTTGTACCAATCCAGTTGAATTCCGGGACAAACCACTAAATAATCATAGGTAAATTCATCACCTGAAGTACATTTTACTTTGTTTTCCGTTGGTTGAAATTCAGAGACAGCTTCTTTTATCCAAGTAGTATTTTTAGGAATCAGCTCTTTTTCATTTCGAACGGTAGTTTTGATGTCAAATATTCCCGCACCAACTAACGTCCATGCCGGTTGGTAATAATGTTTTTCAGATGGATCAATGATTCCAATGTTCAGATTACTTCTTTTACGGAGTAATTGTGAGGCTACAGAAAGTCCTGCATTTCCTCCACCTACTACAAGTATTTGATAATGATTAGCCATTTTTTTAATTTATTTAAAATAATAGATTAAAATTAATTATTTTAAACACTTGTTTATGTGACTTTTATCACATATTGAGATCTTATTTTAGAAAAAGTTCTTTCGTAATAATATAAATACCCATTACTAAAACAAACCATCCAAATGCAGGTTTTAGTTTATTTCCATCAATTTTTTTAGACAATGCAGTTCCTATAAAAATACCAACAATTGCAAAACCTGAGATGGTAAATAAAAACTGCCAATCAATAACACTTTCTCCGCCTTCACCAAAAAAGCCCAGTAATGATTTAGCAGCAATAATAACAAGCGAAGTTCCTACTGCTTCTTTCATGGGTAATTTACTCAAAATAACTAATGCAGGAATTATCAAAAACCCGCCGCCTGCGCCAACTAATCCTGTAATAACACCTACAAGGGCACCCTCAATAAGTATCATAGGATAATTGAATTTTTGCGCTACCGCTTCTTCGCGAACTGCTTTTTTATCTTTTTTTATCATCGTATAAGACGCAAGAACCATGATAACGGCAAAAAGCAGCATTAAAAAAAGATCTTTTGTTAGTATGAATTTTTCTATCGTAAAGATTTCTTGGGGTATAGCGGGAACAATAAGCGCTCTTGTGGTAAAAACCGCAATAATAGACGGGATACCAAAAACAACTGCTGTTTTGATATTAACTAATCCTTTTTTGAAATATCCAACAGTTCCAACTGCACTGGTTAATCCAACTATAAATAATGAATAAGCCGTTGCTAATACGGGTTCAATTGCAAATAAATAAACTAATACCGGTACGGTAAGGATTGAACCTCCTCCACCAATCAGTCCTAAAGCTACGCCAATTAGGATCGATGCAAAATAACCTACGTATTCCATAATTATAAATTTTATAATGCAAATATTGCTCGTTAAAACCGTATAATCTGTAACATTTATCACATTGGAAGATTTTTTTAGAAAGTTAATGTAAAGATCAAAACGCAATAGTTAAGAATTTTCCGCTGCATTGGATTGAAATTAGACCATATATAGACTTAAAGCCCGTGCTGCTTTGCATTGTAGCGTCCGTTCATGTAAGGCTTGATTCTCTCTCGATTGTAAACTTGTTTGTTCTATTAATTATGTGAACTCAACTATATTTTAAATTCCAATATAAAGATATAACATCTTTTTATTTGTAAATCAACTTATTAGGTTTGATGATTCAGAATGCCACTTGGCTTCGTTTTTCTAAAACGAAAATAAATCCATCGGAGGCCATTTTAATTATCAGTTCTAATTTTCTTTCAAATATACTTTTTAATTATTCACAAGGTATTCTTTTAGAGTTGCATTTTGGGAAAGTATTCTGGTATTATTCATTCCATTTTTGATTCTCATTTTATTATTTTGCACACAAAAACGCATTAATTTTGTAGCTCAATGTTAGGTACTAATTCTAATGAATATTAATGAAGTTGCAGCTATTGACTCGTTGCGAAAGAGAAAGGAATAGTATACATCCCAAACATTATCTTTAAAACGATAGTAATCAAAACTCAAAATAAAAGTGATTGCGAGAAACTAAGTAACTTTAGGCTTTGTTTGAAGATCATAAAGGGTAAATTATAGTATGTTTGTGTGAAGCGAATTACCCTATATATAGAAGTAGTAATTTGCGAACTAGTTTGACAAAATATAAATGGAGAAACGAGCGAATTAATGAAAATAGATTTAAAAAAATTTTATAATGTTGCGCTTTTTATTAGTTTTTCCGGGGTTGTAACTTTTATAGCTGATTTTGGTTTTCCTCAAACCGAAAAATTCCAAAATATTTTAAATAGCTATTATTTTTTTATTCTGATATTTGGTGTCATCTCGTCTTCTCTTCGTCATATAAGAGAAGGAAAAATAGTAAAACGTAAAGCCTTTATTTTTGACAGTTTGTCCATACTTTTTACACTTGTAATCTTATTTCAGCACTTTGTCACTGGCGACATTAATCAATCTTCATTGTTATTCTATAATGATAGTTGGGTAAAACTTGCCGTTGCGTTTAGTTTCATTAGAGAATTTTCAGAAATAAAACTCAATTTTAAACGGAAGGTGCTCAATCCTGCACAATTATTTATAAGCAGTTTTTTGTTGATTATTTTGTTTGGAACCTTTCTTTTAATGCTACCCAAGGCGACTTACAGTGGGATTTCATTTTTAGATTCCTTATTTACCGCTACAAGTGCGGTTTGTGTTACCGGGCTTATTGTTGTTGATACAGGAAGTTATTTTACACTATTTGGGCAAACAATAATTTTGTTACTTATTCAAATTGGTGGGTTGGGTATTCTAACTTTTGCTAGCTACTTTAGTTATTTTTTTAAGGAAGGTACTAGTTATGAAAATCAAATGGTCATTGGCGATATGACTAGTTCTCAAAAGCTTAGTGATGTGTTTTTGACCTTAAAATATATTTTACTGATCACCTTTAGTATCGAATTTTTTTCGGCAGTACTGATTTACTTTAGTTTACCAGAAGAAAATTTCCGATCACAATTTGACCGACTATTTTTTGCAGGATTTCATTCTATATCTGCATTTTGTAATGCAGGATTTTCCACATTACCTAAAAGTTTGTACGAGGGAAGCTTTAGATTCAATTATTTATTACAAATGATTATCATTATTACTTTTGCCTTGGGCGGTTTAGGTTTTGCCATTGTTGTAAATTTACTAAATTATTTAAAATATAAGATTGCTAACTTTTTTTCAGTTACCGCTAAAAAGCATTATTTCAAACCATGGGTATTGAATATTAATAGTAGAATAACGCTCATTACAACACTTTCACTATCGGCATTTGCTTTTGTTGTGTTTTATATTTTTGAATACAACAATACACTTGCGGAACACCATGGTTTGGGTAAGGTCATTGCTGCATTATTTGGTGCAACCACACCGCGAACGGCTGGATTTAATTCTATTGACACAGCGGCACTGACTTTCCCCACGCTGATGATTGTTTTATTGTTAATGTGGATTGGAGCTTCTCCATCATCAACAGGAGGGGGAATTAAAACGAGTACATTTGCGATTGCAACATTAAATATTTTAAGTCTTGCCAAAGGAAAATCAAGAATAGAAGTCTTTCGCAGAGAAATTTCGGATATATCAGTGCGTAGAGCTTTTGCAATTATTACCTTATCGTTGATTACAATAGGATTTGGGATTATCTTAATTTCTTTTTTTGATAGTAATCAAACTTTAATGAGCATTGCTTTTGAATGTTTTTCAGCTTACAGCACCGTAGGATTAAGTTTAGGAATAACAAATCAGCTAAGCAGTGCGAGTAAGTTTGTTCTTATTGGTATTATGTTTGTAGGTCGCGTTAGCATGTTATCTATTGTAATTGCTGTTTTCAAAAAAGTAAAGCATCATAATTATCATTATCCAAAAGAAGAGATTACTATTAATTAAAATTATAAAAAATGAAATATATAATTATCGGCCTAGGAAACTTTGGTGCATCTCTTGGTCAAAAATTAACTGCTCAGGGAAATGAAGTGATTGGCATTGATACCAGTATGGTGAAAGTCGAGGCAAATAAAGAAAAAATTTCACATACTATTTGTATGGATGCCACTGATGAATATACCGTTTCCGGATTGCCACTTAAAGAAACAGATATTGTAATTATTGCCATTGGAGAAGATCAGGGAGCTAATGTAATGACTACTGCATTATTTAAAAATTTAGAAGTAAAACGACTAATAAGCAGAGCCATAAATCCTCTTCATGAAAAGGTATTACAAGCCATTGGTGTAGACGGAATTGTTCATCCCGAAGAAGAAACGGCAGAACGCTGGGCTAAAAAATTGTGTTTAAATAATGTGGTAGATTCCTTTGAACTTAGTGATAATTACAGTATTATCGAAGCAACTGTGCCCGAAGAATACATTGGTAAAAGTATTGAGGAGATTGGATTGTTACGAAATTTCAATTTAAATGTTCTTACTACAATCAAAAAAATAGAGATTAAAAGTCTTTTAGGAAAAAGTAAAACAGAACTAAAAGTTCAGGGCGTAGCTGCTCCTGATTTAATTCTTGAGGAAGCCGATATTTTAGTATTATACGGCTCTAATAAAGATTTACAGGTATTTTTGAAACAAAAAATAAACTAACTAATTGACCAGTTAGTCCCACTATTGCCTAGCTGTTCAGACAATTTTTGGCAGATTTGCCACAATGCAAAAACAAAAATCCATATTATTGCTTTTTTTGATAGGAATAATTCTATTTCCCTGGCAATAAATCTGTTTAGCACATCCATTAGGCGAACCGGATCATTCTGGAGATCCAGAGCATAAAGAAATTTCAAATTGCGAATTGAGAAGACAATACAAGGGTAAACAATCCGCTATTTGGCCTCCAATAAATTGCAAACAAGAGATTTTGAATCAGTAAAGTTTCAGCAACCACAATTTGACAGTCTAATTTTAGCTGTTAGTCCTTTTGTAGTACTTATTTCTAATTTTGAATTTACTTTCAATTCGAAAGCAATACAACCTCATTTATTTCTTGAAGAACCGCAGCTTTCCAGCTAAAACTATTTTGGTAAATTATTCAAAATATCGTCTACTGAGGCTCTTATTTTATAATCAGGATTGAATTGTTTGTAAATAATTTTTCCGTTTTTGTCAATGATAAAAGTAGCAGGAACAGGAAGTTCCGCTTGTTTATTTGCATTAGTCTCCGCAATTGAAACTTGAAATTTGTCTTGTATTATTGCCTGATAGTCTTCGGTCACTTTAAAATTTACGTCAAAAGCGTTTCGGATGCTTCCATCGATATCTGAAATAATAGTAAAATTAGCTCCTGTTTGCTCTTTAGTTTTGGACACATTATCATAACTTTCAGAAGTTATAGCAATTAGTTTTGCTCCAGTTGCTTCAATTAGTTTTGATTTTTCCGCAAATTCCGATAAGTGTTTATTGCAAACCGGACACCAAAAACCTCGGTAAAAGATAATTACGACGGCTTGTTTTTTATAATATTCTGACAACGCAATTTTTTTGTTCTCGGCGGTAGTCACGATAATTTCAGGAGCTGCATCACCTACATTTAATCCTCTTGGAATTAAGGTTGTATCCATGCCAGCACCCGAGTAATCAATTGTAGGCTTTGCTGTAATTATTTCTTTTGGCGCATCAGTAACTTCTTTTTTGCAAGAAATAAATGCAGTAACTACAAGTAATGTCAATATTAATTTTTTCATTATCTTTTTTTGTAATTAACTTTTATAAATTGTTATTTATATTTTTCAGTTAGAACCAGCGCCATTTCATATATATCTTTGGCCACATAATTCGGATTATCTGAAAGTGAATATAACGATTGTCCTTCACGTGCTATAAAACCAGTTTTCAATCCAGCATTCATTGCACCGGCTAAATCCCATCCGTGTGCTGCAATCATGATTATATTTTGTGTTTCCTGATCTAATTGAGTTGCTGCCCATTTATAGGTTTGTGGGTCTGGTTTGTACTTTTTAAGGGTATCTATGCTTAAGGCAAGTTCAAATATATCTGTCAGATTTGAATTAATTAACTGTTCTTTAAGGGCATTTTCAGGTGAATTAGTCAAAGTAGCCAATCTAAACCCATTTTCTTTTAATAGTTGTAAGCCTTTTAAAACATCTGGATACGCTTTCAAATTCCGAATTACTGACAGTGTTTTTTTAGTTTCATCGTCGGTTATCGTCTTATTTAAAGATGTTGCCGTCATTTTAAGCATCGCAACAGCTATTGTGCTAAAATCATGGTACTGATTGGTACAATTATCAACAAGCGAATGATGCAATACCATTCCAAACCAAATTTTGAACGCCATTGGTTCATCCAATAAAGTGTTAATTGCATCCTTTAGCGGCGTCATGTCTAACAAGGTTTCATTTACATCAAAAAGGAGTACTGGTTTTGTTTTTTTTGAGTTCATAGTTGGGAATTTTTATATCTTTTTAAGAATTATTTTCGTTTAACTGATTAAATTCATGTTTGCTCAAATTTAAATGTACTAATTTTAAAACACTATTTTGATTTTCTAAATGTGAAATACAAATTCAATAACACACCAGAATTCACTTTAAAGTTGATTTATTTTTTCCACGCTCTTCCTGCAAAAGCATCATCTAATACTGGATTTGTGTTGTGATTAGAATAATTACTGATTGTTTTTACCGCTATTCCGGCAATTATACCTAAAACGTGTGATTCGGTATATCCTACGGCTAAAAATTCATCAACTTCTTCTTGTGTAACATTCCCGCGATTTACAGTTAGTGAGCGTGTTAGTTTAGATAAAGCGGCTAGTTTTAGATCTGGAACTTGTTTTCCTTCACGAATTGCATTGGTTACTTCGGTAGGTACTTTTGACATTTTATCAGCAATAAAACTGTGTGCTGCGGTGCAATATTCGCAGTTGTTTTCGTAAGCTACGGAAAGAAAAACGACTTCTTGTTCTACTGAATTAAAACCAGAATTGGCTCTAAAGCTATTATAGCCATAAATATATGTCTCTAAGAGTGCTGGATTTTCGCCCATGCTTTTGTACATGTTGGGTACAAAGCCTAATGTTTTTTGAGTAGTATCGAAAATTGCTTGAGCTATTGGAGAAACTGGATTGTTTTCTAATTTTAAATGTGCCATTTTTGTTTTTTAAAGTATTTACTACTTGTTATTTATTTAACAAAGGTGCAACTAATACTGAGCTTCGACTTTTGTTATTCGTTCAACTACTTGGCTATTTGGTCCAAACGGTAATTAGATGGCGTTTGATTGTGTTTTTCATGAAAAAGTGTCGAAAAATTTGCTAAATCATTGAAACCACAATCAAAAGCAATATCTGTAATTCTCTCGTCAGAAATCAATAAAAGTTCGGCCGCTTTTTCTAATTTTTTATTCCGAATATAATTTGCCGGACTATCATCGTAATTTTTTTTGAATTCTCGTTTAAACGAGGAAAGACTTAAATTAGTCAGTTGCGCCAGTTGATCTATGGTAATGTGTTGATAAAAATTATTTTCTATAACTTGTTTGAATGTAAAACTGGTAGGAGAAAAAAGTTGGGATAAAATTTGTTGTATTACAGGTGCATTTTTTGTTTGACACAACAACAAAATGATTTCTTTTAATTTGATGATCAATAAGTCCTCATTAATGAGAATTTGATTGTCAAAATAAAACAGTAAACTTTCAATGTATTTTTGAATTAAAAAATCAGTATTAATTGGGGTTATATCAATATTCTGATTTGCTAGTTTTGGTTGTTGGAAAATCTTAGGTAAATCGGTTTCATAAATTTTTTTCAAAATTTCTGGATGAAAATGGACAAAAACAATTTGATTGTTTTTAGAGAGTTCATTGCTTTTCATTTGACTGAAATAAGAACCACATTTTAGCAAAACCGCTTCATTGACCGGTACTGAAATACTTTGTTGTTGTATTTGATAGTCTATTTGCCCTTCGAGCATATACAAAAAACAAGCCTCATTAGGCACTGGATTCGGGATTTTGAACGGAGTTTCGATTTTCACTTTTTCGAAAATTACATACCCGAATAATTCGTATTGTTTTCTTTCTGTAATCATTGGGATAGTTTTAAAGTGAAAATTAGATTTCTATTGTTTTATTTGTGATCAAATACAACAACATGTTATTAGGATAAGATACAATTAAACAATAAAATAAAATTTATTTTTTAATCAAAAACTATACTAGTAAAATAATCGGGGTTCAATTAAAATAGGCACTGTCTATTTTGTTGAAAATAGGGCAAAAATTAATTAGCTTAGAAGGAACTTGCTACGCATCTTGGAACAAAAGAATGAAACCTAATAGAGGGGGCTGTCAAGAATAACTAAAAAGCCCTCTAAAATTAAGAGGGCTTATAAATAAAGAAAAATTTATTTTTTTGATTCTTCAACAGATACTTTTCTAAACTCTTTTAATAATTTTTCCATATCTAAAGTTGACTTACGAGCTCTAGTTCCAGCAGCTTTGTTTCCTTTTTCAATGTGTAGTTCACATTCAGTTTTGAATGTTTCGAATTCGGCTGTAATTTTTTCGAATAAATCTTTCATGATAATGCTTTATTAAATTAGGGCGCGAAAGTAGAATTTTGTAGTTTAAATATAACTAAATTGCTGTTAAAATTATTAATTTTTATTATGTCGGATTATAAAATAATCAAAATTGTGAATATTAGGAGAGGTTATAAAGAGTTATACTTTGCTGTTTTTTAGATTTGAGTTTTTTACTGTGAGCGCAACGTGCTCACTTTCGTTTGCATTACTTTAATAAAAATTAAAAATATTAAAGTGCTTGTGTTTTAACTGATGTGAGATGTCAAGTTACAATTTAGCTACTACATTTCTATGGAAGTTTAGCTTACAGGAGCAGGAAGTTATTGAGCAGTAGTCTCTTAAAAAATAATTTTTTAAAAATAATTTCGGACTATTATCGCTCATGAAACTTGAAAAACGATAGAAATGGTTTTGTTAAAAGAGAAAGATAATTTGTCTGATAGATCCGCGGGTGTATTTCTGCATTAGGCTTTGATTGAAAATCAATGAAATGTTTTTTTTTTGAGAATTAAAAAGATTTATTATTTTTGTTTTTTTTTTTGAAATAAATGGTACTTTTTAAATTGATTTTAAAATCGAATGACCATGTTTGTTAACAAAAATTAATTCTTCAAAACCAATGCAAGGTGTGAAAAAACAAAAAAAGCTAATAAAATTATTTGACACACTTGATTTTCAACAAGAGTTCAATACTATGTTATCATTAATTTCGGAATTGTGTGATGTTTCAGCTGTTTTTATTTCTATAATTGGTGACGATGGCGAAATTATAAAAGCTAAAGTTGGGTTTGAGACTTTGGTTGTTCCTGAAAACTTGTCAGCATTCATTAAATCAATCGTTAATCATAAAGAAAAATCAATCCTTGTCGCCAGCAATCAAGAAATCAAAGATTTAGCCAGTCCTCATTCCTTTTTTGCGGGTTTCCCTATTTGTGTCAATGAAAGTTTCGTTGCAGGAACTCTTGTTATGATGGATGCTAAGCCAAAAAATCTATCTGCACTTCAATTGAAATCGTTAGAGTTTTTTGTATCACAAATTCAAAGTTTATTAGAGTTACACCTGCAAAAGCATAAATTACAAGAAAAAGAAATTCAATTTGAACAAATTATTGCTAATGCAAAAGAGATTTTCTATCAACTTGATCAAGAGGGATTGATTATTTATGCGTCAAAAAACTGGACAACTATTTTGGGTTATGACATTAATGAACTGATTGGCAAAAGTAAAACTATATTTCTACATCCTGATGACGTAAATGAGTACACCACTTATTTTAAAAATCTAGGTGAAACGGGAAAAGGTGAAAAAGAACTTACTTTTAGAATATTACATAAAAAGGGATATTATGTGTGGCATGCTACTAATCTCAAATTAGAAGAAGTAAACGGTGATTTTATTTACATAGGAAACTCAAGAGATATTAGTGAACATATAGAGATTCAGCAAAAAAATTTAGAACAAAAAGTTTTTTACGAAAAAATATTAGATCAGCTCCCAACTGATATAGCTGTTTTTGACAATCAGCATAGATATATTTATTTGAATCCGTCCGCAATAAAAAATGTGGATTTAAGGCGATACATTGTAGGAAAAGACGATTTTGAATATGCAGTGCATACTGGTCGTGATGATACTTCGGCAAAAATTAGACGAATGAAATTTTTAGAAGCAATAGAATCTAAAAATTTAATTGAATGGGAGGATTCTATTGAAAGCTCCGATGGACAAGTCTTTTTTCATTCTCGGAAACTGAAACCTGTTTTTAATGACGATGGTACATTAGAAATGATGGTTGGTTTTGGTGTTGATATCACTGAAAGTATAAATATTCAGCAGGAAATTCTTAGAAGTAAACAACTTACTACTAGCATTGTGCAAAACGTAGCAGTGGGGATCTTAGTTCAAGGACCGCAATCCGAAATAATAGAAAATAATAAGGCAGCTTGTGAAATGTTAGGACTAACAGAGGATCAACTTTTAGGTAAAACTTCTTTTGACGATCACTGGCGAGTAATTTATGAAGATGGCAGCGACTTTAAGCATGAAAACCATCCGGTACCTCAGGCTATACAAAAAATGAAACCCATAAATAATATTGTTATGGGTGTTTATCGCCCTTTGTACAACGATTTAGTTTGGTTATTAGTAGATGCTATTCCTGTAACCAACGAATCAGGAGAGTTACTCTATGTAATTTGTTCATTTAACGATGTTACTGCGCAAAAAAATGCAGAAAAAGCATTAAAAATAAGTAATGAACGTTTTATGTATTCTAGCGAAGCTACTTCTGATGCGCTTTGGGATTGGAATATAATTACCGATGAAATCCTTGTTGGAGAAAGTTATACAGCACTTTTTGGACACCGATTTAAAAACAATATTTATACTGGAAAAGAATGTGAGCAATTTATTCATCCAGAGGATAGGGGCAGCTGCATTGCAAGAATGAACGAGTGTATTAAAAGTGATATTTATAAATGGTCAGAGGAGTATAAATACTTAAAATCAGATGGTACATACGCGTATGTGAAAGATAAGGCTGTAATTCTAAGAAATGATCAGGGTGAAGCGATCCGTATGATTGGCGCGATGCAAGATATTACGACTGAAAAAAAATTAAGAGATGAATTACAACTAAGTGAACAGCAATTCAAGGGAGCCTTTGAAAATTCAGCGGTTGGAATGGCTATTGTTAATCATGATGGCTATTGGATTGAGGTGAATAATAGATTGTGCGAAATATTAGGATATACGAAGGAAGAGTTCAAAACGTTAACATTTCAAGAAATTACCTATTTTGAAGACTTGAAACACAATTTAGCACAAAAAGAAAAATTAGTTTCAAGTGAAGTCTTATATTTTAGTTTAGAAAAAAGATACATTCACAAAAACAAATCTCTAGTTTGGGTTCATTTATCAGTTTCTACGGTGCGAAATAATCTAGGTGAAATTCTACATTATATTCCGCAAATAATTGATATTTCCGAAAGAATTAAAATGGAAGAGCACAATAATTTCTTAATCGAAGAGAACAACAGGAATAAGACAAATCAACTGAATGAGGCACAAAATATGTATCGGCTTTTAGCAGATAATACAATTGATTTAGTTTGTTTACACAATTTAGATAGTTCTTTTCAATATGTTTCGCCATCAATTCAAAATTTATTAGGGTATACTCCTGAAGAATTGATTGGTAAATTTCCGCAAGAATTTGTTCATCCGGATGATAGAGAAATGCTTCAAAGTAATATTGACGGAGTTATAACGGAGTCACAAGATGTGTCAGTAAGTATTAGATACAGAAATAGTGAAGGCAATTATTTTTGGCTTGAAACCAAAGCTATTTTAGTAAAAGAAAATGGAATTCCAATAAATTTTCAGACTAGCACAAGAAACATAACGCAGAGAAAAATGGCGGAAGAAATTGTTGAAAACACACTGCTGCGAGAACGAGAATTAAATGAACTACGGACCAATTTAGTTGCTACTATCTCCCATGAATTTAGGACACCAATGACCACTATTAGAACTAGTGCTGAACTGATATCTTTATATTTAGAAAATCAAAAAATTGATAATGTTGATCGATTGCTAAAAAGAGTCACAATTATTACAGAAGAAATCGATCGAATAGTAGAATTAATGAATGATGTTTTGATAATTTCAAAAGAAGATTCTAAAAAAACCTCTTTTAATCCTAAAAAATTAGATTTAAAAGAGATTTGCCTAAAATTAATAAATACGAATAATTTTAAACAAATGAACTCCAGAAAAATTGACACGAATTTTTCCGGTGAATCTTTTACTGTTTTTGCAGATCAAAAATTAATAGAACATGCCATTTTAAATGTATTAAATAATGCCATCAAATATTCTGAAGAATATGATACAATTTCTCTAAATCTTTTTAGCATTGACGGTATAGTGGTGGTGTTAGAAATTATTGATTCTGGAATTGGCATACCAGAAAATGACCAGCAGAAACTATTTAACACCTTTTTTAGAGCCAGCAACACTAATGGGATTCAAGGTACTGGTCTAGGACTGTATATTGCGAAAACATTTATCAAAAAAAATTCAGGAACTATTAAATTAGAAAGTAAACTAGGAAAAGGGACTAAAGTAGCAATGCAATTTCCTTTGAAAAAATAATAGCAAGATGCCTAAAATACTAATTATTGATGACGAAGTAAAATTGAGAGAAACCATTAGTGAGCTCTTCTCATTTAGCGGATACGATGTACATGAGGCTGAAAATGGAGTTAAGGGATTACATAAAGTCAAAAAAATAAAGCCCAACTTAATTATTTGTGATGTTATGATGCCTGTTTTGTGCGGTTATGGTTTTTTAGAGCAACATAAAAAATCTGATTATTTCTACATTCCAGTCATATTACTAACAGCTCTAGCTGATTCTAAACAAGAACAAAAAGGAATTAGTCTTGGAGCAGCTTTACAAGTAAAAAAACCATTTGGTTTTCAGGAATTAAAAAAAATAGTTGATTCACTATTACTAACTAATAATTGTAAATAAAATATATTTTGTTATCCCAGTTGTTGCAAAATGATAGGATTTTCACAAATTATGCGATGTTTTGTCCTATGTTCTGATAATTAAACGCAATTGTTAGATTGACTTTGTTGTTTTTTACGGCAGTACCAGAGAATTTAGAAAGAAAAATCTTAGCATAGTACAAATTCGTTTTACTAACAAGAATCTCTTGGTAGTTATTATACTTATTGTTTATTAACAATTGGTATGAATAATTTCGTAGTAGAGTATTCACTATTACAGAAATCGTAAGTAAAGCAACAATGAAATTTTGAACAATAGCATCCAAATTTATCGTTTGTAATACTGTTAAATAAAATAAGGCTGCCAACAGTATTACTATAATATTGATCTTAAAATCTCTATTTTTAATAAGTCTTACATTTGTAGTTTGATCTAAATTTATCTTTATTCTTTGATTGTCATTTTTAAAAATGATTGTGGACTCAGAGAGGATGAAGAAATTATTTTCTTCTATTTCGCTCCCGATTGTATTATTGGATGATAAATTTTTTCCCATAATTCATATGTTTTTACATTTGATAAGCTTAAAAAAAATGATGTAACTTACTCATAACATTAATGTTGTGTCCAGAACAGTAATAGTACAACCTAATGGTACAATTAGTTGTAATGATAATAGTTTGTCAGTTCTAGTGATCTTGTTTTTGATTGAAATCAGAACCACCACAAAAAAAGTATCGTTAAAACGTTTTTTAAATAGAAGTCGTTTTAATTACGAAGCGCATCGAAAAGATTTTCTCTTTTTTAGTTTACAATAAAACACTAGAATTGAGGCTTTTTAAAAATTGCACCCAAAGGATTATTGTAATACTTGTGATATTGATGACAACTAATTCCTATTTTTTTTTTAAATTTATTGATTAGTTTAGTTTTATTTTTATTTTTAATTTATAGGTTAAAATAAATGATTTATAATTGATATTTTACCAAAAATTAATAGCTACTTAACTCAATATGAATCGCATGAGTTACTTCGCTCCAAGGCTTTTTTTTCTAAAGAGAAGAGTTGTAAAATAAAATTGTAACACAGAAAATATGTTAAATCGGATAGCGATTCCGAGCTAAACTGAATAGAGCAGTACGCTGTACTATTGCTACTATATAAACGAAACTGAATTTCGATAATGAAGAAAGTGTGATGTAAATTTGTGCAGGAGATGAATTTAAATTAAAGCATACTTTTAGTTGGAATAATTGGAGTTTAAAACCAAAATAGTAAAAAAGGTGTAATCTATCAATGCTATAGAAATCTGGTACGATAAAAAAACAAGAAACGTTTTTTGAAATATGACGCTTAGTAAAATGAAAGACCTATTGTCATATTTTGTAATATTTTTAAAAGTATAGTAATGAGGAAAAACTTTTTTTGAAATAATGAGAATTTATGTTTCTAGTAACTTTTTTTTATTGTGAGATCGTTATGAGTAATTTTCTTAACTGATCAACTGTGAATGGTTTTCCTAGAACGTAATCTACACCATGTTCTTTTTTTGTTTCTTCTTCTATTTCCAAACTCCATCCAGAGGCAACCACAATTTTGATTGTATCTCCATATTTTTCTTTTATTAGTGAAGCAAGTTGCCAACCGTTCATTTCTGGCATACCAATATCGGTAATTACCACATCAAAGTTATAATTTTTAAGGTATTCTAAAGCTTCTTTTCCACTGCAGGCAGTATCACATTTATGACCTAATGTTTCCGTTATCAAGCAGGCGCTTTCCCTAATTAATGCATCATCCTCTACCCATAAAACTTTTAGAACACTTTTCGCTTTTAAAAAGGTTTCTTCCAATTTTTTATGTTCCGGATTTTGCGCTATTGGAAGTATTATTTCGATTGTAGTTCCTTTTCCTAATTCAGAATTTTCAATCTGAATACTCCCGCCATGTTCCTTTATTATGCTGTAAGCTCCACTCATTCCAAGACCTCTCCCAAGTTCAAATCCCTTTGTTGTGTAAAATGGCTGAAATATTCTGGTCTTACAATTTTCATCCATACCCATCCCGGTGTCAGTGATGGTCATAAAAACATTTTCGACTCTTTTGCCAGTTGCAATGCTAATTTGTCCCCCTTTAGGCATTGCTTCAATACTATTTTTAATCACATTATATAAAGCAATACGTAATTCACTAGCATGGCCCATAATATCCGGTATTGAAACAAAGTCTGTTACTAATACTATTGCTAATCCATTTTTTTCTGCTTCATCTTTCCATAAAGGTTGTGATTGACTTATAACTTCGGATGCGATTGCATTTAAATTTAGTATTGAATGCTTTGTATTTACTTGGTTTTTACTGCTAAAATGCTGTATTTTTTGAACTCGATTTGCAGCATCTTCAATGACAGTCATTACTGTTTTTAAATAGTGTAACGTGGACTCCGGCAAATCACATTGTAACATCGCGATTTGTAAATTTCCTAGTATTAATTGAAGGGAATTGTTGAAATCATGTGCAACTGAAGATGCCATTTCACCAATTGCATTCAATCGATGGCTTTCGATTGCAGCCTTTTCAAATTGTCTTCGTTCCGTAACGTCAACAACAGTTAAAAAACATTGATTGCTATTTTGGTCAATAATTCCTTCAATATGCACATCTTTAGGCGAATTAACTTCCGTTAAAAGTACTACATTACATATTTCTTTGGTTTTATTTAATAATATTCTTTCAAAAAAGGAATTAAAAGTAGAGCGGGTATCTTCTGAAATAAAAAAACCA
This sequence comes from Flavobacterium sp. W20_MBD1_R3, assembly GCF_052119725.1. Taxonomy (NCBI): domain Bacteria; kingdom Pseudomonadati; phylum Bacteroidota; class Flavobacteriia; order Flavobacteriales; family Flavobacteriaceae; genus Flavobacterium; species Flavobacterium sp. W20_MBD1_R3. The sequence goes on from NZ_JBGQOR010000011.1 coordinate 17,676, forward strand.
AATCTTGTATGTAATAAATCTAAACGTGTTTTTCCCAGCATATTTGCCGCACAAAAATTCAACGCTGTAATTTCGCCATGATTTGAGAGGGAAACATAACTGGTAGGGGCAAAGTCAAAAAGTCTAGCGTATTTTTCTCTGTCTAGTTCTGCTTGTTCTTTTGCTAATATAAGTTCTTCGGCTTGCAATTCCAGTTCGATTTGTTGCACGTGAAATTCATGAAGTAATTTCAAATTGTCTGATTCAGAAATAGATTCCTTATATTTAGTCAATTGTTCTTCTGCTTTCTGGCGAAGAATTGCTGAATTTAAAGTTTTATCATATGTTTTCATAACGAGAGAAATTTGTATTCACAAGTGTTATTTTAGTTATCACAAAGTCTGTCAAACGTAATCACGTGACAAATTTTAATACTATTAACCATCTAAATTGATTTATAAAAGTCATTTAGTCAGTAGCGCAACGACCACATATAATTTTTAATCGGCTGTGTGAATATCAAAAATAATTAAAAAACAATAATTTAAACAATTAAATCGGCCGATTTTTAATATTATTAAAAGTCGATCAAATATACATTTGTTGTAACAGTATTCAAGCAATTTTTTGTTATAATTTTTCTTTTTAGAGTAAGTCTGGACTATATTTTGAAGAAAATAGGGGCACTCGTTTTTTTAAATTTTATAAAGAAAGAAGATCTTAGTATGTGGTTTTTTGCATTTTTCTTCAGTATTTTTTTCTTATAAAAAATGCAATAGAATTGATACTCACAAAAAAAGTATGCTAACACATAAAATTCGGATAATTTATCAATACTAATTTAGATGGGAATAAAACCCTTAAAGCACCACTATTATGCTAAAAATAAGTAAACCTGCGGGAAGGATGTCAAGTTCAAAGTTGCTTTGAAAGCTTTAAATAAGCAGGATAGCATCGAGTTAGTAGCAAAAAAAATAGGAGTTGCTGGTCATCTAAATCTCATTACAGAAGACAGAGGCTATAGGGGATTTTTGGTCGGTTTTTTCTGCAGAAAAACCAGTAATTATCAAAAACAAAATCCTAACAGAGAAATTCAAACCTCGAATAGCTCTATTGCTGCACCAGAAGATTCAAAAACGGAATCACTGAACCTATTACTTGGAGTTGCTATTTATACAAATAAGTAGTGAGGCAGGAAAATAAATCTGTGAGAGAGAGCGTTCTTGAATTCATGGAAGCAGATAAGCAACTAGTTTTAATTCAATTTTTAGCATACAATTAAAACAAGTTCTTTTTTTTATTGAATTTTTTTATCCTTTTTGATTCGAGTTTTGATTAGTATTACCTCTAACGCAACCTCAATCTTATAGAGCTTTCTTACTATTAAAATAAATAGTTCAAATTGATATTTCTTCCAGCTTAATTTTATAAGGTGTTTTGTTCAGCACTATGTTTCTCTATTGAAATAGATTTTATATAATCTCTTGGAGTTGTATTAAAGTAGGATTTAAAACTTGTAGAAAAATAAGAAAAGGAGCTAAATCCAGTTTCATTAACTATATACTGAATGTTTCTTTCTCCTAAATGAATTAGCCTGGCCGCATAATCTAGTCTAAATTCTCTAATATACTGACTGGTGTTTTTATTGGTGAGCTTCCTTACCTTTTTATCTAATGTTGATTTACTTATAAAAAGTTGATGTGACAAGTCATTTATGTCAATTTTTGATTTAATATTTTTTACTAAAATTTCATTTATGGAGATTATGAAATCTTTTTGAGATAATTTTATAGTTATTTTTGAAAACGGATCAGGGCTACATTTTTTTTCAATACTTCTTTTTAGATCTAGTAGATTATTAATTTTGTAGATAAGTTCATTAACTTTAAATGGTTTTATTATAAAATCATTTACTCCATTTTTTAATTGCTGAAACTTGGTTTCTTCGTCTATTTTTGCTGTAATTACAATAAATGGAATGGTACTAAATTTATTGTTTTTACGAATTTTAACAAATAACTCTTCACCACCCATCATCGGCATCATCAAATCGCTTATAATAATATCGGGTGTTTTTTTATCTAGATATTTAAATGCCTCAACGCCATTCTTTAGCCAAATGACTTCAAAATCATTGAGCACTAATAGTTCTGAAATGGAGCTTCCTAAAGCTAAATCATCTTCTATTAAAACAATTTTTAATTTATGCATTTTCATTCCACTAAAGTAACAATTCTTACTTTAATTTAAAGTTTTATATTTTTAAATTATGAGTAATTAAGAACGTTTTTTTAAAAATTATAGTACGTTTATATTTTAAGGGATAAAAACAACGAAAAATATAGAAGTAAAATCTTCTTTTGAACTTTTGATTGCTAGTGAATACTGAATCAAATAGATCAAAAGTACTACAATAAAAATGTACACAAAACAATGAAAAATCATTTATTAGGTCTTTCTATTGCTAATAATAAACGGCTAAAGGAATCTTGTATTGATGATGCTTTACGTCAATGTGCAGTAGTGCTTGGAGAGAGTCAAGGAATTGATAGATGTTATGTTTTAGAAATAGAAAAACATTCAATCAATTATTATTATTAGCGACTTAACAATAAAATGAATACTGTATCTAATAAAGCTAAATTTAGAAATGAAATAGGTAAAGAGCTACTTAAAATCTATGGTGCTTTATTTAAGGATGAACCGATTCATGGAGTAGTTAAGGAATCTAATTCACCATCGTTTTATAAAATCATGAATTCTCGAAAAGTACAAACGTATGTTTTTATACCCATTTTTAGTAATCCAGCGTTTTGGAGTCGGTTGGCTTATCAAGATTATACAAATCAAATAAAATGGATTATTGAAGGAATTCAATCACTGCATTTATTAGCTGAAAATATAGGAATTAGATTGAAACATGATAGAATATTGCGGAGTTCGATACTAAATTAGAAAAGCTCAATTTTTATAAAGATGATTACCAGCATGGTATGTGGGAATTAGATTTGATGACATTCGAGGCTAAATTTTCAAATTATTGGGCTGGATTGCTCGGATACACGATTGAGGAGTTTGAACACAGTTATGATTTTTGGAAAAATAATGTTCATCGGGATGATGTTATGCGTGTAGAAAAAGAATTTTACGATTACATTTTAAATTATTTAGAAACGTATGAAGTAGTCTTTCGAATGAAGCATAAAAAAAGGAAATTATGTTTGGTTAAAATTTGATGAGTCAATCAAAAGAGATCTTAGCGGAAATTCAATTAAAATCATTGGAAATCAAAGTGATGGAAATGAGAGTAACAAAAGAAAAATTAAATTAGAAGTAGCAGAAAATAAATTCAGACGCATCACTGAAAAAACATCTGATATAATTTGCCAACATATTATTGATGGCGTTTTGTATTATGTATCAAAGTCGTCAAGAGAAATTTTAGGATACGAGCCGTCAGAAATGATTAACAAAATTGGCTTAGATTTTATTCATATTGATGATTTTTCAGTTTTAAAAAATGCATGTCGAGAATTTATAAAAACAGCCAAAAATATTCCAGTAACCTATCGATTTAGAAAAAAAAACAATTCCTATGTTTGGCTTGAAACAACTTCAAGAAATATAATTAATCAAGATAATGTTATAATAGGGATACAAACTTCTAGCAGGGATGTTATTGAAAGGATTAAAAGGGAACAAGAATTAAAAATGGCACTTGCAAATGAAAATGAATTTAACGATAACAAATTTAAATTTTGTCCATAGCATCTCATCAGTTTAGAGCGTCACTAACTGTTATATATTGGAATTTAGAGCTGATTAACATGAAAATTAATCATTGTGGAAAAAAAATAGCCGATTCAGTTGAATTTAGTACGGATAGAATAAAAAATGAAGTAGACAGGATTAATGACTAATATTTTAGTTTTTGGAAAATATGAATCGATAAATAATCAACAGGATTTAAAACCTATTGATTTTAAGGTATTTATGAAAAAACTAGTCAATACTTATTTTAGTAATGTTGTCCATAATCGAAAAATTAATTTAAAACTTATAATTAAAAGCCGTTTAATTCTTATAAAAAAAGCCTTGACTATTCATGTTTTAACAAATTTAATTGATAATGCATTGAAATATTCTACTGGTAAACCAGATCCATCACTTATCATTACGTATTTAGAAAGCGAAATAGAAATACAGGTTAGTGATTTTGGCATAGGAATTCCAGAAAATGAAATTTAAAATTTATTTACCTCTTTTTTAGAGCTTCAAATACAAATATTATTTCAGGTTCGGGGCTAGGTTTATTTATTGCAAAAAAAATTACAGAATTTCTAAACGGAAAAATTGAATTAAAAACGAAAGAAGGTTCTAGCACCGAAATAAAATTAATATTCCCTTATGAACAAAAATAAAATTTTACTTGTTGATGACGAGTTAAATATTAGAGAAACTATTGTAGAGCTTTTAATTTATCAAAATTATGATGTAAAAGCAGCTGCTAACGGTCAAGAAGCATTAGATCTTTTAGAATATTGGGTCCCAGACTTAATAATATGCGATATCATGATGCCAGTTATGGATGGAATTGTACTTCATGAGATCATTCAAGAAACTGAATCTTTAAGTTTTATTCCATTTATCTTTTTGACAGCAAAAAAAGAAAATAATTTGATGCGTAAATGTTTGCTCGACGGTGTTGATTATTTTTTATCTAAACCATTTAAAATAAAAGAATTATTAAAAATAATTGAAACAAAAATTGATCGGTTTGAGAAAATAAAGAATACTCATAAAAATTTATATGCTGGTCAAAAAAAGTATTTTTTACATGAAATAAATACACCCCTAAATGGAATTTTAGGTTCCATCGAAATCTTGATTAAACATATAAAAGATTTTGATCAAAAGCAGGTTTCGGAGTTTTATGAAGCAATCAAAATATCGGGGGAACGACTGAATAGGACTATGCAAAATATAATTCTATATCAAAATCTAAAAAATAATTTATACCAGACTAAAGAATCCTTTGAGTGTGAAATAGCAATAATTTTTACGGATGTAAAAACAAAACTTTTTCAGATGCATGAAGATCCAGAGCAAAGAATAAGCTATTCTGTAGATGAAGCAAACTTAAAAATTGATAAAGAAGATTTACATTTTATTCTTTTTGAATTAATAGATAATGCTTTGAAGTTTTCTGAGGATGGTAAAGCTGTCATTGTATCTGGAAAACGATACAATGACGAGTATTATGAAGTAGTTATTAAAGATTTAGGAATTGGATTCAGTGAACAGGAATTAAAAAAAATAGGTGCAGCACAACAATTCAAGAGAGAAGAAAGAGAACAACAAGGATTAGGCTTAGGACTATTTCTAAGTAAAATGATGATTAAAAGATCAAACGGTGTATTCAGCATTATTTCAAAAGAAGGGGAAGGTTCAACAGTAAAGATATTCCTTCCCTTGGAGACTATAAAAAGTCGTAGCATTGCGGAATTACAAACTATTTAGGTAAAGTCTTGATTATAATTATTGAGATGGATATGCAAATAAAAATTGCATAGTAAGTTAAGCTATATTTTTGTAATTAATTTGATTATTAAATTCTTCAATAATTGCATAATTCCCTAAATATTACGTAGCGAAATGTTTCAATAGGTAGCATCATCTGTCCACGGTTGTTGCCCATTCGATGTGGGCAACAAAATTAAAATTTTTTAAAAACAAAAAATCCCTTTAAATTAAAGGGATTGCGTGCGTTATGTTGATGTATGTTTTGTTATAAAATGTGTATTTATTTTCCGATACAGAAATTAATATCCTATATTTTATAATACCTAATAGGTTATGAGGTACAGTATGGGAATAATTATTTTTTATTTTTTACGGAAATTAGCAATTTTATTGCGAAAAAAATATCAATTGTTCCTTGTCCGTTAATCATTCCTGAATTTTATCAGTTAAATCAATACTTTGCAAAAGTATTAATAAAAACGGTGTCCTTTTGTATGTTTTTTTAAAGAGAAAATCAGCCCGCTTTTTGGTCAAATTTGGTGCTAATTTCCGTAAAATCTGCCGTTAAAACATTAATAAATTGATTTACAGTTGTTTAAATGTTTTAATGCGGAATTTTTTATAGGCTAACAGTATAGGATGTACTTCTTCCTCCTTTATCATCTTTCATTAAAATTCCTTTTGAAATTAGATCTTGAATATCTCTTAAAGCCGTATCGGGTGAACATTTTGTAATCTTTGCCCATTTTGTTGTCGTCAATTTCCCTTCAAAGCCATCTAGCATTTTGTTGAGAAGAATTTTTTGTCTTTCATTCAATGGCGTGTTGTTTTGTTTTTCCCAGAAACCAGCTTTTAATAGAACTTGTTCCAAAGTGGTATTCGTTGCATGTAAGGCAGCTAATAAGTTTTCGAAAAACCACAATAACCAATTGGTAATATCTAGGTTCCCTTTTTGTGTTTGTTCTAAAATGGTATAGTATTCATTCCGTTGTAAAAGAATTTGTGCCGACATACTGTAAAATCGTTTTGAACTGCCATCAGCCTTGCACAATTGCATATCAGTTAAAGCACGCGCGATTCTGCCGTTGCCATCATCAAAAGGGTGGAGGGTGATAAACCATAAATGGGCAATTCCTGCTTTTAATACTGGATCTAAGGTTTTCTCATTGTTAAACCAATCTAAAAACTGGTTCATTTCTTTTTCTAAAAGAATTGCATCGGGAGCTTGGAAATGTACTTTCTCTTTTCCAAATCCACCAGAAACAACTTGCATGGAGCCATTATCGTCTTTTCTTAATTGACCTACATTAATTTTGTACATCCCGCTTCTTCCAGTCGGGAATAGACAGTTATGCCATCCATATAATCGATCTTTTGATAAGGGATCGGTAAAGTTCTGGGTAGCATCCAGCATCATTTCAACTACACCATCAACATTTCTATTGGAAGGAATAAGTCCAGCAATATCCATTCCTAATCTTCTGGCAATGGAAGAGCGTACTTGATCTGTATTTAGAATTTCTCCTTCTATTTCAGAAGATTTAAGAATATCTATGGTCAATATGTCTAATAGGGCTTGTTCTTGCAATACAAACCCCATTGCTTCCATTTTCCCCATAAGTTTGCCTTGCCTGTTTCTTACCTCTCCTAATAGTGTTTGTAAAAAGGTTCCATCCCAAATAAAGGATGGCCAATTTTCATTTTGATAGATATATTTCATATTCTCCGCATTATTTGCGGTAAATATAATACTTATTCTCCGCTTTCTGTTATATTCTCCGCAAATAGCGCGGAGAATAAACTGTTTAATTACCGCATTACCACTAAATTTTGCAATTATTTTAAATCTACATTTGTAATTTGAGTAAAATTTATGAATGTTGGGCTTTACAGCTTTTTTGATATATAAAAGTAAAAATATATTCAACGAATATGAGAGATCTAAATAGAATAAAAACCAACAATTGAAAAATTAGAAAAACTTTGGCTTGTAAATCCTGATATTAGATTTGGTCAAATAATTATGAATATAATTATTAATATAAGAGCCTAGTCCCAAATTCTTCTATATGGAAGATGATGAGTTTTTAAAAAAGCTTTACGAAATTCAGAAACAATCAAATGAAAATCAAAAACAGTAAAAATGATAACGAACGGCTGTCTTTAATTTTCTTTACGTTTCATTCCATCAAATATTTTCGGGTCATTAGTTTGTAAATAAGCTAAAATTTTTTCGGGGCTGGGCTTTTGCACTAAATTGAATTGCCCTTTTAAACGATGGCCGTTTAAAATAATCAACATATTTTCTTGTATTTGTTTATCTTTCTCTTCTTTTTTAGTTAAGGTTATAATATTTACTAATGGCTCCTTTGTTAAGATGGTGCTTTGATTTAATCTTTTCAGTATTAATTCCTGTATTTCCATCAACTTATCTACTTTTAAAATCAGGGTTTTTAATTCGCTTTCCATAAGTTTTAATTTTTTAATTATTTATAAATCATTAAAAATAAACATTAAAAGATTAGTACGGGCTAATACTTTTTTTAAAGTTCTAAATTGTACTTTATTGTATTTCATATGTTTCAGCAATTGAATATATGCGCAAATACTGGAATGGATATTACGACAATGCGCTATAGAAAAGATTAAAATTATACGTTACCAAAAAGTAAAATCATCAATTGTAAAAAAAATATCAAAAAAAAACGCCATTTACGGTTTCCCGTAAAATTATGAATTAAAAAGTATTAATATTTGTAAAAAATCAGGTATAACTATATATAAATAATCTTGTTAAAATCATTTATATATGGTAGGTTTGGTATAAGAAATGGAATACTGATTAGAAAAAAATCAAGCTGTTACAGAAAACAGTAAAGTGATGAAAAATGTTTGATTTTTTATGGTATTAGATGGATGATTGTGGTTTTAGGCTCATCTTTGTTGTAAATTGCACATCAATGCTAGTGTCGCGGGGACATATTCGTGGTATCTGGTATTCAAAATAAGGTATAGATACATTATTTGTTATTTTAGGATGTCAATTCAATTATAAATATAAACCGTTACAAAAAGTAATAATTATGAGTGATTCAAAATTACCTAAACCATTAATAGATGGTATTAAAGACGGAAATATTATTCTTTTTTTAGGTGCTGGTGCAGCTTTCGATTCAATCCATAAAGACGGAAAAAAACCACCAACCGGAACTCAATTAGCTGATTTAATTGCTGAAAAATTTTTAAGTTCCGACTATTTAGGTAAGGACTTGCAATATGTCTCAGAGCTTGCAATTAGTGAAACAGATTTATTTAAAGTACAAAAATTTGTCGCTGACATTTTTATTGAGTTTAAGCCTGGAGAACACCATAATTTAATCCCTATGTATAAGTGGCATTCGATTTATACAACGAATTATGATCTAATAATTGAAGAAGCATACGAGAGAAATCATAAAAAACAACAGGAACTAGCAACATTCGTGAAAAATGGTGAACGAATTATTGATAAAATGATATTTCCTAATTCAGTAATGTATAATAAATTACATGGATCTATTACTGACATTGATGATAAAGAATTACCTTTAATTCTAACGCCTGATCAATATATTGAGCATCGTGAAAATAGAAACCGACTTTTTAATAGATTAGAAGAATCTTCGTATGAGCAACCCATCGTATTTGTTGGTTTTAGTTTTGCTGATGCAGACATTAGATTTACCCTAAAACATTTAGAAAAAATAGGTAATATTCGTCCACGATCATATATGGTAGGTCCTAATATTACAGACGCGGAACAAAGATTATGGGATCTAAAGAAAATCTCTACTATAAAATTGTCCTTTAAAGATTTTATGCAAGAAATAAAATCTTGTATCTCAGAAAATGAAAGAATTTTAAGTACCATTATCATAGAAAAACCTACTCATTTAATAATGAGCAGATTTTTATCAGGGGTGGCAAGCCCTAGTGAGCGATTGATAAAGTTTTTAGATAATGATGTGGTTTATATTCATGCTGATTTGCCAGAAAAAAATACTAGCCCACAAGAGTTTTATAAAGGATATTTTGATGGATGGGATCCCATTATCAAAAATTATGATGTCGAGCGAAACATAAAAGATTCTATTTTATCTGAAGTTTTTTTAATTGAAGAAAATCAAAGAATTTCCCAACAAGAATTATATTTGATAAAAGGCAATGCTGGTTCTGGAAAGACAGTTTTATTGCATCGATTGGCATGGGATGCGGCAGTTATATATGAAAGATTATGTCTATACTATAAGACAGATAATAAAATTGAATATGATAGGCTTTCGGAGTTATTTTTATTATCAAAAGAAAGAATCTACTTGTTTGTAGATAATATCACAGAAAGGACTGATGACATAGAATACATATTAACCAGAGCAAAAAAAGATAACGTTTTACTGACTATTATTTCAGCTGAAAGAGTAAATATTTGGAATGTTAATGGTGAAAGATTAAGCGGTTATCTAACAAGAGATTATACTTTACAATATTTAAAGGATAAAGAAATCGAAAAACTGATTGAATTACTAACTAAATATAAGTCGCTTGGATATTTGCAAGGAAAAACTAATGATCAACAAAAAGAGGCATTATCTGAAAAAGCTGGAAGGGAATTGCTAGTTGCTCTATACGAGGCCACAGCAGGTAAGCCGTTTGCTGATATTGTAATGGATGAATATAATTCTATACCAAATGAAGAAGCAAAAAATTTGTACTTATCTATTTGTATTTTCCACCGAATTGGATCATATGCGCGTGCAGGAATAATTTCTAGACTTCATGGAATTAATTTTACTTATTTTAAAGAGCATCTTTTTAAACCTTTGGAATCTGTTGTTTATCACAAAAGAAATTATGAAATCAATGATTTTGTATTTTGCAGTCGCCATCAGTATATAGCTGAATTGGTCTTTGAGCAAGTACTCGTTGATTTAGATGCACGTCATAACAGATATGTAAATATTATCTCAAAATTAGATATTGATTATGATAGTGATAGACAAGTATTTACTGCATTGATTAATGCTAGAAGTTTACTAAGTATATTTAAGGATGTATTAATGATCCGATCAATATATAAAACTGCTTATAGAAATGTTGGAGAAATTGCTTCAGTTATGCAACAGGAATCTATATTTGAGATGAATGCAGAAGGCGGAAATTTAGAAAAAGCTTCATTATTGTTAGATCGAGCACATGAAATTGATCCCCAGAATGGATTCATCGCTCATTCTAAAGCTGAATTTCTTTATAAAAAAGCTGAAAAATCGAATCAAAAATTAGTGATTAATAATTTACTATTAAGTGCAAAAGAAATTTGCAATGACATAATTTCAAACAAACGAAGCAAAAATATAGTACATGCATATCACACGTTATTAAAAATATGTTTATTAGAATTAAAAAACTCAATAAATGATCTTAGTGACACAATTGAAATAAAAATTCAACAATTTGAAAAAACATTAAATAAAGCAAAATTAATTTATCCCAAAGAAAGTTTTTTTCATGACGCAGAAGCAAGCTTTAATAAACTTATAAATAATACACCCCGAGCATTAGAAAGTTTAAAAGCTGCTTTTGCGACTAATATACGCAGTCCTTATTTGGCTACTCGACTGTGCAATTATTACATTGAAGAAGGCTTAATTGAAGAAGGCTTATCAGTTTTGGACACTGCGCTCGCTGAAAATGAAAATGATAAGGACTTAAATTATAAATATGCCAAGCTGTTAGCAGAAAAGGCTCCTGAAAGAAATATAGACCTAAAACATTATTTAAGAAAATCTTTTACAAAAGGAGATAAAAGATACGATCAGCAATTTTGGTATGCCCGATGTTTATACCTGTTAGGGGAAAAAGAACCAGCTATGGAATATTTTAATTATCTGAAAGAAGTTGCGTTGGATGTAAGAATAAAAAGAAAATTACATGGACATATAACCGATGATGGTAAAAATAAAGTATATGAGGGTACGATAACGAAGATTGAAAACTCTTTTGGATTTATTAAAAAAGATTTTACCGGCGATTCATTATATTTTAGCAGGCACATACCTGATAGCATAAGGTATAATTCACGAGTAAAATTTAATATTGCGTTTAATTATAATGGGCCAATTGCTGAAATAATTGAATAACCCTGACTGCAAGGGATAAGTAACTAAGAAGGAGTTCAGAATCCGTAAGAGAATCATCAAGAGACCAAAATCATTTTTTTGAAAGACTTATTGACTGAATAAAAACTGCTCATTTAATAATGTGTCAATTGAAATTGCTGAATATGTATCAAATACATTTTCATTTTCCATAATTGTTTATTTTTTTTGCATTATGTTTAATGGCTGTTGTGAGAAGTTTTTTATGATTCGAAAAGCAAAAATTTACCACTAAATATTTTCATGTCTTTTTCGTGTTTTTCTATTGCTTTAATTGTACTTTCAGTATTTTTGAAATTCTTATTTCTTATTTGCTCTAGTTTCGTATTTTGTAAATTCTTTAGAATTAAATATTGGTGAATTAGTTCTTCATGAATAATTTTTTTTTGAACAGGTACTATTACGCTTTCTAATTTTTTAATTGTATCATCTAGATAATTTATTAGATTTACTGCACTTAAAGATATTTTATTTAATTTTTTGTTTAAATCTTTTTCTCCAGATATTTCTTCAGGTTTAAATATTGGTTGAAGTTTATTGTTCATTATAGATTTAATTCTTAATCTCCAATTGTCAATTAAATACTTAGGAATTAAATTTTCGTATTTCACAGAAATTTTTTCTAATAGAATATTATAAATTTCTTCTAATTCCTTTAAATTATTTTCGGTAATATTTCTGTTATGAGCTTCTTCACGCCTTAGAATGTTTAAACGGTCAATAATTGTTTCAAAATTTTCTCTGCTTCTGAAAAGGTGTTTAAACTCAATCCAATGAGTAAGTGTAATTTTTTTTAATTGCAATATGTATGTATAGTTTATGAGAATCTTACCATCGAAAATTTTTTCGCCAAATTGTTCATAATAAGTTGTTTTTATTGATTCTCCAATTTTGTTGTTTAATGCAATGTTCCACCAATCACTTCCATATTTTTCAAATAAAATGCTTTCTATTGCATATCTAAGTGAAATTTCAATTTCCGAAATTATTCTTTTTGCAATTCCTAATCTATAGTCGTTGGTATTTTCAGTAAATAGAGTAGACTTAAGCCAATCAATGGAATTGCCTTGACCTATTTGTTTTGCAGTATCTTTATAAGATAAAGCGTTTAAAATTTCGATGTCGTTTTTATCATATGCTCTTGCAGCATAATAATTAATTTTTAAATTTTCAAAACTATCTTCTTTTAAAAAGCCATGCATAAAACCTATTATTGTTGCAATTTCACCTTTCACATCAATTGAGTTTTCTGAATATGAATAAAATTTACATTCAATTGTATTCTCATTTAGTATTGTTAAGCCTTTAACCAATATTTTTTTACGAGATTCTAAGAGTTTGTCATAATTTTCCAAACCACTTTTAAGCCATACTAATATTGTCTTTATAGTTGGTTGAATTTCTTCATTAATTTGGGAATTAACGTTCATACAACATTTTTTATATTTTAAACCACTTCCGCAATGACAAGTGTCATTTCTATTGTATTTCATCGTTTCGTCAAAATTTATTACAACCGATATTTACTCACTACAAAATACTATATTTAACTAAGTCTTTTAGTTGCTTTCAAATATATACAACTTTTATTATGCATTTCAATTGAATGGAGGTGATTTCTTTTATTTTTGTGGTTTACAAATAGGAAATAGTTTCTTGATTTATTTTGTTGGTGATTTAGGGATTTGTCCTGTTCTTACTTTTCTCTTAACCAAGCATCTGAAAATTTCTCTCTAAATTCCTCAAATATTTCTTCAAATCTAATATATCCTGCATCTTTCAATTTATCAGAGAATTCAATAGCATTTCCTTTACCTGCAATAGCAGACCAATAGTATTTTAGCATACCTGCAGCATCATTTTGATTTTCTAATCTTGTAATGGTTAAACGAACTCCTTGTTTAATCTGGTTTGATGCAGTAGAAGTCAGAATTGGCTCAAATACTCTTTCTTGGAGGAAATTCATAATTTCCATTTGTTTCGTTGTCATTTTATAAATAAATTTTACGTTAAATGAATCTTTAATGTATTTTTAATTTTTAAGGATCTCATGATCAAGTTAACTACCAACTTGCATATAAACATAATAAGCCTTCATTAATCCCCCTTCGTAAGTAAGTTGAATTAGCGAAGTTTGTTTCTCATTATTGTTTTATCAAAAATATAAAAAAAACTTTACAAATAATTAAGGAACTTTAATTTATATTTAAATCTTCAAGTAGTAATTTTTTACAAAATAAATATATGTTGCGCTACTTCTTTAATTATATTCGTAAGAAGAATTAGACAATATATTTTATGCATAATTCATAATTAGACAAACTTAGAATGTCATAAAGTGCATATTTTTATTATGATTAAGAGAAAAATAATGATAAATATTTAACCCTTTACGGTTTTCCTCAATACTCTTAATGAAATAATTAGTTACTTTAGCCATTCAACAAAGAATCTGAATAAATACAAGCTTTTACAATATTTCATGACCCAAGAACAAATAAAGAATTTAGAAAAAGAATTGTGGGATGCTGCCGATGAATTAAGAGGTAATTCTAAATTAACGGCTGCCGAATACAAAGACCCTTTACTGGGATTAGTACTTTTACGCTTTGCGCAAAACCGTTACGAAGATGCCAAAATTGCTTTAACTAATTCATTACCTATAAACCCAAGAACGGGGGTACAACGCGAAGCAACCAAAGATGATTATGCAGCCGCGGGAGCCATTATGTTACCCGAAAAAGCAAAATACGATTTCCTTGCTGCGCTACCTGAAAGTGAAGATATCGCCGAAGCCATCAACAATGCGATGAAATTGATAGAGGCAGAATATCCTGATTTAGCGGGTATTCTTCCTAAAAGCTATCAAGAATTTGAAGATAAATTATTACGAGACTTGGTTCGTGTTTTTAATAAAGATGCGGTACGCCATGCCAAAGGCGATGTCTTTGGTCGTATCTACGAGTTTTTCTTAATGAAATTCTCCATGCAGGGAGCCGGTGCTCAAGAAGGTGGAGAATTTTTTACGCCCCCATCATTGGTAAACTTGATTGTAAATTTCATTCAACCCAATCACGGTATCATACACGATCCCGCTTGCGGATCAGGCGGTATGTTTGTACAAACCGCTCATTTTATACAAGATCATGAAAATAAAAGTGTCAACGAAGCCATTACGGTTTATGGAACTGAGCTAAAAAGCAATAATGCTAAACTGGCTAAAATGAACTTAGCCATTCACGGTATTGAAGGCAAAATCATTGAAGGGAACAGTTTTTATACCAACCCACATAATCTTACCGAAAAGTGCGATTTTGTGATGGCTAATCCTCCCTTTAACGTGGACAAGGTCGATGCCAAAAACAAATTCCTGGCTGAAGACGAACGCCTTCCTTTTGGAGCACCGCTTACCGGAAATGGTACCGTAAGTAATGGAAATTACCTTTGGATGCAATATTTCTATTCGTATCTCAACAAAACAGGACGTGCCGGTTTTGTCATGGCGTCCTCGGCAACTGATGCAGGAAATGCCGAAAAAAGGATACGCAAAGAACTCATAGAAACTGGAGCGGTAGAATGTATCGTCTCAGTAGGAAACAACTTTTTCTATACCCGCTCGTTGCCTTGCCATGTTTGGTTTTACAACAAAGGTAAAAAACCAGAGAACGAAAAGAAAATCCTGATGATTGATGCGCGTAACACTTTCCGAAAAGTGACAACAACCATCAATGACTTTAGCGAAGAACAACTAGAAGGACTTACCGCCATCATGCAACTCTTTCGTGGCGAAAAACTAAAAGTAAGCAAAGACAACACTTGGTTTAACGAAAAATTCCCAACAGGAAAATATGCTGATGTAGAAGGTCTTTGCAAAATAGTGGATCTCGAAGAAGTTACTGCCCAGGATTACAGCCTTACTCCCGGCCGCTATGTTGGGGTAGTAGTTGAACTAGATATGGATTTTGATTACCATGGTCGTATGTCCGAAATTCACAAAGAACTGGCGACTTTGAATGAAGAAGCGAATGCCTTGATGCAACAAATTCAAAGTGTAGCATTATGAGAGAGGGATGGAAAGAAGTAACCATTGAAAAAATTTCATCAAAATTAGGAGACGGTTTACACGGAACCCCTAAATATGATGATAATGGGGAATATTATTTTATTAATGGAAATAATCTCCAAAATGGCAAAATTATAATCAAAGCAGAAACGAAAAAAATATCATTTTTTGAGTATAATAAAATTAAAAAAAAATTAAACGACAGGACTCTTTTAGTTGCAATTAATGGAACAATCGGAAATGTAGGTTTATATACTGGAGAAAAAGTTGCACTAGGTAAAAGCGCATGTTATTTTAATGTAATCGATTCTGTAGAAAAGAACTACATAAGATATGTTTTAGAAAGTTCCGCATTTCAAAACTATGCACAATTATTTGCAACTGGTGCAACAATTAAAAATTTATCATTAAAAGCAATGAGAAGTTTTAGTTTTCACCTCCCAGAACTCCAAACCCAACGCAAAATAGCCTCCATTTTATCATCTTATGATGATTTGATCGAAAACAACCTAAGACGCATTCAATTATTAGAAGAAAAAGCCCAACTTACTTACGAGGAATGGTTTGTAAAAATGCGTTTCCCAGGGTATGAAACGGCCAAATTGGATGAAGTTACGGGATTACCTGAGGGGTGGGAGAAAGTTAAGTTGGGTGAATTATTAGAAGTAACTTCTAGTAAGCGAATATTCCTATCAGATTATGTCGAGGAAGGAATTCCTTTCTATAGAGGGAAAGAGATTATTCTAAAAAGTAAAAATGAGACAATTAATGATTTGCTATATATTTCGAAAAACAAATTTGAAGAAATCAAAAAGAAATATGATTTACCCAAAACAGGAGATATTTTAGTTACTGCTGTTGGAACTTTAGGATATCCTTATTTAGTAACAGAAAGTGATGGTGATTTTTATTTCAAAGATGGAAATTTAATTTGGCTAAAAAATAGTCAATTAATTAGTTCAACGTACCTGATTTGTTGTTTCAAAAATGAAAATTTTCAATCTAATTTGAAAAACACTGCTATTGGCTCAAGCCAAAAAGCATTGACTATTTCGAGTTTAAAAGATATTTTGATTTTAAATCCTAAAAGTGAAATCCAATTGGACTTTGATTCTTTAATAATACCGTTATATAATAGTATTGAAAATCTCCAAAACCAAAAGCGCCTTCTCAAAGAAACTCGCAATATTTTATTGCCAAGGTTAATGAGTGGGATGATTGATGTGGAGGAAATAACAGTACAAGTTTTGGAGGAGATGGGTAATATACAAACTACTGAGTAAATATGAAATATTGGATATTATCTCCTAATGTAAAAAATGGAGAAAATGAATCAGAATGGAAAAAAGTGATTCAAGATTTAGGCTATGCCTTTATAGGTTATCAAGACGATCATAAATATGGTGAGTTATTTAAAAATGGTATTCAAATAGGCGATGCTATTTTATTGGCTCAGGGCCAAAATTCAAATAAAGTACCTTACTTATGCGGAATTGTTTCCGCAAGCGCTAAATGGGAACATTTAAAAAACACACCTAGTAGAGCTCAAAATAGAAAATTAGACAGCTGTATTTCAAAAAAAGAATTAGAGGAGTTAGGATTAGATTTTAATGATAGTACTTGGGGAGAATCGAAACAACCTGCTACTTTGTATGCGCTTAAACCTAATGAAAATTCAAAAGATTTACGAATTGTAAATAAACTTCAAAATGCTATTCGTAGAAAAAGAATAGGAACTCTTATGGGAAAAATTAAACTGAGTAAAAGTAGAGAGTTGGAAATCAAAAACATGTGGGTAAAATTCAAAGAACCTTACTTCAATGACCAACAAAAAAATATTTCTATAAGAAATCAGGTAGAAGAACTTATTGAGGAATGGAATAAATACAAGTCAAAAATAAAAGACGATAGTCTCTCAATTGACGATTATACCAACCGATTAAATAAAGATATTGAACAAATGCCTGGTGGTTATTTATGTAATTTTTTGGAAAGGACTACTAGCACTTTTTTTGGTTCTTCAAAACCAGGTAACGCAAATAATTTTGAAATAAAATTAAATAGCGATGGACAAACGTTTACAATACGTAAAGACCTGAAAAATAATGAAAAAGAAAATAAAAATGATAAAGAGAAAGCAACTTTATTATTTGATGGTACAATTAAAGAGCTTTTAAAAAATATTGTAAATGCTGAAGAACCAATAGATAAAGTTCTATTAGTTGAAAATAGTGATTTTACCTCTAAACAAGTGTTACGTAAACTAGCGGTTTTAGACAATACAGAAGATTTTTTGTTTATTTATTCTAATGATATTATAAATGCTTTGCATCATGAATTTATTGATAGTGAAGAATCTGCAAACCTTGGGAAAAATTATGAGATAAGAGCTGTTGTCAACCAAATTTTGGATATAAACAAAAATGATGTAGTTGAATCTGTTTTACTTTCTTGGTTTTTATGGAAATATGCCAACACCCAAAGTATTGCCGATGAAAACACACCAAACGTAATATTATATGGCCCTCCCGGAACGGGCAAAACCTATGCGGTAAAACAAAGTTTGAATTTTATTTGCCAAGGAGACCGCAGCCGTTATGAGTTTGTACAGTTTCATCCTTCCTTTACTTATGAAGACTTCATTGAAGGCATCAAACCCAAAGGCGTTTCAAAAGACGGAAATATTAAGTTTGAACTGGTAGATGGAATTTTTAAACGTTTTTGCAAAAAAGCCAAAGCAAATCCAGATAAGAAATTTTACTTTGTTGTTGATGAAATTAACAGAGCCAATCTATCATCGGTATTTGGAGAAACGCTATTGTGTTTAGAAAAAGACTACCGCCATGATGTTCAAAACAGCAACGATGAAAACCTTATTAAAACACAGTATTCGACTTTAATCGAAGAAATGATAAAAGAGGATCCTGCTAAGGAAGAATTAGCCTATCATTTTAAGGATGGTAACGCTTATTTTGGCGTACCTAACAATGTGTTCTTCATTGGTATGATGAACGATGTAGACAAAAGTATAGATGCTTTTGATTTGGCTTTACGCCGAAGATTCAAATGGATTAGAAAAGACTGTGATTATGAGGTAATTGAACAAGAAACGAAGTTTAGAAATGGGGAGGAATTCACTAATATGGATAGTTACGTAAAAGCATGTAGAAGCTTAAACGATTATATCAATACAAAACTTGGTCTAGGAAAATCGTATGAATTTGGACATTCATTTTTTATGAAAATACCTGCTATGGCAAGTAGAAAAGAAATTACAACCAAAAATTTAGAGAATTTATTTCAACTTCATTTAAGTCCAACGCTTAAGGAATACCTAAGAGCAATGTTTGCTGAAAGTGAGTTAGATGATAAGTTGGCAAAAGCATTAACGGAATTTACAAAACCTCTAATAGCAAAATCTTAATGCGCATAAACGTACCTACCAATCATAATTTTTATGAAGAAGCTCCTTTAACTGAAATTCAGTTAAAGGAGTACTTTGGTGTGCGCCTTGATAAAGAGGTAGTAAACGTAAAAAGCAATTTATTCAGTTCGACTTTTGAGTTTACTTCTAAAAGTAAATCATTAGAACAGGTACAAATTTTTGGTTTTAAAAATAATCGCAATAAGCTAGAAGAAGACGAACAACTAATACTTAAACTCTATTCTAAGGAATATCCTAAAGAAGAAAAGAGATACATTATTCAAACAGGATTATTTGCTGGTGTTTTATACCATAAAGGATGTCAATTTAACATCACAACTCCTTACGGCGAAACATTTTTGAATAGAATGTTAAACTTTATAAATGACGTCTATATTGACAATCAGGAAGCAAAAGCGTCAAAATCAAAAGACACAAACGAGTTTCAAAATATTATTGCCTATCTGTTTATTCAAGCTTTAGAAAAAGCTTCGGTAATGGGTTTACCCAAAGTATATCAAACCCAAACACAACGCAGCCATAAAGTAAGAGGGAAAATTGATGTAAATGCGTATTTAAAACATGATTTTCCATTTCAAGGTAAACTAACAACTTCGTTTAGAGAACAAGTATATGTTCAAGAAATTATTGATGTTCTATACCTTGCATGTAAAAAACTAGAACAAAGTTTTGGTAAAGAAATACATAGAAAAATTCATGGTATCTATCAGTTATTAAAACAAAATTATTCTGGTATTTATGCGCAGCATACCACTATTGAGAAAGCAAAAAATCATAGCGTGCTTCAAAATCCTATGTTTGGACCTTTTAAAAATGTATTAACCTATGCCGAAATTATTTTGAAAGACCAGAGTTTAGAAACTTTGAATCAAAAAGACAACTTAGCAACTACAGGCTATTTATTTGACATCTCTCAATTATTTGAAGTGTATCTTGAAAAGCTTTTAAGCAGGCATTTTTCTGATTGGTATGTTACCGGTCAAGAAGAGCTAAATGTGTATACGGACTTGTTTTATGGCCGTAAAATGTTTCCAGATTTAGTAATGAGGCATAAAGAAACGAATGAAATAATCGTTTTTGATGCCAAATTCAAGAAAATGAGGAGTATAAAAAAGGATGTGGATAGAAGTGATTTTTATCAAATACACTCCTATATTCAATATTACCAACCCAATGTTTTATTCGGTGGATTATTATTCCCTTTTTCTCAAAATATAGATACCGTAAAAGCACATTCAAAAAGTCTCTTTGCTAATGATAATAACACACATTCTTTTATCGTTGATGGAATTTTTATTCAAAAAGACATGAGTATGGAGGATATTTCAGTACGTGAAAATGAATTTTTATCGAGAATCGAAGAACTTATTGCTAAGTTTGAAATTAGTTATGATAAGCTATTAATAGAATAAATATGAGCTACGAATATTCAGAAGACGCCCTTATAGAACAAGCCACTCACGATGTATTAGAAGAGTTGGGTTGGAAAGTAGTCACCGCATGGACAAAAGAATCCTTCGGTGAGCATGGTTTATTAGGCCGTGAGAACAAATCGGAAGTGATTTTAAAACGTTATGTCATTCAGGCTTTGGCTAACCTAAATAGTGATTTACCCATTTCGGTTTATGAACAGGCGTATGAAATTCTGGCTCAAAAAGTCGCCGACAAAACCTTGGCGAGTATCAATAAAGACAAGTATGAGTTGCTCAAAAACGGGATTCCTGTAGTCTATACTAACGATACAGGCGAACTGATAAAAAAGAAACTCAAAATTTTTGATTATAATAATTACGCCAACAATCATTTTTTAGCGGTCCGCCAATTAGAGATTGTGGGAGAATTGTACAGTCGTCGTCCTGACGTAATTGGGTTTGTAAATGGTGTTCCTTTGGTTTTCTTCGAATTGAAAGGCCACCATACCGATTTACGCAATTCCTATAATGACAACATCAAAGATTATAAAGATACCATTGCACAGGTGTTTCATTCCAATGCATTTATTGTTTTGAGCAATGGTGTGGATAGTAAAGTAGGCACAGTGACAAGCCCATACAAATTCTTTTTAGACTGGAAACGTATCGAGGAAGAACAGGAAGGAGTGGTTAGCCTAGATACCATGCTGCGTGGAACTTGTGCACCGCATCGTTTAATGGATTTGTTTGAAAACTTTTTGTTATTTGATGAAAACAGTGGAGACGTGGTCAAATTGATGGCCAAAAACCACCAGTATATTGGGGTAAACAAAGTGTTGGAAAACGTTAGAAATATTGAAGACCTTCAAGGGAAATTAGGGGTCTATTGGCACACCCAAGGTAGTGGAAAGTCCTATTCTATGGTTTTCCTTTGCGAAAAAGTACACCGTAAATTCGGCGGTGCTTATACGTTCTTAATTGCTGTTGATAGAACCGAATTGGAAAATCAATTGTACGATACCTTTTCTGGAGCAGGCATCGTGAATGATAAAAATATTGTTGCGGGTAAAAAGACAGGAATTTCTGGAAGAGACCACCTGAGGGAATTACTCGCAGAAAATCACCGTTATGTATTTACTTTAATTCATAAATTCTCAATTGATCCGGAAAAAGAAACTGAATATCCGCTGATTACAGATCGTAAGAATATCATCGTAATTTCTGATGAAGCGCACCGTACACAAGGTGGAACTTATGCCAGAAACATGCGTTTTTTCGGTTTACCAAACGCTTCATTTTTAGGTTTTACGGGTACACCCATCATCAAAGACGAAGAAGAATTAACAAAAAATATTTTCGGAGAATATGTTTCTGTGTATGATTTCAAAAGAGCCATAGAAGACGAAGCTACACTACCATTACTCTATATTAACAGAGGAGAGAAATTAGGATTAGACAATCCTGAAATGGATGAAAAAATGGCCGAAATACTCGAAGATGAAAATATTGATGAAGATAAAAAGAAAAAATTATCTTATTTATTTCAAAAAAACTACCCAATTCTTACCGCCGAACGCAGATTAGATGATATTGCAAAAGACCTAGTTTGGCATTTTAACGAAAGAGGCTATCAAGGAAAGGCTATGTATGTAGCACTTGATAAACCAACAGCGGTACGTATGCATCAATTGGTAGTGAAATATTGGCCTTTATATTTAAAAGAACTGGAAGGGCGCATTACAAAAGCACAAGACCAACAAGAAGCACAAGAATTACAACGTAAATACAACAAGGTCGCCGAAACAGAAGTTTGCGTAGTGGTCAGTAGTGAGCAAAATGAAGTGGATAAATTCCGTAAAATGAATTTAGACATTGAGCAACATCGTCGTAAAATGGTGGAGCGCAATTTGGAAAAGGAATTTAAGGACGCTGAAAATCCGTTCCGTTTAGCCATTGTTTGTGCCATGTGGATCACTGGTTTTGATGCGCAATGTGTATCAACGGTCTATTTGGATAAACCAATTAAAGGGCATACGCTGATGCAAACCATTGCAAGGGCAAACCGCGTGTATGACGATGAAAAAGAGAATGGTTTGATCGTCGATTACGGAAACGTTTATAAAAAACTGGAACAGGCTTATTCTGTTTATGGAGAAGGTGGGAAAGGTAAAGGCGCTGGCAGCGGAAAAGCCGTTGAGGAAATTGCAGATCTGGTAAAGGAATTGAAAAAGGGCATCAAAGAAGTTGCGGAGTATTTGATTACGTTAAATTTCAAACTCTCAGATCTATTTGATGTAAAGCCAATGGACAAAATAGGTTTGTTAAAAAAGGCAGCTGATTGCATTTGCTTAAATGAAACAACCCGCACGAGTTTTGAAATGATGGCTCGTTCTGTATTTAGAAAATACAAAGCATTATTTCCGGAAGAAGAAGTTAAGCCTTACATCAAAGAGTTTAATGCTATTGATGCCATTTACAGTTTACTGAATCAAAATGTAAAATCGGCAGATGTGACCGAGATTATGATGCAGTTGCAAAGTATTGTGAACGATAGCGTGCACTTGAAAAAAACGGAAGCAAATGAACCGAAGCAAGAAGTTTATGTTGATTTGAGTAAATTGGATTTTGAAAAGTTGAAAGCAGCTTTTGCAAAAGCTCCTAATAAAAATACTGTAGTTTACGATTTGCAACAAGCCATAGATCAAAAACTACAACAAATGCTAAAAGAAAATCCGTTGCGTTTGGATTTTTATGAGCGATACAAAGAAATTGTAGCCGAATATAATAAGGGTAAATCCTTAGAAGATACCATTGCCACGTTTGACAAACTGAGTAATTATGTTACAGATTTGACCTTTGAGGAGCAACGAGCCATAAGGGAAAATCTTACGGACCAAGAGACACTGGCCATTTTTGATTTGCTTAGAGAAGGCAAAGAGCTTGAAGGTAAAGACCTCAAACAAGTTAAAAAAGTAGCTCAGGAAACACTTGAAAAACTGAAAGCAGAGAAATTAAAAATTGATCGTTGGAGAGAAAAAAGAGAAGTTACGGCACAAGTAAAAAGTGAGATTTACAATCAATTGTTATGGCTTCCTCAAGAAGTTTATACCGATGAAGAAGTAAGCCTTAAAACGGTTACAATCTATCAACATATCTATTCGAATTACTATGGTGCCGGGAATAGTGTGTATCAATCTCACCCTTAATAAGCGGGTAGTTTAGATTAGCTGTTTAATTTTATCAATTTTTAGGGCGGCCATTTTGTTTTAAAACATTCTATTATTCTTCGTCCAAATCTTCAAATAAATTAGGATGTAGGGCTTCTATTTTTAATACGCCTTCTTTAATTCTGAAGTGTCTTTCTTGGCCATTTCTAAGCAAACAATCAGCTATAACAATTTTTCCTTTAATGTAGTCTTTAACAAAAATTACTCTCTCGGTAACCGTACCCGCAGCATCTTTATAAGTTATTCTGTAATATTTATCCTTTTCAAACTCATAATCTTTGCTAAGGGTGAAATCTTGTTTGTCTTTTTTATATTCTGGTACTTTTTCTAAAATAATATCATCCAAACTAACCTGAATACCATTTAAATTAACTTTAGATAAATCAATTTTATTATAACTACTGCTGAAAAAATCATAGTAATTCAACGTATATTTGTAATGATTAAAGACTAAATCAGTTGCTTTAATATAGGTATGGTTTAATATTTTTCCACTTTCAAGTACTATATAATTATCCACTTCTAACTTTACAAATTTATTACTTGATATTAAAACACTTATTTCATCTATAGATTGGATTTCTGGAATTAGATTTACTGCTTCTATTGGCAAAAAGTCTTCTGAAAAAATACCTAATGAAGGGTTATACCATTTACATTTTAATAAGAAGAAAGAACTTACCTTCTTTTGGTTGCCGGACTTAGGATTATAGGTTGTTTTTTCTTCATTTTGCTTTATGTCAATAACTGTAAGTACTGGTGGAACAAAATCTAAGTGGGCATTAATTTTTTGAGATGACTTGTTTCCATTTTTTTCAAATGTTGATTTTTGTTTTCCAAGTTCAAAATCGCAGGATTTTAAAATAACTTGACGGTTCAAAAACTCCTTTTTTAAATCAATTATAGATGTTTTTTTTAAGTTCTCAATCCCAATGCTTTTCAAATCGTCTTCATCTCCAGTTTTTATTTCGACTAAATTGTTATCATCAGTAGAAGGTAATGAAGTAATAATTTTTTTTGTAATTGGTGTTAACTGTTCCGGATTGAACCAATAATTTTCAAATTTATGTGTCTTGTGAGAGTAAAAAATACATTTTATTTGTTTAGGTTTTTTCTCTCCAGTTTCTGTATCAAACTCTTTAGGATTGTTTAAAATTTCTGTAACAACTAATAATGGTGGTGTCATCTGAGCAAATGCAGATATTTTAACGTCAGTATTTCCAATACTATAGGGATGGTTTTTTAGAGAAAAAATAGCTCCAATTTTGATAGATGACATAGATTTGATTTGTTAAATATAGAAGCAAACTTAACAAAAAAAATCTTATATTTGTGAACCTTGTGCAGAAAAGCAGATTTTTTACAACTAGTTAGGACTAAAGGGCATTTTTGCTTTACTGAATATTTTAGATATTCAGGTAACGTATTTATTCAAAGTCGCCTCTATTAGAGCACTGAGAACCAATACAAATATACTGTTAAATAGTTCCATCAAATTTAATTAATTGAAGTGTGATGCTGTCAGGTATACATTTACGAATAAAAACAATGACTCAGTAATTGGGTACTAGTCCGACTCTTAGGAGTGTTATGTAAAATATATATCATTATTGCTAGGCTATATGCACAAGGTTTTTTTTATACAAAAATGACACAAATCCCCGATTGGTTAAAAAGTAAAGGTTATCTACATCTATCCCCAAGTTTAAAAATTGGAGAAAATTGGCACGTTTATAAAAGCCAGATTGAAAATAAAGACTTTGTATCTAAATATGCGTTCTACCCATTAATTCATTCTTTTATTCTTGAAAGAAAATATAAAAAGGCGGACAACGATAAGCACTCTACAACAGGTCGGTCACATAAGCACAAACACAAAACTACTAATGAAACTGAAAAGACTGCTAAGTCAAGACCTTTGCATTATGCGAGTCATTATGACGCTTTAGTTTATGGGTATTATGCACACCTCTTGAATCATAAATATGAAGAAAAATTAAGTCAAATTCCTGGACTATCTGATAGCATAACAGCCTATAGAAAACTTAAAATTGAAGAAGGTCTAGATAAAGGTAAAAGTACAATCCATTTTGCAAAAGATGTTTTTGATGAGGTTAAAAAATGTGCACAATTCAACGACGAGATCGCAGTTTTAACTTTTGATATAAAAGGATTTTTTTCTTCATTAGACCATAATATTCTGAAACAAAAATGGGCATTTATTATTGATAAGGAAAAACTTCCGGACGACCATTATAATGTTTTTAAATCTTGTACAAATTTCAATTATGTCCTTTCAAATGATTTAAGGAAAAGACGGTCAAAAGGAAATAGAAAGTCGAGCTTTGACGATAGTAAGCTAGCAAAAATAAGAAGAGAGAAAGGATTCAAATGTTTTTTTGAGTCAAATGAGGACTTTAGGAATCATATTAAGCAAGGAAAATTGAAGATATATAATAACCCTTTCAGAAAAACTGCTTTAAATGGAAAAAAGATTAAAATAGGTATCCCACAGGGGTTGCCTGTGAGTGCAGTTTTAGCGAATATATATTTATACGATTTTGACAAGTCTATTATATTTGATTTGGTTGATAAAAGAGGTGCCTATTATCGAAGATATTCGGATGATATTATTGTGATTTGTAAAGTTGAAGAAATTGATTTTACTAAAAATTATGTCGAAAATTTAATTTTAGAAAGTGAAGTAAAAATAAGTACTGAAAAGACTGAAACGTTCATCTTTAAACAGATAAAATATAATAGAATAGGCCAAAGTAGGCTTACTTCAATTAAAATAAACAAAGACAACAATCATTCAATTGGTTCTCCTTTGATTTATCTAGGTTTTGAGTTTAGAGGTTATAATGTAGTTTTGAAATCAACAAATTTGGCAAAATATTATAGAAGATTGATCAGTATTGTCAAAAGAAGAGCAAAAAGGGTAATTAAAGTTATTGCAAATGATCCATTTCAAAATAAGGCTGTGTACATAAATCAAATTAAAAAGCTTTATAATCAGCCTTTGCGTGAATTGGATTCTGAGAACAAGGATTTAAAGCAAAAACAACGCAATAAAACAGTATTGGAGGATAATGAAAGAGGTGAGTATTCAATGATTTCATCTGAGTATACACCTAAAAGAAAGAATTCTAATTATATGGGATACATTAAAAGGTGTGTCGATATATTTGACAGTGAAACATTTAACCATCAAGTTAGAAAACGTAAGCATATAGTTTATTCTGCAATAAAAAAGCATCTGAAATAAACTGAATTTGAAACAAGATTAAAAACTATTTGTGCAAATAATTAAATAAAACAAGTCCTGGTATTCAAAATGAAAAGTTTAACAATCACTTGCAGAGAAAAATATTTTTTTTTAGAAAGTACATTTATTAAACTAACCAAACAACCTAATTTATGTCCAAATTTAAAGCAGCTTTACTCGACGATAACGAAGAACAATTACAACTTAACAAAAAAATACTAGAGAGCATTGGTAGGCTAGAAGTAGTGTGTTCTTGCACATCTGCAAAAGCTTTTCTAGAGGATATAAAAACGACACCACCCGAAATACTATTTTTAGATTTAAACTTGGGAGATTCCTATATGACAGGAATGGAAATGGCCTTTCACTTAAAATTACCAGTGTTGTTCGTAAGCAGTAATACTTCACAATACATTAAAGAAATTGAAAGATTAAAAAGAGATTATGATCTATGTGTGGACCATATTACCAAACCGTTTACGGAAGAAGAATTTATAAAAACGACACAACGCTTTTTAAAAGAAGTGGAACTGTTCAAAAAAGAAGAATTCATTCATTTAGATTTTGGAGCTACTAAGCGCAATAAAATAGCCATTAATAGCATCGTGTATCTCTCAACGGACAAAAACAACGGTTCTGAATCCAACAATAAACAAATTCATTTTACCAATCGTAAGCCAGAAAATCTGATTGATTTTTCCTTTTCAAAAATGGAAGAGAAAGGGTTGCTAAAATCACAATTTGTTACCATTCATAAATCATTTCGCGTAAACGCACACCATATAAAAAATTATCATAAAAAGAATGAATCAATAGAGGTGGATGTTTTTTCAAGTCTAGGTAAATTCGAATCAAAACTCCTTCAGGTTTCTGAAAACTACCAACCTTTGGTAAAACAATTCAAAAAATAAACCGCTCTTATACCCTTAAAAAACACTTTTGTTCCTCATTATGGGCTGATATGATTCTGAATTATATCAGCCTCTTTTTTTTACTGAATTTTGACTCATAATAAAAGCGGAGGCCGAAAAGCTGATTAGAGTAGGTAAATTTTAAAATTAAAAAGTATGAAAAATGCAAATCAAAATTCAGGTACAAACAGTGGGAACAGTTCAAAATCAGCTGGAGCGTCAAGGAGCAACTCCAATCCTAATTATCCCAGTAAAACGGGTAATCCTTCAGGCGGAAACAGAGGAAATACACCAAAACGTTAAATTTAGAAATCATGGAATATAAAGTTGTAGAAAGCTGGGATGTAATGATTTTTGAAAAAGAAATAAACAAATTATTGCAGCAAAATTGGGAGTTGCTTGGAGGTGTTTGTGCGTCGTATGACAGAGGAAATTCTAAATTTCAGTATACACAAGCAATGATAAAAAAAATAAAATAATCACACTTTGTTGGCTACTTGCAGCCGTCGCATTTGTAATTTTATTGATTGATTTGTAAGAGATTCTTAACGGTATTTGATGTTTAAGTCCGTTTCATCCTTACTAAAATTGTTAGATAAAAAGCAGATCCTAGCGATAGGGTGGCAAAGCTAGAAGAGTATTCTTTATTTCCGAAAAAAAAGGAGTAGTAAATAATTTTACTACTCCTTTTTCATTTTTCTAATTTCGAGCTTGTGGGTCTTTTTCATAAGAGATATTTAATTTTTTCTAAGTAAGATAATAAGATTGTCAAGCAATGTCGATTTTATTTATTCCCTTAAGTTTCGTTTCAATTAATTTTTGAGTGTTTTATAAAATCAGCCTCTAAAACTTTTGCCTTTTGTTTCTATAAAATTAAAATCACTGAAGAGTCTGTCATATATTCTTCCATCATATCGAATGCCAAATTCGTCAAGTCCTTTTTCGAAACTATTTGGAAAAGATGGATCATAGTTACAAGTTATTATTGTTCTTAATCTTTTTTCATTTCTTTGGTAAAGTATTTTTTTGACTAGATTCACTTTTCCAAAATTGGAAGCATCATTCTCAGATTTCACATCGTCGTAACAACGAAATCCTCTTTGATGTTTTATAAAATAATCTTCTCTTTCTTCAGGGTTTTTCAGCTTTTCGAATTCATCTACCAACTGATAGGCACTAATTGATCTAAAATGAGTTTTAGGATCAAAAAGTAAATGGTTATTAAATACTTTTTCTAAGGTTGAAAAAATACTTGTTTTGCCAGTACCGGTATTTCCCATTACTAATAAACCTTTGTCAAAAGAGGGATTTGTCCCATCAGGTTTAATTAAGCATGGAGAATTAAAGAAATTGTCATCCCTAAAAAAGTAATAAAGAACAGTAAATAGTAAGATTTTGCTTTCTTCGGTAAACTTAAAATCACGCTTAAACATAATTTTATACTCAGCACAAAAAAGGTTTTGTATTTCTTCAATGGTATAGCTTTTTATGGGTAATTTGGGTTTCATAACTTTATTTTTATTAATTTCATCTTGTACCGTAGGCTCAGTTAAAAAGTTTTCGGGCTTCAATTTTTGCAGTATTTGTATCATAATTATCTGTTTTTTGTGAATGATTGCTCATTTTTTTTTGAAGTTAGAACTTTCCAATTTTTTAATCGATCTTCTAAATTCCAATAATTAATTTCTTCAAATTTTCGGCGCCCAGTTTGCTTATTTATGGTATCATAATATTCATAGAATCCATTTAAATGTTCTTGAGAATATAAACTCGAAAATTGAAAAATTTGATTTTTAAAATTTTCTATACTTTCTTTATTTTCTTCTTCTTTCTTTACAGTCTTAGTTGTTGTTACTTGTTTGTGGTTGGCTTGTGATTTCGGGGTCAATAGATCGTCAACCTGCGTGTTATTTGCAATAATAGTTCCATCGTAAATTGTTGATTTATTGATTTTTACCATAGTGAATTTGTTCGTGCCTTGGGTGGTTATATAATTTGTTTTTTTAAGTTTACTCAAACAAGTTCTAATTACATTTTCGGTGAGGCATAATTCTTTGCTTAAATTCCCGATGGAGGTAATCAGTTCTCCAGGATTTATGGTGTTTCCTTGCCATTGTTTCACAGTATAATTTGATTTCAATAGTAAGTGAATCATTACTCGAAATGTATTATTATCTTGATACCATTCCCATTCCAGGATTGTTCTCTTTAACTTGAGGAAGCCTGTGTCTCTTTGTTCTTTCATGATTATTGTTTTTTTAGGTAAACTAGACTTTGCGTTTGTAAATCATAAAATGGTCTAGCTCCATCGGGTCTAGGCGGTACATTTTTTATTGAATGATATCTAGTCATTAAAAGACTTTTAATTTCTTTTATATCTTTTTTTGTTGCTGGTTTGTTTTCTTCTTTAGTGAAAATATTTGTTGCAAAATTTACTGCTAATGCTCCGGCTACTGCATTTCCGACTCCAGCGATACTCATTTTATCAACTTGAATAGGATTATTTGTTTTAGTAGGGTTATTTGGTACTGATAGCTCACTTTGATTCTTATTTTTGATATGATTAAGTGATCGACAACTGTCGCTGCAAAAGCGTTGTACAAAACGTCTTTTAGGTTTGTAATTTATTCCGCAGAAATTACACTTGGCCTTTGTTTCTTCCATTTGTTCGTTATTTTACGTTTATTAACGCTTAAAACAATCTGTTTTTAGATAGATACTCGTTGGCCCTGATTTCTAGCTCAGATGTAGTTTCCTGTTTTCCGCTTTTTATCCATTCAAGTATTTCAGATTTTAGGAAATATAGCCGTTTGGATTTTTTATGAAAGGGGATTTTGTTTTTGTGTACTAAACCATAAATACTAGCTTTAGCCAGATCTATCATTTTCGATGCCTCATTTATTGTTAAAAAGCGATCCTCCTCCAGGGGTACTGAGGACTTCATTGCTTTCATAATGTTATCAGTTACTTGATCTGATATTTTTTGAATGATTTCTTCAAATAGAATGTTGTAATTACTCATAATTAATATTTTTAATTTTGAGCAAATCTATGGGAAGACTAAAGTTTTAAATATATACTTTGGAAAGTGGTTGGAAAGTGGTTGGAAAGTTAATGCATTGATATAAAGTAATTAATAAAAACAAAAAAGCCAAAACAACCATAATTCCAATTTGGGTTTTGGACTTTTTTATTACGATTTATTTTTTGTTCTTTTTTATTGTTGTTGTTTTTTGGCTATCTATGAGTCCTTTGATTGAATTTAGATTTAGGATTTCAATTTTTTCTAATAAACTTGTTATTAGGTTACTTCTTTTATCTAATGAATCAGAATAAATAATTCCTTCATTTAGTTTTTTATAAAAGGTTCTACTGGCATAATTTTTATCAAATATATTTACATCGATACTTTCTTTAGTCAAATAAATAATTCTAGCAAATTCAGTTAAGTCTATTTTAGGCTTTTTATCTATTAGATTATCTTTAAAGTAAGTATTATAGACAATATGCAATAATATTATTTTTTCGTCATTATTTAATAACGTAAATATTGGATCAATGTCGGAAGTCGAAGTTTGATTTTTTTTAGTTTCTGCTTTTGATTTTTGTTGAGGATATAATCGCGTATGTAGTTTTTTAAAAAGAGGAGTATTATCCAAAATCATAGGATATTCTGCTAGTTCAAAACCTTTAAAATCATTTAGTATAAACATCATTTCAAATAATCTGGAGTTATTGCTAAATAAATTCGCTACTTTTTTCAAAGCTTTTATAGTCCCCAAAAAGAAAAGGAATTTGTCAAATGAATAATTGGTTAAAAACCCTACTTGGTTAAGTTTTAAAAACTCCGGATAAACATGGTTTTTTAGAGATAATTCAATACTGTTTTCGGAGTATTCAGATAAATTATTTTGAAATACTTGATCTAAATACAATAATTTTTCGTCGGCTATAATTTCGTTAGCATTGATCTTATTTTCTAATTTTTTATTGATTTCATTTAAAATAGATGTAAAAGATCTTGACTCTGCCTTAGAAGTAATTAAGTCTTCTTTTATCTTCTGCTCTGTGCCAAAGTAAGTTTTGGCATAAAAATCATTGTATATTTCGTTAAATTCCATCTAATTTCAAGTTTATTCGGTTAGCAGCAACTATTTTATTTTTGTCCATTATTTTGGTGTAAATCTGTGTGGTTGAAACGTTTTTATGACCTAGAAGTTTTGAAACAGTATAGATGTCTGTACCATTCGCTAGTTGTAATGTGGCGTAAGTATGTCTGAAATTATGAAAGGAAATTTTCTTTGTTATTTTAGAATCAATTAGCCATTTTTTTAAAGGTCTAGTAATTTCAGTGTACTTCACGTCTCCAAATACAAATTCATTCTCTTTTGGCTGCAAGTTTATAATATTCAGGACACTTTCTGATATTGGATGATTATATAAATTACCAGTTTTTTGTTCTCTTATTTTTATGTAATCCCCTTGATGAATGTCTGAATATATATTGCAATATGGTAAAGTCTTTATGTCAATAAAGCGTAGGCCTGTTAAGGCTGAAAAAATTGCCATGTGTTTTAGTTTTGGAAAACTACAATCTGTATTCCATAAAGTCTCCAATTCTTTCTCGGATAAGTATTCTCGATAGGTTTCTTCCTCTTTTATATATTCGGTTTCTTCTGCAAGATTGTGTTCTATAATTTTATTTTTATAAGCCTTTTTAAGAACCATTATAAAATTTTTGTAATAAGAAGATGCTGTGTTGACAGATAATTTTTTCGAGTTGGTTCTCAAATTTGGTGTTTCAAGTAAAAAAGTCCTGTACTTTTTAACATGCTTTTCATTTAAAAAATGAGATTGCAATTTGTCACCTGCAAAAGCCTTAAAATAGTTCAATGATGCATTCCAACCGGAATGATTTGATTTTGTTCCATTGTTAAAGTAGTCATTAACTACAGAGGCGTAAAATTCAATAAAATCGACATCGTAAGTGATGTTTTCTTTAAAGCCATACTCTTTATCTCTAATTTGTGTAAGTCTTTTGGCTCGCACTAAATCGGCGAATTCCAATGTCGATTTATTATGTGCCTTATCGATATCATCTTTTGGCTTATCAAAAATTTGAAGACCTAAAAACTCTCTTCTGGATTCTTTTCCAGTTTTGGGATTAATAATAGGGGGGAAGTAGTCCAAAAACAAACTTGACTTATTGTTTGCTAATGCTTTTTTTCGCAAGGTAACATTTGCCATATTTTTATTTAATTGAAAATGGAATCAATATCTTCTTTTCTTACAAGGGTGTATTTACCTTGCTTTTTCTTTGGTATTTTGAACCTAATAATGAGATTATATAATGCTCCATTAGATATATTGTATTTTTCTTGTGCTTCTTGAATTGTATAGGAATTATCAAGGTTAATATCAATTTCTGAATTTTCAATACTTCTTTGAATTTCTTTCAAATTATTATCAAAATAAGTATCAATATCTTTCCTTCGAATTAGTGTTTTTCTTGCCGAAAAATTAAATGAATTGATTTCTTTTCTTTCGATCAATCTGTAAAGTGTCTTTGTGGAAATATTTAATAATTGAGAAGCATCTTTTACAGTTAAAAAATCTTTGCTTTTTATTGCTTCAATTTTTTCAAGAGGCTCACTTAATTTAATTGATTGAGTTTCTGAATTACTTTTTTCAATTTTTAAATTTCGAATTAGCATTTTGTTGTTTCTACTATTGCAGGTCGGGGAGCAAAATCTAGTTTTCGTAGTCTTAGCTACAAACTGATTTTTGCAATATTCACACACTCTGTTTACACTTAAATTTGAACTCATTTTTCAGACGAAATATAAAGTATTAAAACCCTTTAAAGATAATTAAGCAGAAATAAGGGACGTGATTATCACTAATTCTATTCAAATATAATAATTTTTTTTAATGAGGTACAATATCGGTACAAAAAAAAGATAAATATGCATTTCTATAATAAAATTAAAATTTTTTAAAAACAAAAAATCCCTTTAAATTAAAGGGATTGCGTGTGTTATGCTTCTGTATATTTTGTTATAAAATGTAGATTTATTTTCCGATACAGAAATTAGCAAAAATATTCCCTAACAATTCATCATTAGTAACTTGGCCGGTAATCATCCCAAATTGGTACAAGGCTTCCTTGATATCTAAAGCCATCAAGTCACTGGACAAGTTAGTCTCCAACCCATATTTTACTTTTTTTATTTCATCTAAAGCTTTTAATAAAGAATCGTAATGTCTTGTATTTGTGATTATTGTTTCGTTATTGCGTAGTGCTCCCATGTTGACAAATGATAACAATTTATTTTTTAAATCATCTACACCAATATTCTCTTTAGCAGAAATAGTTTCTAGGATAACGTCTAGCGTTTGAAGTTGTTTTCTAATATTTAGCACCTCATTTTCTGAAAGTAAATCTATTTTGTTGATAACAACCACTAATGGTTTGAGTGGAAATTGATTCTTAATTCTTTCAATTTCTATGATGTATTCAGAACTTTGAACTTTAAACTTTAAACTTTCAAATAAATACAAAACGACCTGCGCTTGTTCAATTTTTTCAAATGTTTTACGAATACCGATGCTTTCTACCAGATCTTGTGTTTCCCGAATTCCCGCAGTATCAATGAACCTGAAACCAATACCACCAATCACTAATTCGTCCTCGATAGTATCACGCGTTGTTCCTGCAATTTCTGAAACAATCGCGCGCTCTTCATTCAATAAAGCATTTAGAAGCGTTGATTTCCCCACATTAGGTTCCCCCACGATAGCCACTGGAATTCCATTTTTGATCACATTTCCAACCGCAAATGAGTCGAGTAAACGTTTTAGTACAAACTCAATTCTATTCAATAATTGATGGAATTGGGTTCTGTCGGCAAATTCAACATCTTCCTCAGCAAAGTCCAATTCGAGTTCTATAAGTGAAGCAAAATTCAATAGTTCTTCCCTCAATTTGGCGATTTCATTAGAGAATCCACCTCGCATTTGCTGCATCGCAATTTGATGGGATGCTTCATTATCGGATGAAATTAAATCGGCAACAGCCTCTGCTTGCGATAAATCCAGTTTTCCATTTAGGAAAGCTCGAAGCGTAAATTCACCAGGATCCGCCATTCGGCAACCTTTTCGTAATAATAACTGAATGATTTGCTGCTGAATATAAGTAGAACCGTGACATGAAATTTCTATCGTGTTTTCGCCAGTATAAGAGTTTGGCCCTTTGAAAATGGATACCAAAACTTCATCTATAGTTTTAGCATCATCCATGATATGACCTAAATGTAGTGTATGCGTTTTTTGGGTTGTTAATTCCTTGTTTTTGATGGATTTAAAAACAGCGTTTCCTATAGTAATGGCATCTAGACCGGAAACCCGAATAACAGCAATAGCGCCCGCTCCCGAAGGAGTTGCCAGTGCAACTATGGAATCTTGAAGTATCATAATTTATTTCAATTTAATGCAAAAGTAGGTAATTTTGAATGGTAACACGAGTTCATTATTAAACCATTAAGATTATTTTTTGTTAAAAATGAGCCAAACTGATAATTATCATGCAATTTTGCTTTTTGTTTTGTAAATTTATATGAGTAATTAGTTAGTAATAAACCACTTGTGTGATGAAAAAAATTCTATTTCCCACCGACTTTTCAGCAGTGTCTAAAAATGCATTTATTTATGCGCTTAAATTAGCAGAATCTATTAACGCAGAAATAGTTACAATGCACGTATATCAATTACCGCAAGCTAATTATATTAATGTTTCAGAGTATTTACACGAAATTTATGATGTTACTGAATTGAGTAACTTTGAAAATTATAAAGATGAAGTCCCACTTTTAAGAAGAATTGCCGAAGATAATAACCTTGGGCATATAAAAATAAGCCATGTTTTAATTCTTGGAAATTTAGTTCCCGAAATAAAAAAAATTACGGAGAACGAAAATTTTGATTTTGTGGTGTTGGGAACTAAAGGAGCTACTGGTCTTAAAGAAACTTTTTTCGGTACAATAGCCACAAAAGTTATGAATGATGTCAAAGCTTTAATTTTGGTAATACCAGAACATTGTAAATACCAACCCATTCAAAAAACACTTTTTATTACCCAATACAAATCAGAGGATACAGCCTCTTTCATAAAAGTGATGTCTTTATCTAAAATTTTTCACGCTCACCTCGATTGCTTGCGTGTGGAAGCAACCCATCAGGAGGTTAAAAAGGATTCGAGAGAAGATTGGAACACATTAATAGAGAAACAAAGTGTTGCGTTTCATTCGATAAAGGGAGACGATGTTGAAGGAATTATTTTAAATTTTATCGATTCAAATGATATTAATCTAATTATAATGCAGGTACATCACAGAAATTTCTTTGAAAAATTATTTGAAATTAGTCTGTCAAAAAAATTAGCTTTTCATATTGATATACCCATTTTGGCAATTCACGAATTAAAATAATTTTGATTGTAATATTATAATAACGGCACAACCAATTTTTTACTACAAAACCACTTTAAAATGATATAAAATGAAAAAAATTCTATTTCCAACCGATTTTTCTACCGTGGCTACAAATGCATTTGTTCATGCTTTAGAATTTGCAAAAATAGTTCATGGCGAACTTATTTTATTGCACACTTTTGAGTTACCAATATATGACAATCAGTTTTTTCCGGAAAATTACGCGGTCATTTATGATTCCGTGGAGTTGGCTCAATTTGATATGTTCAAAGATGAAGTCCCAAAACTTCGAACAATAGCTGAAGAGCGTCATTTAGATAAAATTAAAATATCGCACCGTCTTATGGATGGCGATCTGCTATTTAATATCAAAAAAGTAATTAAAGAAGATAAAATTGATTTTGTAATAATGGGTACTTCTGGCGCTACAGGTTGGGATGCTTTTTTTGTGGGTTCTAATACTGGAGCTGTAATTTCCCGAATTGATATTCCCATGTTGTGCATTCCTCTGGAAGCTAAATTCAAGAAAATTGAAATTATAGGATTCACAACTCGTTTTAGAACCAAAGATAAAAAAGCCTTAAAAATGGTTTTGGATATTGCCAAAAAAACAAAGGCAAAAGTCAAATGTTTGTATGTAAAAACCAGTGAGTCTGATGTTTCAAATGATACAGTTGCTAAATGGGAAGATGAATTTATTAATGAACCCATTGAGTTTTTTGTTATTAATAGCGATGAAGTCAAAGAGACAATTTTAGACTTTATCATGTACAAAGAAATCGATGTATTGACAATGCTTACCTACAAGAGAGGCTTTTTTGAAGGAATTTTTAAACCTAGTTTAACAAAAAAAATAGCAAATAATTTTGACATCCCTATTTTAGCCATTCCTATTGATTGATTCCGTTTTAATTCAGTTGAAATTTTGAATTCTAAGTAGTACGGCATCGCCATTGCCTTTTAATTTAGACTTCATAGTAATCTAATTTGCTATATTTGCAGTTCATCAATTGAATTATGGAAATATACAAAGCAAAAAAGATACGCTTTTCAAACGCATTAACTGCAATCAATAAAAAGTACAGTAGTGTAAGTATTTTAAGACTTATTACTATTGTACTTTTTTTGGTTTCTATTTATTACTACATCAAAAACAATCAGATTATTTTCGTTGCTTTTGCCATTTTTCTTTTTGGATTATTCGTCGTTTTGATGCGTGTTCATTCTAAATTAGCATTCAAAAAACAAGTCAATCAAGCTTTATTTGATATTAATGAAAATGAAATTTCCTATCTCGAAAAGAACAAAACTCCTTTCGAAAACGGGCAAGAATTCAATGATTTTCATCATCCGTATGCCTATGATTTAGATATTTTTGGAGAGCATTCTTTATTCCAAAACTTGAATAGAACTGCTACTTTTATTGGAAAAAAAACATTTGCGAACCAATTGTTATCCATTTTACCAAATGATGAAATTGTTAAAAATCATCAAGCTGTAAAAGAATTAACTAAAAAATTAGACTGGCGTCAGGAGTTTTTGGCTTTTGCCAAAATAAGCAATGACACACAATCTAATTATGAAATTTTGCTCAAATGGAGTACTTTTAATAGTACACCTTTATCTAAACTGAGTATTTTTATTTCTTACTTGTCACCACTTCTTTTTCTTGGAATTTTGATTGCTTATTTAGTTACTGCCAATATTCTTTTCGCTTCTATATTATCATACTTATTGGTATTTAATTTAATTATTTTGGGTCGATTTATGAAACGAATTCAAGCCGAAATTGCTAATTCTACTAATATTGATAAAACCATTCGTCAATATAGTTTGTTGCTTCAAAAAATTGAAAATGAATCTTTTCAGTCGGAAAAATTAATCAATTTGCAACAAAAATTAATGTTCAAAAAAGAAAATGCCAGCGTTCATTTGAAACAATTAGCTGGTTTATTTTCAAAGATGGACAGTATCAGTAATTTTGTTACGGCTATTGTATTCAACGGAACATTTCTCTTTAACCTTCATGTTTTAAAATCATTAATTCAATGGAAAAAAGAGCATGCTGAAGCTTTAGAGAATTGGTTAGAAGTTATTGGTGAATTCGAAATGCTGAACAGTTTGGCCAATTTTTCGTATAATAATCCGGAGTTTGTCTATCCAACATTGAATACCAATTTCGAAATTGATTTCAAGGATTTAAGTCATCCTTTATTGAATGAAAAAACAAGAATAGGAAATGATGTGCGTTTTCATCCAGAATCATTTATGATTTTAACGGGTTCTAATATGTCCGGAAAAAGTACCTTTTTGAGAAGTCTGGGAGTCAATATGGTACTGTCAGGAATTGGGTCGCCGGTTTGTGCCAATCAAGCGAATGTACATCCTTTACCTGTTTTAGTGTCGATGCGATTATCCGATTCGTTGTCCGATAGTGAATCGTATTTCTTTGCCGAAATAAAGCGCTTAAAGCAAATTATGGACGAATTGGAAAACAGACCGGCATTTGTGTTATTAGATGAAATATTACGCGGAACGAACTCCGATGACAAACGGAATGGAACAATTGAAGTGGTCAAAAAAGTAATTGCTAAGAAAGCTGTTGGCGCTATTGCAACGCACGATATTGAAGTTTGCCTTACAACGAATGATTATCCAAATGTATTAACCAATAAATGTTTTGAAGTAGAAATTATCAATAATGAACTTCATTTTGATTACAAACTGCGTGATGGAATTTGTAAAAATCGAAGCGCTACATTCTTGATGAAAAAAATGGGCGTAATTTAATAAAGTAGTCAGAAATCATTGTTCAGTTTGTCTTTGCGAGGAACGAAGCAAACTCATTAGCAAGAGAAATTATAGATAATTATTGAAACAGTTAAATGATATAAGATTCCTTCTTCGTAGGAATGAAAAAAAGATAATTAATTAAAAGCAAAAAAACCATCAAGTTATTAAACGAGATGGTTTTTTAAATATAAAAACGGTTTGGTTAATAGCGTATTTTAAAAGTAAACTAGCTGTTTAGCATTACTGGCATCACAAGCATCGTTACCGTTTCACCTTCTTCTAATCCATCAACAGGAGTAAGGATTCCGGCTCTGTTTGGTAATGACATTTCAAGCATAATCATATCGGATTGCAAGTTAGTCAACATTTCAGTCAAGAAACGAGAATTATATCCTATTTGCATATCATCACCTTGAT
The DNA here is from genome assembly GCF_052119725.1 of Flavobacterium sp. W20_MBD1_R3. Lineage (NCBI taxonomy): Bacteria > Pseudomonadati > Bacteroidota > Flavobacteriia > Flavobacteriales > Flavobacteriaceae > Flavobacterium > Flavobacterium sp. W20_MBD1_R3. Next base: position 57,397 of record NZ_JBGQOR010000011.1, read on the forward strand.
AATCACAAGTCAATCTTTCTTCCGCCTTGTTTGAATAATCAATATCTTCGGCAGAAACATTCAATTCAGCACCAGCAATTTTCAAACGAATCTGGTGAGTTGTTTTGTTCGAAAAGATGGCTACACGACGTACAGAACTCAAAAACTGAGAACGGTCAATCATTAATTTATTTGGATTTTCTTTTGGAATCACCGCTTCGTAATTTGGATATTTTCCATCAATCAAACGACACATTAAAACGTAATTATCAAAAGAAAAAGTAGCATTTGAATCGTTATATTCAATTTTAACTTCAGCATCCGCAGTACCAAGAATATTTTTTAAAATAGTCAATGGTTTTTTTGGCATAATGAAATCAGCCACTTGAGAAGCTACTACATCAGTACGCGCATATTTTACTAATTTGTGCGCATCAGTTGCTACAAAAGTCAATCCTTGTGGCGAAAACTGGAAGAATACACCCGACATAACCGGACGCAAATCATCGTTTCCTGCAGCAAATATTGTTTTGCTTATGGCTGTTGCCAAAACATTTGCGGGAACAAGTGTAACAGAAGGATCGTCTAAGTTAACTGATTTTGGAAATTCGTCTCCAGGAGCATAAGCCAATGCATATTTTCCAGAATTAGAACTGATTTCTATCGTACTATTTTCTTCAACCGTAAAAGTTAGTGGCTGTTCTGGAAATGTTTTAAGGATTTCCAAAAGTAATTTTGCAGGAACAGCAACGCTTCCTTTACTTTCTGAATCAATTCCTAATGTAGCTGACATGGTTGTCTCTAAATCCGAGGCGGAAACGGTCAATACATTATGGTCTAAATCAAATAAAAAGTTATCTAAAATTGGCAAAGTATTATTGCTATTGATAACGTTACCTAAAACTTGTAATTGCTTCAATAAGTAGGAACTCGATACTATAAATTTCATCTGTTTTGTTTTATTTTTTAACGTATTTCTCTAAATTTGAAATACGATACATTTTACAAATATATCGTAAACTATTCTAGTTTGGAAACTTTTTTATTAACATCTATTTACTATATTTTCTTTTTCGAAGGAAAGTAAATACTACACCAAAAAGCACCAAAATAAGAATTGGAAGCCCGATAGTTAGGATTTGTGTCCGGGTATAGTTTTCATAAACTTTTTCTTTATCTAATAAAGGCAAATCAAGATCTTTGCTTCGAATGTTAATAAGTCCCGTATCATCTAATAGATAATTGACGCAATTTATCAGAAAATCTTTATTATCATACAAATTTCCAGACCTTTGGTCATAACCCAATTCTACCGGTTGAAAATTTTTATCCAATTGGTTTTTTATCAAATCTCCATCCGAAATCACAATCATTTTGTTCTCTTTTCCTGCTGCTTGAAATGTTTTTTGCTCAAATGGTAGCACTCTATTTTCAAACATAGAATGAAATGAACCTTCTAATAAAACCGAAAGTGGAATTTTCCCTTTGTTCAAGTAATCGTTTGGAGAAGTTTCTTCGGCAACGATGTTCAGGTTTATCTCTGACGGAGTTCCTATTTTTTTCGAATATTGAGACGATTGCAACAAAATGGTTTTCTTAATTCCGTTTTTCAAAGTATCGATTGGATTCGCAAAATCAAATTTGATTCCACCTAAATTTTTTACAATCGGATGTAAACTGTTTGGATATACTTGTGGCGCAAACTTCCAGTTAAATTCCTGAAATTGTGTGGCACTTCCTTGTTCTCCGGTTGCTAGTTTTATCGGACTTCCTTGTTCGTCTTTTACTACAGCAGGATTGATTCGGATGCCGTATTTAAAGAACATATCATTCAAATTCAAATCTCTTGGGTAAGCCAAAGTAGCTCCTGAAGTATTGTACAAGCTATCCATTTCTACCGAAACTTGGTCAATCAACCACAATGTTTTTCCGCCATTGATGATAAATTGGTCTAGAACTTGTTTCTCTGCATCGGTAAATGTTTCGGTAGGTTTTGCAATAACTGCCAAGTCATATTTTTCTAAAGCTTCTAAACTTCCAACAGGATTTTTGGCAACCGAATCTAATGTAAATGGTCCGATATGGTAACTTTCACGCACTTGCAAAAGAAATTTAGCCATCATAATATCCTGTAATTCACCGTTTCCTTTAATAACAGCAATTTTCTTTTGTTTGGCTTTGGTAATTTTATTCAACCCTTCTGCAATGGAGTATTCCAAATGCTGAACGGAACCAATTACTTTCTGGGTAGTTGACGCACCCATAATGTTTTTCAACAATGGAATATTTACTTCCTTGTTGTCATAAACGGCAATCGCCCATGGAAAAACCATCGCTTGAGATTGCTTTCCCTTGTCGTCAACGGTTATGTTTATTGGCGTAAGCCCTTTTTGATACAACTCTTTAATATTGTCCATGCTGGCGTCTTCGTTCTCTAATGGATCTACAAATTCAAAAACAATATTGCTGTTGTATGCCTGAAATTCTTCTAGTAATTGTTTTGTTTCTTGTTGTAAACGTTTGAATTCAGCTGGCAAATCACCTTGCATATAAACTTTAATAGACAACGGATTTTGAACTTGCTTAATGATATTCAAAGAAGTAGGGGAAAGTGTGTATCTTTTATCTTTTGTTAAATCAAAACGATTAAAGAAGGAACTTCCTATTACATTCGCAAGCACTACAACAGCAAGGATAATCAATACTGATTTTAGATTATTTTTCTTAGAAGTATTCATTACGATTTGAAAGATTTTAAATTATAAACAGTAAATGAAAGAAAGACAACGGCTATGCTTGTAAAATAAAGGATATCTCTGGTGTCTAATACGCCTCGGCTCATGCTTTTGAAATGATCTTGCATTCCTAATGATGCGATTATGGAAGAAATATTTGGAACGACAGAAGCTAATCCTTCAAAACCAAAATAGAAGAAGAAACATAAAAATACGGCAACAATAAAAGCTACTATTTGGTTATCAGATAGTGTTGAAGTAAATATTCCAATGGCTGAATAAGCGCCAATCAAGAACAATAATCCAAAATAAGAACCAATTGTGCTTCCCATATCGATATTGCCTTCCGGCATTCCTAAACTAGAAATAACAGCTACATAAATAAATGTTGGAATAATCGCCATGACAATTAAAAGTAAAGCGCCAAGAAATTTTCCGTTTACAATTTGCCAAATACTCAATGGTTTTGTCAGTAATAATTCTAATGTTCCTTGTTTTTTTTCATCCGAAAAACTTCGCATTGTTACTGCAGGAATCAGGAATATCAAAATCCATGGCGCCAAGGTAAAAAATGGAGTCAAATCAGCAAAACCGGTATTCAAAATATTGTATTCACCTTCAAAAACCCAAAGGAATAATCCGTTGATAATTAGAAAAATGGCAATTACCAAGTAACCTATTGGCGAACCGAAAAAGGATTTTATCTCCCGTAAAACGATTGATTTCATGTTTTTTGTTTAAGGTTTGAAGTTTAAGGTTTAAAGTTTCCAATCCAACAACTTTAAATCTTAAACTTTAAACTGTTTTTTTTTATTCTAAAGTAACTAATTTATCAACGCTCCACGCTTCTGGTTTGTCATTGAATAATTTCTTGGTGAATGTCCAAACATCATAAAAAAGTTCAGAATTCCGGTAATTTTCTAAATCAGCTTCGGTTTCCCAATAGCTGTAAGTAAAGAAAATACTTTTATTATTTTTATCCTGATACAATTCTAAGAAACGATTTCCGGGCGCATTTCGTATTTTATCTTTCATCAACTCAAAGTTTTCTAAAAATGCAGGAATGTGCTCCTCGTGAAAACTCAATTTTACTATTCGTACAAACATTAGATTTTTTGTTTAAAGTTTAATAAGTTTAAAGTTTTTTTACTTTAAACTTTAAACGAATTTAATTATTATAACATCTCTATAATTCAATCCTAATAGACTATTCGCAGAACCTACATTAGAAGGATTGCTTCTGAAAATTGCAATTTCCAGAAAACCAGCTTCGTTGAAAATTGCTAATTTTTCGCCTTCATATGATTTGATAGGATATTTATCAGAATTAGCAATTGAAGAATAATTAGGCAAAATAGTTTTGATGTTTTTAGTTTTCATAACAATTTCGTACGGTCTTCCTTTAGCAACTTCTATAAAATATTTTTTAGAAATATTAGTTACTACATTCCCAAAATGGTCGATGTAAATCACGTGTCCGTTCAAAGAATTTCCATCAACGGCTAGAACTGCTTTTAAGTCGGTGACTTGTTTTATTGTATTTATTTCTTTACCAATTACGTTCATCAAACCACCTTTGGCTAAATGACAGGCTACTTTTACAAAAACATCTAAGTCAGTAGCCTCATTTGGTAATCGATCATGAATATTAATCGCTACCATTTTTTGAGGCACAAATTTTTGCGAAAGCATACTCAAAATACCATTATCGGCGGCAATAAAAAAGTGATCATGCCATTGCAAAACAATATGTTTATTTTCTTTATTGTGTTCCATATCCACACCAATAAGGTGAACAGTTCCTTTTGGAAAACTTGCATACGAAGCGCTAATAATGTAACTCGCTTCTACCGTGTTGAATGGGTCTATATCGTGCGAAATATCAATGATTTTAGCTTCTGAATACTCAGATAAAATTTTCCCTTTTAGCGCACCTACAAAGTGGTCTTTTAAACCATAATCAGAAGTAAGGGTAATTATTGACATAAATTTGTTTATAACTATTGGTGTTTTGTAAACCTAATTTTTATTAAATTTGAGAAACGCAAAGCTAATAATAGTAAATTCAAAAAAGCAAAAAACAAAAGACAAATTCAAATTAAGACTACAATTATTCGCTTTGATAACAAATTTATTAATTCACTTATTTTAATTTAAAAACAACGGCATTTGAACGAAAGAATAATCGAGCTCATAGACATCGCTCCAAAAGACTTTTGGGGCGCTCAAGACACTCATCTTGAAACAATTAAAAAATATTATCCGAAATTGAAAATTGTCGCTCGGGGAACAACTTTAAAGGCTTTTGGAGAAAAAGAAGTTTTGGACGAGTTCGAAAAACGTTTTCAACGCCTAATGGTGCACTTTTCGAGGTACAACAATATTGATAACAATGTAATAGAGCGCGTTATTCTTGGCGATGTTCAGGAAGACAGAAAATTTCAAGGTCAGGATAAAATATTAGTGCATGGAGTAGGCGGGAAAATCATTAAGGCTATGACTCCTAATCAGCAATTGTTAGTCGATACTATGCAAAAAAATGATATGGTTTTTGCCGTTGGACCAGCAGGAACCGGAAAAACGTATACGGGTGTTGCCATGGCCATCAAGGCACTGAAAGAAAAACAAGTTAAACGAATTATTTTAACACGTCCCGCAGTTGAAGCAGGGGAGAACCTTGGTTTTCTGCCAGGTGATATGAAGGAAAAACTGGATCCGTATATGCAACCGTTGTATGATGCGTTGCGGGATATGTTACCCAATGAAAAACTCGAAGATTATATTTTAAAGGGAATTATCCAAATTGCGCCTTTGGCATTTATGCGCGGAAGAACGCTGGATAATGCTTTTGTAATTTTGGATGAAGCTCAGAATACTACACATTCCCAAATGAAAATGTTTCTTACCCGTATGGGGAAAAGTGCTAAATTCATGATTACTGGAGATCCTGGGCAGGTCGATTTACCTCGAAGAACCATTTCCGGACTCAAAGAAGCCTTATTGGTTTTGAAAGATGTTGATGGAATCGGAATCATTTATCTGGATGACAAAGACATTGTGCGTCATCGATTAGTCAAAAAAGTGATTGATGCCTATAAAATGATTGAGAATAACGATTAGGCAAACACACAATGTTTGTTAGAGTCGGAAAGCGAGTTTATTTTTAGTGAAAAATGATCCCGCTTTCCGATTTATTATTTGAAAAACCAATGCGATTATTCTATCTGGTTTAAATAAAATCCAAATGATTCCTTTCGTTTCTCTTAAAAATGCAATAAATTTGGAATTAATCAAATCTCAGTTAAAAAAAAATGCTTTTAAAAGAAAAAATTAAAGTAGTTATTAGTGATTTAGACGGAACGTTACTTAATTCAGATCACAAAATATCTCAATACACTAAAACTGTTTTTCAAGAACTTCACAATCAAAATTATTTAATCATTGTAGCGACAGGCCGCCATCACTTGGATGCGATTCCAATTGTTGCAGGATTAAATGTTCCTGTTTATTTAGTCACTTCAAATGGAGCACGAATACATTCTCCTGAAAAAGAGCTTCTTTTTTCTGTTAACATGGAAAGCGACGCCATAAAATCTATTTTGTCTTTAGATATAGATCCTGAGATTACCACTGTATTGTTTAGAGAAAATATTTGGCAAACGAATAAGCACAATGAAAAACTAAATGAATTTCAACCTGAAGTAAATTATCATCCTGAAGTGGTAGATTTTTCCAGTATAGAAGATTTGAGTGCTATAAAAGTATTCTTCACACATCCTAGGCATTCGAAGTTAATTGAATTAAGAGATCGAATTTTAGAAAATCACACCGGACTTTTTAGCCATGCGTTTAGTTTGCCATTTTGTTTGGAATTTATGGATAAGTCTGTAGATAAAAGTGTTGCTATTGCAAAAATCTTGGAAAAAGAGAATTTTGTTTTCGAACAAACAATTTCTTTTGGGGATGGTTATAATGATGAAAACATGCTCAAATCCTCTGGTAAAGCTTTGGTGATGGGAAATGCACCTGAAAGCCTGAAAAATAAACTTTCCCATTTAGAAGTCATTATGACTAATGATAATGAAGGAGTTGCCAAATATATAGCTCAGGAATTATTGAACAATTAATTTTTTTTACCAATCATATTTTTCATTATAATATTAAACTTCAACCAAATGAATAAAAAACTAATTCTTACTATCTGTGTTTTGTTTTCCATAACAATTCAAAGCCAAATGCTAAAACTGGAAGAAATCATGAAAGGCAACACTTTTATTGGGGTTTCACCTGAAAATGAAAGATGGTCTTTAGATGGACAGAAAGTCTATTTTGATTGGAATCCAAATAATGAATTGGGTACAAGTACTTATTTTTGGAAAAATGGATTGTCAAAACCAGAATTAGCATCCCCAACTGAAGCTGCTTTTTCAAAATTAGATTTCAAACAAACAACCAATCCTGATTTGTATTATTATATTGACAAAGGAAGACTATTTTCGTATTCCTTGAAAAGTAAAACCTCCAAAAAATTGTACCAACAAAGCAGTCCAATTGCTAATTTACAAATGGGTGCTGTAGCAGGAATATTGTATTTCAGACAAAATGAAAATCTTTTTCAGTTTAATACGAATGAAGGCTCTATTATTCAAATTACCAACTTTCGTAAAGGAAAATCGGATGAAAAAGGGATTGAGAAAGAATCTTTTTTAAAAAGCCAACAAGAGGAATTATTTCAATTTGTCAGAGATCAGGAAGCACTTAAAAAATGGAATTTAGCAAAATCGAAAACTACAAAATCTGATTTTCCAAAGCCTTATTATTATGGGAAAGATACTTTTGGAAGTTTAAAAGTGGATCCACAAGGAAATTTCGCGACCTTCAGATTAATAGAAGATTCAGAACGAAAAAGTGAAAAAATGGAACTTTTTATAACTGCTGATGGTTACAATCAAATTGAAGATACGAAGGGAAAAGTTTCGGTAGATAATTTGTTGGCAACCAAATTCGGGATTTATAACATCGCCAAAGATTCTGTTTATTTCATGAATTTTTCATCGTTGAGCCATATTCAGGATGTTCCTAAGTATTTTGAGTCCTATGAGAAATCAAAAACTGCAGCAAAAAAGGACAAACTAATCGTGGTTCAAGAACCTATTTATAATGAAAATGGTTCTTACGCCATTGCTGAAATAAGAAGTCAAGACAACAAAGACCGGTGGATTGTCAGTTTGAATTTAGAGAAAGGGACCTTTCAGGAATTAGACCATCAACATGATCAGGCTTGGATTGGCGGACCTGGAATTCCTTCCAATTCTTACGGAAGAGGAACGCTTGGATTTTTGGGAGACAATGAAACCGTTTATTTCCAATCCGAAGAAACGGGTTATTCTCATTTATATTCTTATAATTTTAAATCAAAAAAGAAAACACAGTTGACCAAAGGAGATTGGGAAGTGCGCAATGTGAATTTGTCAAAAGATAAAAAGTCTTTTTATTTGACTACAACGACCACGCATCCAGGAAACAGAAATATCTTTAAATTGGAAGTTGCAAATCCGGTTTTACAGCCTATTTTAACTAAAGATGGTGCTCATGAAGTGAGCTTGTCTCCAGATGAGAGTAGCTTATTGGTTCGTTATTCCTATAAAAATAAACCTTGGGAATTGTATGTGGCGCCTAATAAAAAGAATACAAATTTAAATCAGATAACGTCATCAACATCTGAAAGTTTCAAAGGGTATTCTTGGCGAGAACCGGAAGTCATTACTTTCAAGGCGCAGGATGGAACTCCTGTAAATGCCAGATTATACAAACCACAAACTGCGAATGCGAACAAAGCTGCAATTTTGTTTGTTCATGGTGCCGGTTATTTGCAAAACGCACACAACTATTGGAGTACATACCACAGAGAGTACATGTTTCATAATTTATTGGTCGATTTAGGTTATACCGTTTTAGATATTGATTATAGAGGAAGCGATGGATATGGGCGAGATTTTAGAACAGGTATTTACCGTTTTATGGGTGGAAAAGATTTAACAGATCAAATTGACGGCAAGAAATATCTAGTAGAAAATCATGGAATTGATGCTTCAAGAGTTGGGATTTATGGTGGTTCTTACGGAGGTTTCATCACGTTGATGGGAATGCTGACTACTCCAAAAGAGTTTGCTTCGGGTGCTGCATTGCGTTCCGTAACGGATTGGGCGCATTACAATCATGGCTACACCGGAAACATTCTTAATTTCCCTGAAACGGATCCGGATGCATACAAAAAAAGTTCTCCAATCTATTTTGCAGATAATTTACAAGGCGATTTATTGATGCTTCACGGAATGGTAGATGACAATGTAGAATACAAAGATATTGTTCGTTTGTCTCAGCGTTTTATCGAATTAGGGAAGAAAAAATGGAGTTTAGCAAGTTTCCCGGTGGAAGCACATGGATTTAAAGAAACCTATTCTTGGGTAGATGAATACAGCCGAATCTTAAATTTGTTTAATGAAACGCTGCTTAAAAAATAACTTTAAATATAAAAATGAAATTTAAGAGTTATGTTCTTTGCGAAACTCTATGAAATAGTTTTAAATTTGCAGGAACAAAAAATAAACACACACAACTAGTATAATGAGCAACACCATCACAACTACTGATTTTAATTTTCCAAACCAGAAATCTGTTTACCGAGGTAAAGTAAGAGAAGTGTATAATATAAATGATGAACTTTTGGTTATGGTTGCCACAGACAGACTTTCAGCTTTTGATGTAGTTCTGCCTAAAGGAATTCCATATAAAGGTCAAATTTTAAACCAGATTGCAACTAAATTCATGGAATTGACCCAGGATATTGTCCCAAACTGGTTGATTGCAACTCCTGATCCTAACGTTGCTGTTGGTCATCTATGTGACCCTTTCAAAGTAGAAATGGTGATTCGTGGTTATCTTTCAGGACATGCTGCTCGTGAATACGCTCTTGGAAAAAGAGAAATTTGTGGTGTGACAATGCCTGATTACTTGAAAGAAAATGATAAATTCCCAGAACCTATTATTACGCCGACTACCAAAGCCGACAATGGAGAACACGATGCTGATATTTCTCGTGAAGATATTTTATCGAAAGGAATTGTCGCTGAAGAAGATTATGTTGTTTTAGAAAAATTTACTAGAGATTTATTTCAAAGAGGAACTGAAATTGCTGCTAGTCGTGGTTTGATTTTGGTTGACACCAAATATGAATTTGGTAAAACTAAAGAAGGAGTGATTGTCTTGATTGACGAAATTCATACACCGGATTCTTCTCGTTATTTTTATGCTGAAGGATACCAAGAGCGTCAAAACAAAGGTGAAGAGCAAAAACAATTGTCTAAAGAGTTTGTTCGTCGTTGGTTAATCGAAAATGGTTTTCAAGGATTGGAAGGACAACAAATTCCAAATATGACTGATGAATATATTGAAACAGTTTCTGAAAGATATATTGAATTGTACGAAAATATCTTAGGAGAGAAATTTGTAAAAGCAGACATCAGCAATATAGATGCAAGAATCGAGAAAAATGTCTTGGAATATCTAGCGAACAGATAAAATCTTTTTCTACAAAAAATAAAAAACCGCAATTCATAATTTGAAATGCGGTTTTTATTTAGGTAAAAGTATATTATTTTTCTAAAACTGCTTTTAAGTTATTCAATCCGTCTTGCAAATCTTTTCCAAGCATTTCTTCCATGTTTAGGATCGGCAACATCAAATTCATTGGATAAGGCATTTTTCCGTTAAAACCCCATTTTACTTTGGTTTTATTTGGTGAAATAGCTTCAGTTATCATGTAGGCATTATCAGTGGATTCAATTGGAACTTTGAAACGTAATTCAAAATCGATACGTTCGCCTTTAACGATTTTTTTGATTTCCTGTTCGCCGATACCTACGTTTTTATCTTTGCTATCCCAACCTGCAATCGCGCCGATGGTCCCGTCTGTACCCGTAAATGTTTTCTTCATGGCGGGATCTTTAGAAAACCAAACGCTAAAACTATCTTGATTTTTCAAATACTTTATATAGTTGAAAACACTGTCTTTGGGTTGGTTGATTGTAATTTCTCTTTCTACTGCATATTCTTTTGGCAGAAATAAGGCAATTAGTAAAACCAATACAATGATTCCAAATAATCCTAGTAGAATTTTTTTGATGATTTTCATGATTTTAAAATTTTAATTTATGATTATTTCGTTTTTTTAAATGATGATTCATAAGTAGTAATCCATTCTTGCACTGCTATTTTTTGGACGAGTCGAGCAATTAAGTCAAACGGAATTTGGTCCATCTTTTTAAATCGGATGCAACTTTTTCCCATGTCTAATTTTTGGGTGCTGTGTTTTGGATATTCGTTGACAAACCAATTCAGTAATTCTGGCTTTGCATAAATTCCCATGTGGTAAAGCGCGATGAAATTTTTTTGAGAAGCAATAGCGATAAATGGTAACGGGAGTTTTGGTTCACAATGATATCCGTTTGGATAAATGGAATGTGGCACTACATAGCCAATCATGCCGTATGATATTTGTTCAACAAAACCCTTAGGAATATTTTCTAGAATAGTTTCTCGAAGTTTTGTAAAAGCACTTTTTCTCTCTTCGGGGATTTCTTCTAAAGATGCTTCTATTGATGTGGCGGTTGATTGCATTTTTAAGAATTGTTTAAGTAAAGTTACTAAAAAAACCGCAATTCATAATTTGAAATGCGGTTTTTTAGCCCTGATTACTTCACTTTGTTTCTACTTTTAGCGTAGTTCAGTGAACTTCGTTTGAAGAGGAAATCCCACGCTTTTTAGCGTGGATTGAAACGGATAGCGGGATTAGCTCCTAAAAACTATTTGAAATAAGAGAATGTTTCTTCGTTTTCTAACTTCAACAAGGTTTCATAAATTAATTTAATCACGTTTTCAACGTCATCACGATGGACCATTTCAACCGTGGTGTGCATGTAGCGCAACGGCAGGGATATCAAAGCAGAAGCTACGCCGCCGTTACTATATGCAAAAGCATCTGTATCTGTTCCTGTAACACGAGAAGAAGCTAATCTCTGGAACGGAATTTCTTTAGCCATAGCAGTTTCTAAAATCAATTCTCTCAAATTATTTTGAACAGCTGGTGCATAAGTTACCACAGGACCTTTACCAATTTTAGTGTCTCCTTCAATTTTCTTTTCAATCATTGGAGTAGTGGAGTCATGACAAACATCAGTAACAATGGCTACATTGGGTTTGATCGTTTTGGTAATCATTTCGGCACCGCGAAGACCTACTTCTTCCTGAACGGAATTAGTAATATACAATCCGAAAGGAAGTTTTATTTTGTTTTCGTGTAGCAAACGAGCTACTTCGGCAATCATAAATCCGCCCATACGGTTATCAATGGCGCGACAAACAAATTTGTTTTCGTTCAAAATCATGAATTCATCAGGATATGTAATCACACAGCCAACATGAACACCCATTTTATCAACTTGCTCTTTGGTTTCACAACCAATGTCAATGAATAGATTGTCAACTTTCGCTATTTCCTCTTTTCCTTTATTTCGTGTATGAATGGCTGGCCAACCAAAAACACCTTTTACAATTCCTGCTTTAGTATGAATGTTGACCCGCTTTGAAGGAGCTATTTGGTGATCTGAACCGCCATTTCTAATGACATAAATCAGTCCATCATCCGTAATATAATTGACATACCATGAAATTTCGTCAGCATGACCTTCAATTACCACCTTATATGGTGCGTCGGGATTTATAATCCCAACTGCAGAACCATATGTGTCTGTTATGAAAGTGTCAACATAAGGTTTCAGGTACTCCATCCATAATTTTTGGCCGTTGCTTTCATAACCTGTAGGTGATGCATTATTCAGATAGCTCTCTAAAAATTCAAGGGATGACTTATTTAATATTGATGTAGTGCTCATAAAATTAATTTTTTGCTAAATTATAAATTTGGCATTACAGTTGCGTTAATATTGTATAATTTTGACAATTAAAATTCCCTATATGAAGCTAATTAATTTTTTTTTATTTTTTATATTTAGCAGTATTACCGCTAATGCACAGGTAGTCCAGAAGGATACCACAAAAATGGGATATGTTTTGGGAGACGATGAATACATTCTTAATGATACTATTCAATTACCAGAAGTCATAATATATAAGGGGAAAACGGATCCTGAAGCAAGAAAGCAGTTTTTATTACTTCAAAGCAGGGTATATAAAACCTATCCTTATGCAAAACTAGCGTCTGAGAGATTGTCGAACCTGAACAAAGGAATGGCTAACCTTAAAACAAATAAAGAGAAAAAAAGATACTTTAAAATAGTTGAAAGTTATTTGAATGATGAATTCGAAGCTAAACTTAAAAAGCTTTCCCGTAAACAAGGTCAAATATTGGTAAAGTTAATTCATCGTCAAACAGGCACTACGACCTATGAGTTGGTAAAAAATCTCAAAAGCGGCTGGAAAGCATTTTGGTCTAATACGGCGGCAAGTATGTTTGATATCAATTTAAAAACAAAATACGCGCCTTTCGATGTTAACGAAGACTATTTTATAGAAACAATTTTAGTACGGGCATTTGATTCAGGAAGATTACAAAACCAAAATCCGGCCAAACCAGTTGATTATGGTAATCTAACAGATTCTTGGGAATCCAGAGCTGCTAATCTGAAAAAATAATTTTCATTAAGGCGTTCCCGTTTATAAAAAAGAGAGGCGATTATCAGAAAAGGTAATGGCCTCTCTTTTTTATAAACGGTCGGGCTATCCGCTACAAGTCCTCGAAAAGTTGCGTTTCACTTGACTTTCCTGTGGGCTATTCGCTTCTATCCCTAACGCGAGCCATGGAATCCCAGAGCATTTTGTTGTTGCTATACAAAGTACAGAACTATATATAAGGTAGAAAAAAGAAAAGCATTGTATTTATTGATTAAGTAAGGGATAACTGGTTTGAATCTTTTGGATTGTAACGGGTGACATTTTAAGGATGCAAAACGAAGTCGTACGCGGTAAATACAAGCATAATGTGAAATTCGAAAGAACAAGATGACTTAATATACAAAGATATCCATAGTTTTTTATCAATTTAGTCACCCTCTCCTGTAGAGAGGGCTGGGGAGAGGAAAAAACTTTACCATTCAAAACTCACGTTTTCAGCGGGTTAAAGTTTACTTTAACAAAAGGTCAAATAAAAGTAAAAAAAAAGCTTGTAAAAGCGAATAAACGCAGTAGTTTTGCACCCGCAATAGGGCATACGTTCATT
>NZ_JBGQOR010000012.1:0-64766 GCF_052119725.1 Flavobacterium sp. W20_MBD1_R3
CGAGTGTAAAAGAGGTTTTGGCAAAACAAAAATTTGTCAAGACGAATCAAATTTTATTAGGAAATGGAAGTGATGAAGTATTGGACTTGTTATTTAGAGCTTTTTGTGAACCAAAAACAGATAACGTAATCACTTTGCCACCAACCTACGGAATGTATGGTGTTTTGGCCAATATCAATGCTGTAGAAAATAAAGAGGTTTTGCTTTCAGATGATTTTCAACCGCAAATTGAGAAAATTATAGAAGCGGTTAATGAAAACACTAAAATGATTTTTTTGTGTTCACCTAATAATCCAAGTGGAAATTCCTTTTCGGATGAAAGTGTTGCGTATTTGTTGCAAAACTTCAAAGGTTTGGTTGTAATTGATGAAGCTTATATTGACTTTTCTAAGAAAGATAGTTGGAGTAATGAATTAGATGAATATCCAAACTTAATTATCACTCAAACATTATCAAAAGCGTATGGTTTGGCAGGAATTAGATTGGGAATATGTTATGCATCTGCGGAAATAATCTCGGTTTTAAATAAAATTAAGCCTCCATATAATGTGAATGAATTGACTCAAAAAAGAGCTTTAGAACGATTAGCAGATCCTGATAAAATAAAAGCTGAAATTACCTCAATAATAGATCAAAGAGAGCTATTACTTAAAGTATTACAAGATATAAAATTCATTAAAAAAATATATCCTACAGAAGCGAATTTTATTTTGGTAAAGGTAGACGATGCTAATAAAAGATACGGTGAATTGATTGCAAAAGGAATTGTAATTCGGAATCGTACAACCCAACCGTTATGCGATAATTGTTTGCGTTTTACAATTGGAACAGAGCAAGAAAATAGGAAATTAATTGAGATGTTAAAACAACTTTAAACTTTAAAATTTTTTTAATGAAAAAAATACTTTTTATAGACCGTGATGGAACAATGGTTTTAGAACCAAATGATTACCAATTAGACAGTTTTGAAAAATTAGAATTTTATCCAAATGCTTTTCAATATCTTGGTAAGATAGCTAAGGAATTGGATTTCGAATTGGTGATGGTAACCAATCAAGATGGTTTGGGAACTGATTCGCACCCTGAAATTAATTTTTGGCCGGTTCATAATTTAATTATGAAAGCATTTGAAAATGAAGGAGTTATTTTTAAAGAAGTATTTATCGACAAGACTTTTCCGTACCAAAATGCACCGACTCGCAAACCTGCGACAGGAATGTTGATGCAATATATTAACAATTCGGACTATGATTTAGTGAATTCGTTTGTCATTGGAGACAGAATAACGGATGTGGAATTAGCAAAAAACTTGGGTTCAAAAGCGATTTTCATTAATAGAGATGAAGCTTTGGGAGATGATGAAATATCCTCTAAAAGACATGAATTGGATTCGGTTATCGCTTTGCAAACTACAGAATGGAAAGCCATTTACGAGTTTTTGAAATTAGAGGAACGTTCTGCTTCCTTAGAAAGAAAAACGAATGAAACGGATATTTTCATTAATTTAAACCTTGACGGAACAGGAAAAAGTAAAATTGAAACAGGTATTGCTTTCTTTGATCACATGCTAGACCAAATTGCACGTCACGGACAAATGGATTTAGAAATTATAGTAAAAGGGGATTTAGAAGTAGATGAACACCACACGATTGAAGATACTGCAATTGCACTTGGAGAAGTTTTTGCAAAAGCATTAGGAAATAAATTAGGGATTGAACGATACGGTTTTTGTTTGCCAATGGACGACTGCTTAGCGCAAGTGGCTATTGATTTTGGAGGGAGAAACTGGCTAGTTTGGGAAACCGAATTCAAACGGGAGATGGTTGGAAAAATGCCAACGGAGATGTTTTATCATTTCTTTAAATCATTCTCCGATGGTGCTAAAGCTAACATCAACATCAAAGCAGAAGGAACGAACGAACATCACAAGATTGAAGCAATTTTTAAAGCTTTTGCAAAAGCAATAAAAGTAGCCGTAAAAAGGGATACGGAGAAGATGATTTTGCCAAGTACGAAGGGAATGCTTTAAAAATTATGAATTATAAATTATGAATTGTTAAGTGTTTAATACTTAATAAAACTTAATTTCTTAATGGTTAAAAAGAAATGAAAATAGTAATCATAAATTACGGAGCAGGAAATATTCAAAGTATAAAGTTCGCCATAGAAAGGTTAGGTTTTGAGGCTGTTTTGAGTAACGATTGGAAAGAAATTAAGGCTGCAGACCGGGTGATATTTCCGGGTGTAGGTGAAGCTAGTTTTGCAATGAAAATGCTTATTGAGAGCGGTCTTGATGTGTTAATTCCAACATTGAAACAACCCGTTTTGGGAATTTGTCTCGGCATGCAATTGATGTGCAACAAATCAGCGGAAGGAAACACTATAGGTTTAGGAATTTTTGATGTTGATGTGATTAAATTCACGCCAAAAGTAAAAGTGCCGCAAATGGGTTGGAACCAAATTTATAATTTGAAATCGCCTCTGTTTAAAGGAATTAAGGATAATGAATATATGTATCTGGTTCACAGTTTTTATGCTCCTAACTGTCCCGAATCTATTGCTACAACGGATTATGAAGTTGAATATGCCTCCGCATTGCTAAAGGATAATTTTTACGGAACACAATTTCATCCTGAAAAAAGCGGTGATATTGGAGAACAAATTTTGAACAACTTTTTGAACTTAAAACTTTAAACTTGAAATAAATTATGCGAATTATACCCGCAATAGATATCATCGATGGAAAATGTGTTCGCTTGTCAAAAGGCGATTACAATACCAAAATCATATACAACGAGAATCCGCTGGAAGTGGCTAAGTCATTTGAAGCACATGGAATAGAATATTTGCATTTAGTTGATTTAGACGGAGCAAAGTCGAGCCAAATTGTGAATTACAAAATATTAGAGCAAATTGCTACTCATACCAAACTGAAAATTGATTTTGGTGGTGGATTAAAATCGGATTCCGACTTAAAAATTGCTTTTGAAAGTGGAGCAAATCAAATTACCGGTGGGAGTATTGCCGTTAAGAACAGAGAGTTATTCGAAAAATGGATTGCTGAATATGGTGCTGATAAAATTATTTTAGGAGCAGATGCTAATAACGAAAAAGTAGCCGTTTCAGGTTGGTTAGAAGATTCAAACGAAGATTTGATTCCTTTTATAAAGGATTACCAAAGCAAAGGAATTAAGTACGTTATTTGTACTGATATTGCCAAAGACGGTATGCTTGAAGGACCATCGTTTGATTTATATGCTAAAATTTTGGAGGAAGCAAAGGGCATAAAATTGATTGCTTCAGGTGGAATTTCTACTTTTGACGAGTTGCCAAGACTAGCAGAATTGGGTTGTGAAGGAACAATAATCGGTAAAGCAATTTACGAAGGACGAATTTCGTTGAAACAGTTAGAAGAATTTATAATAAAATAGATTGTTTCACAAAGACACACAAAGTTGACACCAAGATTCGCCAAGAATTTTGTGAATCTCTGTGAAAACTTTGTGAATCTCTGTGTAATAAAAACAATAATGTTAACAAAAAGAATTATTCCCTGTCTCGATATAAAAAACGGAAGAACCGTAAAAGGTGTTAATTTTGTGGACTTGCGTGACGCGGGAGATCCAGTGGAATTAGCTAAAATATACTCAGATGAAGGTGCTGATGAATTAGTTTTTTTGGATATTTCGGCAACGGAAGAAAGAAGAAAAACCTTAGTTGATTTGGTACGAAAAGTAGCTTCAACGATTAATATTCCGTTTACTGTTGGTGGGGGAATTTCATCTGTTAGCGATGTTGAAATACTGTTGCAGAACGGAGCTGACAAGGTTTCGATTAATTCATCGGCAGTGAAAAATCCACAACTGATAAATGATTTGGCACAAAAATTTGGAAGTCAATGCGTGGTTGTTGCGATTGATGCCAAGCAAATTGACGGTCAATGGATTGTTCATTTAGTGGGCGGAAAAGTGCCAACTGAATTGAATTTATTTGACTGGGCCAAGGAAGTTGAAGAACGCGGCGCAGGCGAAATCTTATTCACGTCAATGGATAATGACGGAACTAAAAACGGGTTTGCTAACGAAGCTTTGGCTAAATTGTCAGAGTTAGTTAATATTCCAATTATTGCTTCTGGTGGTGCGGGAAACATACAGCATTTTGTAGATACTTTTTTGGATGGAAAAGCGGATGCAGCATTGGCCGCAAGTGTATTTCATTTTAAAGAAATTGAAATCAAAACATTAAAAACAGCCCTTAAAAATAACAATATCGAAGTACGAATTTAATTTTTTGACTTTAAGACATTCGACTTTAAAACTTTAGACTAAAAACATGAACATAGATTTTTCAAAAAATACAGATGGATTAATTCCAGCGATCATTCAAGATAGCGAAACCAAAACGGTTTTGATGTTGGGTTTCATGAATGCTGAGGCGTATCAAAAAACGGTTGATACTAAAAAAGTAACCTTTTATAGTCGCACGAAAAAAAGGCTTTGGACAAAAGGGGAGGAAAGTGGTAATTTTCTAAATCTGATTGACATCAAAAACGACTGCGATAATGATACATTATTAATACAAGTAAAACCAGAAGGACCAACGTGTCATAAAGGAACTGATACATGCTGGGCTGACGAAAACAAAACTGATTATGGGTTTTTATCAACATTAGAAGATACAATTCAACTTCGAAAGGAAAATGCAGATTCGGAAAAAAGTTATGTGGCATCTTTATTTAAGTTGGGAATGAACAAAATTGCTCAAAAAGTTGGCGAGGAAGCAGTTGAAGTAGTCATCGAAGCAAAAGATGATAATGACGATTTATTCTTGGGCGAAAGTGCTGATTTACTTTTTCATTATCTTATTTTGTTGCAAGCAAAAGGTTTCAAATTAGATAATGTTGTTGATGTTTTAAAAAGTCGCCAGAAATAAAGCTATTACTTCAATGATTAATAGTGCTAAAGTCCAATAACATATTGATTTGTTATTGGACTTTTTTTCTTTTATTTGAAAAAGCAATCCAGTATATTTACTTTTATTTTCAATTACAATACCACAATGCAAGTGATAAATTTAGATAATACCACATTGATGCAAGAATTAAATGATTCCACAATAAATACTGGACTTCACATAATTCTGACAACTGACGAAGATGATTCTCGACTGGTCTATATTTCAGGAAATTTCAATAAATGGCGAACACAAGATAAAGAGTTTGTGATGGAAAAGATTGGTAACGGTTCTTATCATTACAAATTTTCTCATGATTTTGATTATCCTGCTATGCTTTTGTATAAATTTACAAAAGGAGATTGGAGTGAGGTTGAAATTGACAGCCATGGAAATCGAACCGAAAATCGCTCGACAACTGCACATACTGGCATACAAAATGAACATGTTGCCAGATGGAGGAAGAACTGGTTGCCATTTAAACAATCGTATTTACCACAAGTGCAGTTGATATCGGATGAATTTAAAATTCCGCAACTCAACAAAACCAGAAAAATTTGGGCGCTTTTACCACATGATTATGATAATTCGAGTGAGAGTTATCCGGTGATGTATTTGCAGGATGCCCAAAATTTATTCAACGAAAAAGCTGAATTTGGAAATTGGGAAATTGACAAAAAACTGGCAGTTATGTCCGAGTATAAAATTGGAAAAATAATAATTATTGCCATTGAACACGCTGAGGAAGATCGTATTAAGGAATATAATGTAGGGAAAACAGTTTTGGGAAAAGGGCAAGGTAAGAAATACATTCGTTTTGTGACAGATACACTAAAACCTTACGTAGACACTAATTTCAGAACTAAAAAAGAACGTGAATTCACAGGAATAGGAGGAAGTTCGATGGGAGGATTGATCAGTATTTTTAGTGGTCTTAGAAATCCGGAAACATTTGGTAAACTGATGATTTTTTCACCATCACTTTGGGTGGTGCCAGAACTAGAAATTGACGCAAAAAAAGCGAATACATGCGACACTAAAGTATATTTATATGCCGGTGGTGATGAAAGTAAAACGATGATTGAGCACATAAAAAAGTTTCAGAATGATATACTTTCGAACCAATTTATAGAAGATAAATCCCAAATTAATTTAAGTATTAACAGGCAAGGAAAACACAGCGAAACGTATTGGAGTGATGAATTTCCTAAGGCAATCGAGTGGTTGTTTTTTAATACAAAAAATTCGTAAACGCACAATTTATTACAACTTAATATTAAGAATAAAGCATACAGAATTCTATAAAATTCAATCAAAAGCTATAAAAATTAAAGAAAATGATAACAAAAACAATTATAAATTTAGATAGTTTTTCAGGTACAATTTTGATTCCGGTTTTTGAAACGTACTCGAAAAGTATTATTCCCATTGCTTTTAATGGATTGGAAATTGCATCTAAAGTTTTTTTTGGAAAGAAAGACACGCACTACTTAGCTGAAAAGGATGATAATATATATATATTTATAGGTTTAGGAAAAACAATTGATTATAAATCTTTAAAAACCATTTTTAGACGTATTTCATCCAAACAGAAAGAAAATTTCAGTTCAAATGTTGCGTTAGTTATACCAGAACAATGTGTTGAAGAACAGGTTGAAGCGATGATTTCCGGTTTGCTTTTAGGAACGTATAATTTAGGTCATTTTAAATCCGAAAAAGAAGAACATCCTTTTTTAAATTCTGAATTTACCTTGAATTTGGTAACGGAGAATGATTATTTGGCTGCAGCCAAAAAAGGAATTAAAATTGCAAAAGCGCAACTGAGTACTTACAACTTGGTCGATTTGCCACCTAACACCATTAACCCAAAATACTTGGCGAATTGGGCCAAGGAAACTGGAGAAAAATATGGATTTGATGTTGAAGTTCTTGGTTATGAAGCTTCAAAAATAGTTGGTCTTGGTGCATTTTTGGCAGTTGGAAAAGGAAGTGAAAATGAACCACAGTTTATTATCATGAATTACACTCCAACTACCGAAGTTAAACACATGAAACACGTTGGACTTGTTGGAAAAGGAATCACTTTCGATACTGGAGGATTAAACATAAAAACAGCCGGAATGGTTCACATGAAATGTGATATGGCCGGTGGTGGCGCTGTATTCGGGGCGATGCAACTAATTGCTGATTTACAATTACCTATAAAAGTAACTGCAATTGTTCCTTGTGCTGAAAATGCTGTGGATGCCAAATCATTTTTACCTAGCGACGTAATTCACAGTTACAGCGGACATTCAATAGAAATTATTGATACGGATGCTGAAGGCCGACTTGTTTTAGCAGATGGATTATCGTACTTAATTAAAAATTTCAAACCTGAATATATCGTTGATATTGCCACACTTACCGGAAGCAGTGTGGCAACTCTAGGTTATGAATGTGGTGCTTTGTTTACCAATAATGAAGAAATGGCGAAGAAACTGCAAGAAAGCGGAGATACAATAGGGGAACGTTTATGGCCTTTACCGCTTTGGGATGTTTATAAATCAGATATTGAAAGCGATATCGCCGATGTTAAAAATTATAGCGGAAAACCAGTTGCCGGAGCCATAAGTGCCGCTAAATTTTTAGAATATTTTACGCAAGAACATAAAGCTTGGGCACATCTTGATGTGGCTGGTGTGGCATTTGGAGATGATGAATTTGCAAAGAGTAAGCATGCAACTGCATTTGGTGTTCATTTATTAACCAAATTCATCGAAAAGCTATAACCAGTGGAAGACTCAAAAATCTTTCTAAGCATTTCAAATTATTTCAAAGGTGCCGATTTTTTAATTAATTTGAAAATTTGTTAACAAAGGCTATGTAGTGACCAGTGAAAAACTGAGAGATAAGCTTCGGACAAATCAAAATATAAATAAATTTTTATATGGAGGGGGTAGGACACTCATTTGGATTTACAACATCTGTTTCTGAACTAAACTTTCGGTAGCACCATTGTAGATTTTGATTATCTTACTACGATAACTAAAATAGTATAGTATGACTACAAAAAAAAGCAACTGTTTCAATTGAGGCGGTCGCTTTTTTATTTAAAGTTCAGTTAAAGTGTAGGTACACTATTTTGTATACCTTCGTCGAAATTTTAAATGGTACTACAAACACAATTTCTTTATTTTATGAAAAAAATATTTTTTATATTTAGTTTGACACTTTTTATTGGCTGCAAGTCCTACGATAATACTAGTCTAATTAAATCTCAAAAACCGGTTCAAAATGAATATTTTAGTATTGCTTTTGGTTCTTGTGACAATCAGAGGATAAAAAACGAACTTTGGCCAGCAATAGATGAAAATCATCCGTCCTTCTGGATTTGGGGAGGTGATAATGTGTATTCAGATACCGAGGATATGCAATTTCTTAAAAACAATTACGAAAGTCAGAAACAGGATGCGGATTATCTCAAATTTATTAAAGATAAAATAGTTGTGGGAACGTGGGATGATCACGATTTTGGTGCCAATGACGGTGGTGAAGAATATCCTTTTAAACGAAAAAGCCAACAGTTATTATTAGACTTTTTAGGAACTTCACAAAACGCACCGGAACGAGATAGAGATGGTGTTTATTCAACTAAAACAATTAATATTGATGGAAATAAAGTAAAAATAATAGTATTGGATTCTCGTTTTTTCAGAACTGCACTCACTAAAGCTAGCGATTCAAAAAAGCGTTGGCAACCTAATAAATATGGTGAAGGTACTATGTTAGGAGAAACGCAATGGAAATGGTTGGAAAAAGAACTTAGAAATTCTGATGCACAATTTAATGTAATCGTCAGCAGTATTCAATTTCTTTCCAGTAAACATGGTTTTGAGTCCTGGGGGAATTTTCCTCATGAAATAGAAAAATTAGAGCAATTAATAGTTTCCACTAAAGCTAAAGGTACTTTTATAATTTCGGGAGATCGCCATATTGCTACATTTTCCTCTAAAGATATTACGGGGTTAGCGTATCCGTTAGTAGATTTTACCTCGAGTGGATTAACACACACTTATACTTCTTTTTCTGGCGAAGAAAATCCTTATATAAAAGGAGAGGTAATTAAAGACATTAATTTTGGTTTATTAAAATTTGACTTTAAAAATGATAAAGTGATCATGGAAATTCGCGGAAAAGAAAATGCGCTCTTGCAAGAATATGTTCAAATCTATTCTGGAAAATAAATTTCAGGAATTTTATTTCTACAGTTTTAAAGTTTATTTTTGTCTAAAGTAAATTCACTATGCAAAAACATTTCAGTCTTATTTTTATCTCTTTCCTTATTTTTAATGGTGTAAGTGCTCAAGGACTCTTGGAAAAAAAAGAGGAAATATTCACCAGACAAGATACTTTGCGTGGCAGTATTACCAAAGAAAGAGCGTGGTGGGACGTAAAAAACTACCATCTTGATATAAAAGTAAATCCTGCAGATAGCACTATTTCAGGTTCCAATACTATAAAATATCAAGTTGTTCAGGAATACAAGACAATGCAAATTGATTTGCAAAACCCTATGCAAATTCATAAAGTCATTCAGGATGGAAAGGCTCTAAAATACAGAAGAGAAGGAAATGCTTTTTTTATTGAATTACTTGCTCCTCAAATAAAAGGATCCATAAAAGAATTAACGATTTTTTATGGAGGCAAGCCAAAAGTTGCTATAAATCCGCCATGGGACGGGGGAATTACTTGGAAGAAAGACAGTAATGGGAATCCTTTTATTGCATCTTCCTGTCAAGGACTGGGAGCTAGTGTTTGGTGGCCTAACAAAGATCACATGTATGACGAAGTGGAGAATATGTTGATTAGCGTGAATGTTCCTAAAAATTTGACTAATGTATCTAATGGACGATTGCTAAGTGTCAAGCAATTAAAGGACGGTACTAAAACCTACAATTGGTATGTTTCTAATCCAATCAATAATTATGGAGTAAATATAAATGTTGGGGATTACGTTTCATTTTCAGAAAAGTACAAAGGAGAAAAGGGTGATTTAGATTGTACCTATTATGTTTTACGGGACAATTTGGCAAAAGCCAAAAAACAATTTCAGGATGTCCCAAAGATGTTGAAAGCCTTTGAACACTGGTTTGGTCCTTATCCATTTTATGAAGACAGTTATAAATTAGTTGAAGCTCCATATTTGGGAATGGAACATCAAAGTTCAGTGACTTACGGAAATAAATTTCAGAACGGCTATTTAGGACGTGATTTGAGTGGAACCGGTTGGGGATTAAAATTTGATTTTATCATTATTCATGAATCTGGACATGAATGGTTCGCCAATAATATTACGTATAAAGATATTGCCGATATGTGGATTCACGAGAGTTTTACCAACTATTCAGAAAGCCTTTTTGTAGAATATTACTATGGGAAAGAAGCGGGATTCGAGTATGTGAGAGGAACTAGAAAAATCATTGAGAATGACAAACCTATCATTGGGAAATACGACGTAAATAACGAAGGCTCAGGTGACATGTATGCTAAAGGTGCAAATATGCTGCATACTATACGTCAATTAATAAATGATGATGAAAAATGGAGAGGAATATTGAGAGGTTTAAACAGTACTTTTTATCACCAAACGGTAACTACTAAACAAATTGAAGATTATTTAAGTCAGCAAGTTGGAATCGATTTATCATCAGTTTTCAATCAGTATTTAAGAGATACCAGAATTCCAACATTAGAATATTTTTTCAAAGATAATCAGCTTGGATATCGATGGACAAATTGTGTTGCTGGATTCAATATGCCTGTGAAAGTAACGCTGAATGGGAAAGAAGAATTACTTCAACCAGAGACAGAATGGAAAAATGTTGCAGTAAATACTGAAAATTCAAAACTAGAAATAGATAAAAACTTTTATGTAGCCGGTTTTAATATTACCGAGTAAGTTTCAGAATAAATTATAAAAAAAGGGATACAATAAGTATCCCTTTTTTTATATTTATTATTTTTTAAAACATTTAGATTAAATTCTTCTTAATGTAATTAAAACTTGTTACTGCAGATTCTATTGGATTGGGTTTATAATTTGATTCGTGTTCTAAAAAGAAACGTTTCATTCCTGCAAGCTCGGCTTGTGCAAAAAGTGATTTGAAATCTATAGATCCAGTTCCTATTTCAGCATTCCAATCTGGATTTACTTTGTCCATATCTTTTACGTGCCACATTTTGAAACGCCCCGGATATTTTTTAAATAATTCAAGAGGGTCATTTCCAGAACGAACTGCCCAATATAAATCCAATTCAAAATCAACTAAATTTTTATCTGTTTCGTTCAATAAAATCTCATATCCATTCGTGGAACCAAATTTTGTAAATTCAAAATCATGATTGTGATACGCTAATTTTAAACCTCCAGCTTTACAAAGCTCGCCCACTTTGTTGATTTGTACTGCTAGTTTTTTATAGGCATCACCAGTAGTTCCTCTCAATTCTGCAACTATATACGGTATCGTTACATATTCACTTCCCAATTGATTTGCTGTTTCTACATAAGATTGGACAAGATCCGTAGAACCATCTTTAATCATCGAATTAAAATCAAAATGATTACTCGTTGCTTTTAGACCATTATCATCTAATATTGATTTAAAATCACGTACCGAAGTTCCAAAAAATCCTTTGTCCACAGCGTATCCAAAAGTCTCCACTTCAGTAAACCCAGCTTTACCAACTTGGGATAAAACGCCTTTTACATCTTTTGGTAGCGTATCACGGAGTGTCCATAATTGAATTCCGATAGCTCTCTTTTTTGATTCAAAGGCAAATGTAGGTGCAATGGCTAATGCGCCTAATGCTAAACCAGTATTTATTAAAAATTCTCTTCTTTTTATCATGGGTTATTTTTTAGATTAGTTAAATATCACATATTGCAATGGCTTGTTTCAATGAAGCCAGTTTGTCTGGGTTTTTAGGAATAAATTCTTGTCCTACAAATCCTTTAAAACCAGTTTCTGCAATTGCTTTCATAATTGCAGCATAATTTAATTCTTGTGTGTCATCAATTTCATTTCGACCTGGAACACCTGCCGTATGATAATGAGCAATATATTGATGATTGTCTCTAATATTTCTAATCACATCTCCTTCATCAATTTGCATGTGATAAATATCATAAAGCAATTTGAAGTTTTCAGAATTTAAACGTTTTGCTAATGCTACTCCCCATGATGTTCGGTCACATTGGTAATCTTTATGGTCAACTTTGCTGTTTAACAATTCCATTACTAATACAACACTATGCTTTTCAGCCAAGGGAAGTAGTTTCCGTAAACCAATAACACAATTATTCCAACCTTCCTCATCTGTTATTCCTCTTCTGCTTCCGCTAAAGCAAATTAGATTTTTATAACCGGCTTTCGCTACTAACGGTATCATTTCAGTATAGTTTTTTAGGAGTGTTTCGTGGAATTTTAAATCATTAAAACCATCCACTAAATTTATCTCGGCGCCATTGCACATTGTTGAAACCAAATCATATTTTTTTAGAGTAGGCCAAGATGCCGGCCCTACTAAATCTATTCCGGTAATCCCAATTTTTTTAGCCTCAATGCAAAGTGTATCCAAATCAAGACTATCAAAACACCAGCGAGAAACGGAATGATTAATATTTCCTTTCAGTGAACCTAAGGATATTTCTGAATCATTTTTTGGCATAGCCAAAGCAGAAAATCCAGATGGAATTCCCATAACCGCTGTTCCGGCTAATAGTCCCTTTATGGCAGATCTCCTGTTTACGTTAGTACTCATTTTTTATTATTTATACAGCAGAAGAAACTTCTTTTGTTTTGTTTTTATCATTGAATAGAAGAGCAAAAAGGACAAACACAACGATAGCAATACCAGCAGGAATAATCCAGACCATTTGCCAGTTTACAGCCCCATCTGCCATTTTATAATTGTCCGTTATCCATCCTGCAACAGCAAAACCAATTAACATTCCAACTCCGTAAGTGGCTAAAGTTATCAAACCCTGAGCGGCACTTTTGTATTTCTCTCCCGCTTTTGAATTGGTGTAAATTTGGCCCGAAACAAAAAAGAAATCATAACAAATACCGTGCAGCGCAATGCCTATAATCAACATGAAACTTAAATCATTTCCATTTCCATAAGCAAATAAAACATAACGAATTGCCCATGCTAACATCCCGATCAAGATCGTTTTCTTGAAACCAAAGCGGGTAAAAAATACAGGAATCAATAATAAGAATAAAGCCTCGGATATTTGACCAATGGCCATTTTTCCAGTAGGATTTTCGACTCCGGCTTCTGTTAAAAAGAGATTAGCGTTTTGATAATAAAAAGCAAGCGGAATACAAATAAGGATTGATGAGATAAAAAAGATAGCAAAGTTCCTGTCTTTCAATAATTTTAAAGCATCAAGACCTATAATATCTCCAATTTTTATTTTTTCATCACTCACCTTAGGTGGTGTTTTTGGTAGCGAAAAACTAAACAGACCTAAAATAAATGCAGCAATACCAGCTAGTAAAAAGGTATTTTTGAGTAAACCTGAACTGATTCCTTCGGTAGAATCCCAATGAAAGAAATAACTGATTGATAAACCGGCAATAATCCAACCAATAGTTCCCCAAACTCTGATATTTGCAAACTCTTTCTCCGGATCTTTCATTTGATTAAAAGAAACTGAATTTACTAACGCTAATGTTGGCATATATAAAATCATATAACTTAAAACGTAGGTATAAAACATTCCAACTTCTTCTGACTGATACATTTGGTACATTAAAAATGCGCCGATAAGATGTAGTATTCCTAAAATTTTCTCCGCATTAAAATATCTGTCGGCTATTAATCCTATAATGAAAGGAGCTATAATGGCACCCCATGATTGTGTCGAAAAAACGGCAGCAGTTTCTGAACCGGAGGCTTTTAAATTATTTCCCAGAAATGTTCCAAGAGTTACAAACCATGCGCCCCAGATAAAAAATTCCAGAAACATCATTATGGATAATTTAATTCGGATAGTACTATTCATTAGTTAGTAGGTTTTTTATTTTTTGGTTTTGGTTATTTTTTATTTTTTAGAGATCAATTACATGCCAGCTTCACATCCAGTTGTAATTTTCATGGTATTCCATTCTTTTATCATAATGTTTCTGAACCATACATTATCTCCGTGATCCTGAAGTGCAATTTTACCCTTTTTGAATGCTGCAAAACCTGGCCAAGTAGCGAATTTACTTCCAGCTACTATAGTTTTAAAATTAGCATCCCAAAGCGTAGTTTCGACAACTTTTACGCCATTCAATAACATTGTCAGTTTTCCGAATTTACAAACAATATCAACGGAATTCCATTCTCCAACCGTTTTTACAGGTTCTGAAGTGCTTTTTACTAAATCATATAAATCTCCTGAACGATGTTTTTCAATTTTTCCGTCAGGATGACCCTCGTTATCTAATACCTGCATTTCTAGACCCGTTTCATACGTATTTTTGAATTTTGTCAAGTCCTCATTCACATAAAAAATAATACCGCTATTAGCATTTTCTGCTACTTTCCATTCTAATTTCAAATGAAAATTTTCGTATTCTGCATCAGTTACTAAATCGCCTCCTTGTCCATTTTGGGCAGCAGTTGGATCAAAATGTAAGACACCGTCTTCAACTTTCCAACCAGACCCAGCTGTTTTTTTTCCATAATTGTGCCATCCGGTTGTTGATTGTCCGTCAAATATTGATTTAAATCCTTTTGGAACGGGGGCTTGCTGTGCATTTGCAGTTTGAATTAAAATCATAACAAGTAATGAAGTACAAATATTTTTAATCATTTTTAAATTTTTGAATTAATGACAACCTTTTTTATAATGTTAAAGCTTTCCAACCTTGACGATAGTCGCGTTTTACAAATTGATTTACTTCATCAAAATTTGTTATTCTCATGGCGTCATTATCCCATAATAATTTTGCTGAACGTCCTGGGTACACTTCTTCTCCAAGTTCTTCTCGCATTACATCGTATCCTCTAATTGCAAGATTTGCCATCAGTAAAGCTTCCGTAAGTGGTCCGGCAATTTCAAAAGGAGAACTTAATTCTTTTTTTCCATAACCGGCAATTGCAGCCTCAACCCATTGTCTGTAATGGCCTTCAGCACCATCTTTTACTCGGGCATATTTTTGAGCTATTTTTAGGTTTTCATTTTTGCTTAGAGGAAGTAAACGAGGATTTAAACCATACGTGTCACAGATCATTTTTCCTTTTGTCCCGGTGAATAAAGTTCCATTTCCTCCGTCGCCAAAAATTTCATTAGGTCCTAATTCAGCAGGTCTTTCCGGTTGAATTCCTCCATCCATCCAGTGTACTGCAATGTCACCATTTGTTTTCTCTGTTTTTGGAAAAGTTAAGGTTACGTGACTTGAAGGAGGACAACTTTCAGGGAAATACCCTCTTTGAAATTCATCTACATAAACGGAACCAACGCTGCATTGAACATCTTTTGCATATTGTAAGTTCAATACACTAAAAGGCGCTTCTAGTAAATGGCAACCCATATCTCCTAATGCTCCAGTACCATAATCCCACCAACCACGCCAGTTAAAAGGAACTAATTTATTTACATAGTCTTTATAAGGAGCTGTTCCTAGCCATAAATCCCAATCTAATTCTTTTGGAATATCCGATTTATTTGCAGACCAAGGAATACCTTGGGGCCAAACCGGTCTGTCGGTCCAAGCATGAATCGTATGAACATCACCAATTAAACCAGCTTCATACCATTCTTTCATAATTCGTGTACCATCATTTGAGGCACCTTGATTTCCCATTTGGGTTACCACTTTATATTTTTTGGCAGCTTGAGTCAAAATACGCGCTTCATACATATCATGCGCCATAGGTTTTTGAACATATACATGTTTCCCTAGTTGCATTGCGGCTAGAGCTTGTATGGCATGATTATGGTCAGGGGTAGCAACTGAAACTGCATCAATATTTTTATGTTCTTTATCTAACATTTCGCGCCAATCTTTATAGAACTTAGCCTTAGGAAATGCATTTACACTTGCGGCAGCTCTTCTGGTGTCAACATCACATAAAAACGATATATCCGCTTTTCCACTGCTGGCAAACATAGCAATATCAGATTTTCCTTTTCCACCAACACCAATGCTGGCTATTGATAAACGATCACTTGGAGCAACAAATCCTCTTCCAAAAACATGACGGGGGACAATCATAAAAGCTGCTGCGGCTATAGCAGTTGTTTTTATAAAATCACGACGGGTACTTATGATTTTATTTTCTTCTTCTTTTTTTTTCATTTAATTTTAATACGATTAGTTAGTAGTAATAAAATAGTTTTAGTAATGATTTATTCCTTCAATATTTTAAATAAAAATACGATATACGGCAGTTTTGAATCTTATTTTTTTAAAGATAAAATGTATTTTACCATGGAGTTTGCATCATTTTTTTTCAGTGAAGCGTGCGCAGACATTGGTATAGGACCCCAAACTCCAGAGCCACCTTTTATAATTTTACCAGATAAATAGGCAACGTTTTTATCATTAGATTCGTATTTTTTGGCAATGTCTAAATAGGAGGGACCTATCAGTTTCTTGTCCAATTTATGGCATCCAATACAATCTGATTTAGCAATTAATTTCTCGCCTTCAGAAGATTGAAAAACTAATGTTGATTTTATAGTTGTTTCAACATATTTATCTTCTGAATTATCATTTGTAAATGAGGTTAGGCCAATTATTGCAACCCCAAAAAAGAAATATTTTAATTTCATTTTATTGTATTTAAGTTTTATAATCCTAAGTTTTTTTTGTTAAAAGCTGGATTTGTTTCTACCGCAGCAAAATCATCAAAGGCTTTGTCAGTAACTTTTATAATGTGATTCTTTATAAATTCGGCACCTTCACGGGCTCCATCTTCTTGATTTTTAATACAACATTCCCATTCCATAACAGCCCAACCCTTGAAATCATATTGGGCTAGTTTACTGAAAATAGTTTTAAAATCGATCTGACCATCGCCAAGAGAGCGGTACCGTCCTGCACGATTTGCCCAGTTTTGATATCCTCCAAAAGTCCCTTGTTTTCCTGTTGGGTTAAATTCAGCATCCTTGACATGAAACGCCTTGATTCGTTCATGATAAAAATCAATATATTGGATGTAATCTAATTGTTGTAAAACAAAATGTGACGGATCATAAAGCAAACACGCTCTTGAATGATTGTTTACAGCCTTCAAAAACATTTCATAGGTTTCCCCATCAAATAAATCTTCTCCCGGATGAATTTCGTAACAAAGGTCTACACCATTACGATCAAATTCATTTAAAATGGGCAACCATCTTTTAGCCAATTCAGCAAAACCGTCTTCTACTAAACCCGGTGGTCTTTGTGGCCATGGGTGAAAATACTGCCATAGCAAAGAACCGCTAAAAGTTGCATGTGCATTCAAACCTAAATTTTGGGATGCTTTAGCCGCATATTTCAATTGTTGGACAGCCCACTCTTGTCTGGCTTTAGGGTTTCCATGAACATTTACAGGAGCAAAGGCATCAAAAAAATCATCGTAAGCAGGATGAACTGCAACCAATTGACCTTGTAAATGAGTTGATAATTCAGTAATTTCTAATCCATAAGAAGCAATTGTTCCTTTGAGTTCATCAGCGTAGGTTTTACTTTCTGCAGCTTTTTGCAAATCAATAAATCGGCTATCAGTTGTAGGCATTTGTATCCCTTTAAACCCTAAATCAGCAGCCCATTTACAAATTCCATCTAAGGAATTAAAAGGAGCATTATCATCTATAAACTGTGCTAAAAAGACTGCAGGTCCTTGTATTGTTGTCATATTATGTTGTGTATAAAGCTTTTCCGAATTGCTATTGTATTACAAAACGAAAGAAGTCCATTTTTTATCTGATTGCGAAGATGCAACTACATTATCTATAAAAGCCATTCCTCTAACTCCATCTTCAACAGAAGGGAAGTCTAACATTTCTGGAGTAGGTTTTGTCCCATCTAATTTGCAGCCCAGCGTTAAGGCAAAGTTTCTATAAATATTAGCGAATGCTTCTAAATAACCTTCAGGATGTCCGCCTGGAGTTCTGCAATTGTGTGTTGCAAATGAAGACAAATTAGCATAATTAGATCCTGCTCTTAAAACTTGAGTGGGTTCATCTAACCATTTAACCATCAAAGTGTTTGGATCATGTTGCAACCATTCGATTCCGCCTTTTTCACCGTAAACTCTTATTCTTAAAGCATTTTCTTCCCCAGCAGCTACTTGTGAAGCCATTAAAACTCCTTTCGAACCATTGTCAAATTTTAACAATACAGCGCCATCATCATCCATTATGCGCCCTTCTACTAATGTATTCAATTCTGCGCAAACCGCTGTAATTTTGGATCCTGTAATGTATTCAGCTAAATGTGCTGCATGGGTACCAATATCTCCCATTACGGAGCTTTTTCCCGATTTTTTTGGATCAGTTCTCCAAGCAGCTTGTGCATTTCCGTCTTTTTCAGAAAGCGTGCTTAGCCATCCTTGTGGATATTCAACCCAAACTTTTCTAATTTTGCCCAGTTTTCCTTCGCTGACCATAGCTCTCGCTTGTTTGACCATTGGGTAACCAGAGTAGGTATGTGTTAAACAAAGGATTAACCCTGTCTCTTCTACTTTTTGTTTCAATAGTTTTGCTTCTTCCAATGAAAAAGTCATTGGTTTTTCAAGTACCACATTAAAACCATAATCCAAAGCCATCATTGCAGGTGCAAAATGAGCAAAATTTGGAGTGACAATAGTAACAAAATCGATTCTTTCTTCAGCAGGTAAAGCAGCTTCCGTTTTTATCATTTCTTCGTACGTTAAATACGTTCTTGATTCTGGAAGAAACAAAGCTTTACCAGATGCAATAGCTGTTTCTGGTCTAGTGCTTAATGCTCCGCAAGTCAATTCTATAAGTCCATCCATATTGGCGGCTAAGCGGTGAATTGCACCTATGAAGGCATCTTGGCCACCGCCTACCATTCCCATTCTTAATTTTCTCATCATAATGAACCTAAATATTTCCTTTTTTTAATTCTTTTACAGCGTAATCACAAGCACGAGCCGTCAAAGCCATAAATGTTAATGATGGATTTTGGCAAGCAATAGAAGGCATACAAGCACCATCAGTTACAAATACATTACTTACTTCGTGCATTTGATTCCATTTATTTAAAACAGAATCTTTAGGGTCATTACCCATTCTGGCAGTACCCATTTCGTGGATAGCCATTCCAGGGTAATAGTCATTATCATAGGTTCTTACGTTTTTGATTCCTGATGCTTCCAGCATTTCTGCAGCATCATTCATCATATCTTCCCGCATTTTAGCTTCATTTTCTTTAATTTCACAGTCAATTGCTAAAACAGGTTGACCCCATTTGTCTTTTTTAGTATGATCTATATATACCTTATTTTCGTAGTATGGTAGCATTTCTCCAAAACCACCCAATCCCATACTCCAAGAATCAGCTGGTAAAGACATCGTAGATTTGAAATTTTCACCAAAAGCCAATTCGGCTACTTCTTTATGCCATAATCCTCTGCTGGCGCCTCCTTGATACCCAAAACCGCGTAAATAATCTCGTTTATCGCTACCCACATTTTGATATCTTGGAACATAAATTCCGTTGGCTCGTCTTCCGTAGGTATATTTATCTTCAAAACCTTCAGCTGTTCCTTCAGCACCACAACGAAAATGGTGATCCATTAAGTTATGTCCCAACTGTCCACTGGCGTTACCCATTCCATTGGGATGCGCTTCAGAAGTCGAATTTAATAAAAGGAATGTTGATCCTAAAGTGGATGCGTTTACAAAAACAATTTTAGCGTAAAACTCCATGGTTTCATTTGTTTCTGCATCAATAACCATTACACCTTTTGCTTTTTTAGTGTCTTTATCATAAATAATATGATTCACAATAGAGTAGGGCCTAACGGTTAATCTATTGGTAGCCATAGCAGCCGGTAATGTAGATGATTGCGTGCTGAAATAAGCTCCAAACGGACAACCACGACTGCAAAGGTTTCTGTATTGACAACTACCGCGTCCTTTGTGGGGCACTGTTAAGTTAGCTGTTCGCCCAATTGTAAGAATACGCGTTTTATTATAATGTTTTTCTAATCTTTCCTTAACTGATTTTTCTACACAGTTTAAATCCATTGGAGGCAAAAATTTTCCATCTGGTAATAAAGGCCAGTTTTCGGCTTGACCACTGATTCCTACAAATTTTTCTACGTAATCATACCATTTCGTAAGGTCTTTATAACGAATAGGCCAATCATTTCCATGACCATCTTTTGCATTATCTTCAAAATTGTGGTCACTGAAACGGTAACTTTGGCGGCCCCACATTAAGGATTTACCACCTACATGAAAACCTCTGTACCAGTCAAAACGTTTGTCTTCTGTGTATGGGCATTCAATATCGTTCACCCACCATTTTTCGGTGGCTTCATTGTAGGGATAATCTCTTGTTTGTACGGGATGAGTGGCAATTTGTTCTTGTGTCAGTTTTCCTGCGCGTTCAAATTCCCATGGCGCTTTCATCGCCGATTCATAATCTGTAATGTGTTCAATATTCATTCCTCGCTCTAGCATCAAAACCTTTAAACCTTTTTCAGTAAGTTCCTTTGCAGCCCAACCTCCACTAATTCCTGATCCCACTACAATAGCATCGTACGTATTTTCCTCTTTTAAATTGGTATTTATATTCACGGGTTGTATTTTTTATTTAATAAATAGGTGTAACAAAATGGTTCAAAACAATTAGTTGGTAGCCCAAGCTTTTTGTCCTGGTTTATAGTCTGCACTTCCGTCATAACTGCCAGGAACGGGAAGGTATTCACGTGCTTGTGTACAGCCTATTTCTGAAGAATAATATCCTAAAAGAGTTAAATCTCTTGCAATCAAAAAGAAAGAAGGTGCTTTATTAGTTGCAAGTGCTTCGTCTCTCAAAGAAGTCATTAATTGCTGACGCTCTCCAACTGACATTGTCAAGAAATTTTTATTAAAATCAGTAGTGCATTTTGCTTGCATTTCTTTCATTCCAGAAGCAAAAATCTCTTGCATTTGCGCGGGATAGCAATCTCTAATAATCATTGGTATAAATGATCCAAGTCCTGCTGCTTTTGCTCCAGCCGAAGAGGCTGTCGTGGGAATAATGATATCGGCGAATTCAGCCAAAATTTCTTCATCCGTAGCAGAAAAAGATACTCGATTTTTTTCCTTGTCGGGCAAAGTAAAACTTTCAAACAAAACGCCCATCGTAGTTGCTGAGATTGCGCTTCCCATCAAAAACGCAACGCTTTTAAGTGCTTCTCTTCTATTCATTTCCTAATTATTAAAATTATTGATTCTTCTTAATTTATTATAACAATACAATAATAAAGAAAAAAAAAGGAGGTTAATTTTTTTTATGTTAAAATATTGAATAATTCCATTTTTTTCAAATTATTAAGGAAATCGCTTTAAAAAATTCATTAAACTACGGTTTGAATCAACGAAAACAAGGATATAATTATATTTATCGGAACAAAAAAGAAGAAAAAACAATGTTTAAAAACCTCTAGTCGTAAAATTAACAAGGTTTTAATTATATAATATCGATGTAAATTTGTTTTACAACATTTCAATGCGTTAAAATGACAGTATTGATAAAATAAATGTTCGATTGAGCCAATGAATATTCCCAGCAAACGGATAGAAAAAAAGTGTTTGTGTTTTGTTTTAGAAGAAGTAGCCTAAAACAACAATTTACTTCAAAAAAAAAGGGTTGTCCGCTACTTGTACCAAGGTACATCTTACGAGTGAAATTTAGCTGTTTTGTCATTTCGGCCAACGAGAGAAATCACATAACGAGAGCAACTGATATGATTTCTCCTCCGTCGAAATGACAAAATAAAACGTACAGAATTAGTTCTGCAATTTTCTTAAAATTACTTATCTATTTATAAAATTATTCTGTTGATTTTTAATCGAGGGTTGAATTATTTCTTTTCTGTTGTATTTAATTAGAGATTCAATTAATAATTGAATATTTGGAAGATGGAGAGAGGTCTAATTTTTGTGTTAAGGTAAATTTAGGCACAATGACTCCACAATCTAAAATAGGAAAGTAACAGCCAAATTACGCATTAAAAAGATACAATATAGAACTGATATTGAGTATAAATAAATCAATATTCATAATATTTGAACGATCGAAAAAAGATGTTTGTGCACTTGATGTGCTGAATTAAAGTTATAAAAATCACTTTTTTTGAATACATAACTCGGTGATTCAAAATTGAATCTTGAGTAAACGCTTTAGTGATCCGCGTTTTTTTATCTAAATTTAATACTTCGACACATAAATAAAATTTGCGACGTACTTTAGGCTTACTGTCTATATATGAATTGTTTATAGAATTTATTTTCTGGTTATTTTTAAATTTCTGATCGATAGTCATAATTTATTGAGAAGTATTAGATAATTTACGAACTATTATGAATTTATGATTGTACGTCTTAGAAAAATTATTTTCATATTTATTTCACATTGTAAAAACATATTCGTAGTTATTATGTGCTTTTTTGTCTATTTTTGGCTTTTATTTTTTTTAAAATCCAATTTAAGAAATATTACGAACAAAATAAACAAGATTAGATTTTTGAGTTGTAGTTCATGAATACAAAAGAAATTTAAATGTTTCTAAGATCTTTATGGTTTGAGCATGTACGATAAATTTGGTTCATCGTAGGTATTTTTTTGAATGTACACAGTAATTTTTTTTTTAAAAATGTTGTTATAAATGTGTAATTCAGTATAGACGGCCCATTATAGAAAACGGCCCAAACAAGGAACAAGATTAAAAAGGGGAATAGAAATGACACTTTATAGAGAGAGGTTAAAAATCTTCCTTTTTTACAGTTTAGAAGAATTTCTCTTTCTAAAGTTGATGCTTTAAAAACGTATAGCAACGAAAACCATTTCTAGAACAATAGGCGTTTTTAATGATAATGAATATTTAACCAGACCAAAAAATAGTGGCGGATCTTTTGTATATTGTTTCGGATGACCTTAATTCTTAAAAAAATTAAATAATTAATTTTTTTAAATTAGAAAAATAGTACAACTTTACAATACAGGTGAATTTTAGTTTTTTTGAATGAGAAATAGGTTTCGTTTGAGTTCCTAAAATAAAATTTATTTCAAGGTTAGTGTTTAATAATAAATTACTATAAAAGTTATAATAATAATAG
The DNA here is from genome assembly GCF_052119725.1 of Flavobacterium sp. W20_MBD1_R3. Lineage (NCBI taxonomy): Bacteria > Pseudomonadati > Bacteroidota > Flavobacteriia > Flavobacteriales > Flavobacteriaceae > Flavobacterium > Flavobacterium sp. W20_MBD1_R3. The sequence goes on from NZ_JBGQOR010000012.1 coordinate 23,276, forward strand.
AAAAGGCCGTAATTAATATTTAAAAGCCTTTTTATAAATACATAGTGTTTTTTTGTCTTTTTTGACTAAAAAAGTTCCCCCCAATACTATGATGTTTTACTGTGCAAACGCTTTTTAAAATTAATTCTAATGTATAGTACAAAAGAATTTTATAGAAACGTAGCATTTGTAATGATAATCCAAATTCAATATTTAATATTTAAAATTTGTAAATTATGACATTACACAATGCTGTTATGGTAAAAGAAGAGCTTATTAATGTGGCCGTGCTCACTGAAATGATTAATAACTATTACATCAGTAATCTTCCTGTAAGCGTAGTTATACCAATTGAAAGTCTCATAATAGAAATTAATATCATAAAACCTGAATTAATATCTGTTGATCTTAAACCATTAATAATGGAAGAAGTGATTTTAGCGGTAAGTAAAATCGTTAAGAAAATTGAGATGAAGAGCTTTATAGATATCCAAAATTCAGAGGAAGTGGCGGATTATAATTCTAGCAGAATACAAAGAGAGTATGTTGCTATTTCTTCACTTGAAGAGATTAATTTTATTAAAATGGATGACATTATTTATTGTCAAGCGGAAGGTAAATACACAAAATTTTTTCTTACAAATGGAAATATTTTTTTATCCAGTAAAAACCTAGGACATTATGAACTGCGCGCACTTGATAAGAGCCATTTTTTTAGGGTTCACAAATCCTATATAGTTAACATGCGTTTTATAGCTAAAATTGATAAAAGAGATGGAATGAGTTGCCAGTTATTAAATGGACTTCGAATACCAATTTCAAGTAGGAAATTAGATGAGTTTAATCGCTTTATTAGGCTTAAAGAATAGCTGTAGTACATGATTTTAGAACAAGCAATTCAGTAGGATATTAAAAAAAATATGGAAGTAATTACACGCAATGAAGTATTATTCTATTATACCTCCATAACGATAGTCTGCATTGATTTCAAAGTACAATAGTTGCCGTTCTTTTTATGGTTGTAAATGAGTTAAGGTTCCTTGCAGCGATACCTAAATACAATGACCTATATCAAACCATACCAGCACATCCAGATAATGTATTTATGAACTGAACCTGAATGATAATCAAAGTCCTTTTAGTATCAGTTATTAAGGGCTGTGCGTCAGATGCACAATTCAAAAGCAATAGTTTTGCTTGTTTGCATTGGGGAAATATCTTAATGAAGGTGCATTAATCATTCATAAAAAAATCAGCTTTTCCAGATAGATGAAAAAGCCTTATGCTACACTATTTTTCATATTAATGTTTTTATTCGTAAGATAGAAAGCATAACGGCTATGTTATTCTAGAAAATGAAATACTTCATGCAGTAAAAACGTTTTTGTTTGCATATCCATAATGGAAAAAATGATAGCTTGATATCGTTTCTAAATAAATAATTATCTAAGATGCACCTTATCAAAAATTCATTGCAAATAATAAAATAGCAATAATTGAATTTTGATCCGAGCAGGGTATAATGAAGCGTAAAACAAAAATTAACCAAGCACTAAATGCTTTCAAAGTAAAAAACACTTCAAATCTTAGTTCTTAATTCACCCACCGCAACCGGGCTTTAAATATAAATCAACCACATCTTATATGTAGTCGGGCGGGTATAAGAAATTGAACTACCTGTATTAAAGAGAAAAAAAGTCAGATACCTCAATTAATGGGATCGCATGATTATGGTCTTTTCTAAAAAAGCGAAATGTCTTCTAGAATATTAAAACGGATGTTTCCATGTATTAAAAAAATTGAATTTTATTTAAAGGATTATAAGTAATCAAAATATTTATTTGATTTTTAAAACGCCTTCATCAAATTTAAATTCAACAGTAACCAAAATCCCCGTTTTGTACTTTCTTATTTTATTAAAAAAAACGCTCATTATGCTACGTTAATAACGCCAGGACTGCACTTGTTACTTGGCAGGTGCGAAGTAGTACCCCTTACTGTTACTTTTGTTTTTAATAATTATAGGTAAAATCTTGTTACACGTGAGATATGGTATATCGGTGGTCGCAACAATATGATTGTACTAACGAATGATTATCAACTAAAAAATATAAATAATGTTTGGAAAAAAAATTGCAATACTTGTGTTTTTAAGCTTGATAACTATTTCAAGTTTTTTATTGCCAGATTTTGGTTTTAACAAGAAGTCGAGAAATTATAAAAGTAAACCGCCAATAGCACTGCAAGAAGAAGAAGGCGCAGAGGCTCCACCACAAGCGCCAATTGATAACTATATCATATTGCTTTTTTTTAGCGGAAGTTTACTGGGGGGCTTTTTTTTATTGAAAAAGACAAAAATACAGTAGTGCCTTAGTGTTTTGCAAACAGGATTAACAGTACTAAAAATTATTATTTTGAAAATTTAAAAAATGAATATAAACTACACATTAAGAGGTCTTACCATGATAGGAATCGTTTTCCTATCCATAAGCACTCAAGCACAAATGTACAACCACGGATCACTATTTATAGGCGAAAGTACCAGTATTTATTTAAAAACAGGTGCTTTTACTGCAGCAGTAGGTGCGAGTACAAAAACGGCTAAGACTGGTAGCAATGGAGTATTATCTATAGGAGGCGATGCAAGTACAGTCGCTGATGGCAGTTTTTTTATAGATGGTTGGGTCAATACACTTGGAAATAACCTTTTTATAATACCAATTGGTCAAACTGTTGGCATCACTAAATATTATGCGCCTGTCGTTGTTACGCCAAGTGTTGGAAGCACGGGGGTTGGTGCCGCTTATTTCAAAACGAATCCTCTTACTGACTTTCCAGGTGGCTTAGATGGAAATGTTACAGCTGTTCGATCCTCTGAATATTGGAAGATTAAAGGATCTAATGCAAAAATTTCCTTGACATGGAGTAATTCACGACCAGTAAGTACTACTGAATTACGTAGCATGACAATAGTAGGGTACAATACTGGCAGTAGTAAATGGGAAGTCATTTCCTCAGGTATAGATGGTACATCGGTTTTGGGAGGATTGACTTCTACTACTGCGGGATCTATTACATCAAGCACTACAATAGCAGTCGAGAACTATAGCGCATTTTCATTAGGTACAACAAGTTTAGATTGTCCAGAGTTAACTTTTTCCGCTGGCAGCGCAATAACTTATAATGGAGGATTTTCTGCGACACCTACGCTAAGCGATGTTGTAACAGTATCAGTGGCAGGACAAACAGGATCATTTGTATGCAATAGTTTAGCGCTAAATGCTGATATTACATTATTAGACGGTCAATATATTGAAGTTGTTAACGGTATCACTGGAACTGGAAAAATAATTATGGCAAGTACTGCAAGTGTGGTCCAGCGCAGTAATAGTAGTGACAATCCTACCATAGAACTCACAAAGAAAACACGTGCATTAAAACGGTATGATTATGTGTATTGGGGTTCTCCTATAGCTGGAAATGTTATGGGTCAGTTAGCTAATGCTAAAGCAATTGGTGCAACCCTGGCCGATGCTTTTGAAATGAAACATTACTACCAACCTGGCATTGGTGGAGGATGGAAACCGCTAGTGCAAACAGAAGTAGGTAAAGGTTTCATTGCAAGAGTGAAGTCACAAGCACCCTTAAATTTAGAGATTACTACTGCAGTTGTGTATTTCAAATTTGCAGGAACCGCTAATAATGGCGATATAACTGTGAGTATTACTAATAATCCTAATAGTTTAAACGGAGGAACGAGTCATAATTTATTGGCTAATCCCTACCCAAGTGCTTTGGACGCTGATAAATTTTTACAAAGTAATACTGATATTGATGGGGTAATTTATATATGGCATCAACAAACACCTTCTGTAGGCAGTGGCACTGCTTACAATCAAGCTGATTATATGGCTTATACTAAAGCGGGATTTACTTCTGTGGCCTCTATACCAACTACTTTTTCTGGGAAAATTGCTTCTGGTCAAGGATTTATGGTCAAAGCGTTAGGCGCTGACAAAACGGTGACCTTTACCAATTGTATGCGATTGACGGGTAATAATACCACTTTATATAAACAAGTTGCTCCCGCTGCTATGGATCGCTACAAAGTAAATATGGTGGGGGATAATGGAGTATTCAGTCAAATTGTCGTTTCCTATTTACCACAATGTACTCTTGGCTACGACCGTATGTATGATGCCGGAAGAAATTCAGTGAGTACAGCGCAATTATACAGCATTATGGAAAACGATGGAAGAAAACTTGCAATCAATGCCAGACCTACTTTTAATCCAACTGATGTGGTTGCATTAGGGGTTAGTAAAACAGGAGTAGAAAATCAAAATTTCATATTAAGTATTAGCGATAAAGAAGGAGTTTTTCAAACAGATGTAACTGTTTATTTACATGATCTAGAGCTCAATACTTATATTGATTTGACACGTTCTAATTACACTTTTTCATCAAAGACTGCACTAGCAAACAACCGTTTTGAATTAGTTTATGCTAATAAAACACTAGAAAATGTCGAGTTTGAGAATGACAGCGCTGTCGCGTACATTGACAAGGGTGTCTTAGCTATCACTTGTATATCTGAAATTAAAGATATTTTAGTCTATGATATTCTGGGCAAGCAAGTGCTTGCTGTAAATGAAATAGGTGCAAAGACAAGTAGTGCTTCATTTCCTTTTGCAGAGGGGATCTACATTGCAAAGATCCTTCTTGAAAATGGGAATGCCGTAAACAAAAAAATGGTCAACAAAAAATAATTAATAAACTAAATACATTATAATGAAAAAAATATTTTTAACAATGGCTTTAGCCTTAGGTTTAATAGCGAGCGCACAAGTAAAAATAGGAACTAATCCAGAGATCCTCAATAGTTCTTCTATTTTGGAATTAGAGTCAACAGACAAAGGTATTTTATTCCCTCGTGTTGCACTATCTAGCACAAATGCATTTACTCCGTTAGCGGGGCATGTTGCGGGAATGGTTGTATATAATACAGCAACCACTAATGATGTGACGCCAGGTTTGTATGCTAATAATGGTACAACATGGGTTAAAAATGAACCTGCTGTTGCAGTACCACTTAATGTAACAGCATTGATAACTGGAAATTATACCGCTCTTCCTACTGATGATATTATTCTTTTGACAATTACCGTTGAAAATCTTACACTTACATTACCAACCTCAGGGATAGCAGTTGGTAAAAAATATTATGTTTCAAATAATGGTGCAGCTGCTATGGATATATCTCCTTTACCGAGAGAAGGTGCATCACAATTGATCCCTGCTGATCAAAGTTTAATTTTAATGTATCTCGGCGGTAGTGGTGCTGGTTCATGGTCAATTGTTTCAGGATATTAATACTAAAAAGATAAAAATGAACACAAAAATAAAAATACAACTTATAACTGCAGTATTAGTTGTGAGTACAGCGTCTTTTGGACAAGTAAGAATTGGCAGGAGCATAAACAATACTGTTGCATCTAGCAGTTCAGCATTTATAGACGCTTCATCAAATTCATCAAATAATTTATCAACTAATATTGGGAAAGGCTTGATTTATCCAAGAATGGATTTAACCACATTCGCATCTTTTAGTGGATCGCCAGTAGGTATTGGAACTTCATATCCAAGTCGTTTTGACGGAATGATAGTTTACAATATAGGAACTGGCAATACATTAGCAACTGCTGCAGATGCTATAATTGCTGTAACGCCTGGTTTTTGGTATTATGATAATAAAAGTACCGCCGTAAAAGGTGGAACTTGGAAATCACTAGGAAGTACAAGCAGTACAAGCGTTAAAAATATTGCTTCAACTGAAACTGTTACTTTAACATCCATCGATGGAAAGCAAGTGTATGCTTTGACGGGTACATTTACTGCTGTGGGTACAGCAGCTACAGTTACAGTGGCAACACCAACTGGAATGACTGGTTATTATAAAATGACAACTTTTCAAGGAGGTAAAACATTTAGAGAAGGAATTACTTCTTTTAGCATTGATCCACTAGTTACAGCAGATAATGTCGTAACAGGAAACGGTATGTATAATGAGGTCTATCCAGCAGGAGTCTATAGCTACACACTTGAATACTTTAAATAGAAAAGGACTTAAAAGAAAATTAATCTATTTCAGTACAACCATTGCAACTATTGCAGTAGGAGTAACTATTAAAGTGATATAGTAGACTAGTTCAGTAAAATGATAACAGGTATAAACACTAATTAATATCCCATAACTTGTAGTAGAGTACAATTAGGTATAGCTAAATAAAACTAAAATGAAAAAGTACTTTATAATTTCATTACTTATAATTTCTTTAAATAGTATAGCCCAAATAGGGATAGGTACATCTAGTCCGGATGCATCAGCTATTTTAGATTTATCATCAACAACTAAAGGATTTTTGATGCCACGAATGACAACTTTGCAACAATCGAATTTAGTGAATCCTGCTGTTGGATTAATAGTTTATAATATAACGACAAGCCAAATAGAAACCAACAAAGGGGATGGATTTGGAGCTGCATTATGGTCAAGTGTTTCATCAGTAGGAACTACCGCGCCTTTAGGAACAAATACAACACAATTAGCAACAACAGCTTTTGTAATGGAAAATACAGGGGGATATGCAACGGTGAATAGTATCATCCCAACGACATCTAATTCTTTGACAGATATTTTAGTTGCTGATATGATTGTGTCACCACCAGCAGGGACTTATTCCGTTTTGTTCAATAGTGAATATAATAATGCCTCAACTACAACAAGTACTACAACCACGCCTTCCTCTGGGACTGCTCAGGCTGTTATAGATTTAGTAGCCGCAAATGATCAATTAATGGCAATTCCGGTTACAGATGCAACTCATGCGCCCGCTATGGGAAGTGGAGAAACGCTTTTTCCAGGTGTATATTCATTTATTGCTGCAGCTTCAATTGCTGGAACTTTAAAGCTAGACGCACAAGGCAATCACGATGCACTTTTTATTTTTAAAGTAGGTGGTGCCTTTGCTTGTGGAGCTATTACAATTGTAGAATTAATAAATGGTGCTGAAGCAAGAAATGTTTTTTGGGTTTCTGGAGGTGCGCCAAGTTTAGGCGCTGGTTCAACTATGAAAGGGACTATGATTGCTCAAGCTGGTGCTGGTGCAATAGGTGCCGGTTGTAATTTAGAGGGTAGATTGTTCTCAATGGCAGGAGCATTAACATTTGGTCCAGCAATAGCAAGTGTGCCTTTAGGCTTGTCACCAATTAATCTAGGAGGTTTAGCTAATTTTGCTTTATTTACAAGCGATGGTGCAGTAAGTAATACTGCTGCCTCAACAATTACTGGAAATATAGGTACAAATTTGGGTGCTATAACGGGTTTTGAAATCTCTACTGTTGTAGGTTCTTTTGTGACCAGTAGTACACCAATAGTATCGTTAACACCAATCACTACAACAACAATTACTGAAAATAATGTTAATAATTTAGCAACTTTTAGCATTTATCAAAATGGTGTGCTAATTCCAAGTTCAACTAAAAAACTAATTAGTAACGCAAGTACGGCTAATCTTTCATTACAATCAATAGCATCTATCACCGAAGGTCAACCAATTGAAGTGAGATGGAAAACCGCAGGCGCACAACTGAGTATGGGAAATAGAACCTTGACCGTGCTTAAAGTAAAATAATAATAAATAATTTAATAGAGCAATATTGGAAACTATAAAAAATGTCATTAAAATTTTATTACTCACCATATCTTTAAATTGTGCAGCTCAGATTGGCCTTGGAACGGCGAACCCAGATGCATCATCGATTTTGGATCTAGCATCGACAACTAAAGGCTTGCTTGTCCCAAGGATGTCATTAGAGGAACGCAATTTAATTGCATCACCAGCTGAAGGGCTTTTGATTTTCAATACAACAACAAAAGGATTCAATTACTTTCAGTCAGGTTGGAATGATTATTTATCTAATTATAAAACGGTGACTGCAAACACAGATGTTACAACAATATCAACTACTGATGAAGCAATTGAAGGATCTGTATTGACCACATCTTCTGGTTCATATGCTGTAAGTTTTAATAGTCAATATAAAAACGAACCAATAACAACCACAACTACCGTGACTACTCCCGGAATAGTAACTATAAACACAGTGGGCTGTTTTGCAGCTCTTACTACTGCAATTGCTCAATTAGATGCAATTACTGTTACTAATTCTACTCATTCTAATATTATTGGAATTGGAGAGACAATTACTCCTGGCAAATACGCTATCCCAGCTGCCATAACGTTAGCTGGTAATCTGACTTTAGATGCACAAGGTAATTCTGATGCCTTGTTTATTTTTGCAGCTAATGGAGCAATCAATTCAGTTGTTGGTACTAGTATCACTTTGACAGGCGGTGCAAAAGCATGTAATGTTTTTTGGTTGGCTGCAGGTGGAATAGGAATAGGAGCTGATTGTATTATAAAAGGGAATTTAATATCTCGAACAGCAGCAATCGCTGTTGGATTTCGTAGTGAACTTGAAGGTAGGATGTTGTCTGGTGGTGGAGCAATCGCTTTTGGACCAGGAACAGCAGGTGTACCACTTGGGACTTCATCTATAGACCTTGGTATTGTTGCTCCTTTTATTATTTATACCCATGCAGGAGGTTTAGGGAATGTAATAGATGGAGCAAATACAACCTCCATTTATAACGGTTTTATTTTATCAGATGCTGGTGCAGCTACTGGTTTTGAGACGGGAACACTTTCAAATCCAATAATTCCTGCGGGCGGAACCGCTACATATGGATCTGGATCTGAAACATCAGTTACTACAACTACAGTTGTTGAAAATGATGTTAAAGCAATCGCAACATTTAGTATTTATCAAAATGGAATTATTATCCCGGAGTCTACAAGATCAGTAACCAGTAATGCTAGTACAATTAGTATTTCTTTACAAGGAATCGCAACAATTTTAGATGGTGAATCAATTGATGTAAGATGGAGTACAAATGGTTCCAAAATATCGTTAGGTAAAAGAACATTGACCATAATTAAAGTACGATAGTTTTAAATTGCTGATTAATATTCAGAAGTTTACTATGTTATGTTTAATTTAAAAGTTCATTGATTCAGTTGTTATACGCAACTCTGCATAGAATAAAATAATAAAAAATCCAGTAATGAAAAATTATAATCAAATAGTAGTTACATTCCTGTTGTTTTCGTGGGCTGTCACGCATGCTCAGCTTGGTATTGGAACCACATCACCTGATAACTCTGCGCTGCTGGATTTGAGTTCAACAACTAAAGGGCTATTATTTCCAAGGATGACTACGGATCAACGAACTGTCTTATTAAGCCCAGCCATTGGATTATCCATATTTAACATTACTTCAGGACAAATTGAGACAAATAAAGGCGATGGACTTGGCGGAGTATTGTGGACTGCATTACAAACATCAGGCGATACAGCACCCTTTGGCACAAATACTACTCAACTAGCAACTACTGAATTCGTTCTTGCTAATACAAACAATCATAAATCCCTGAGTGGTTTAGGGTTTATCTCGACATCGTCAACGGCAGACATAATAGTTAGCGGGATGACAATAGCACCACCAGCGGGAACATATTTCGTAAATTTTAACAGTGAGTTTCATTTCACATCTTCAAGCGCAACGGTTCCTGCTGTTGAGGTAAGTACAAATCAGGCTGCGGCAGATCTTCTGATAGCTTACAATCAGTTAAATTCCCTTCCAGTAACAAATAGTGATCATGCTGCTGTTTTTGGAAATGGTGAAACACTAACACCGGGTGTGTATTCTATTGCTGCAGCTGCATCTATGGCAGGAACATTAACGCTAGATGGTCAAAACAACAGTAATTCTATATTTGTTTTTAAAATAGGTGCTGCCTTCAATACAGGAGCTGGAACTACTGTTTTACTTACTAATGGAGCTAGTGCTTGTAATGTTTTTTGGGTGGTTGAGGCAGCAGTCGGACTTGGAGCAATTACAAAAATTAAAGGAACAATAATTTCGCATGGTGCTGCAGTAGCAGCGGGAGCAGGCTGTATAATTGAAGGAAGGTTGTTGTCTACAGCAGGAGCACTTACCTGTGATAATCTGATATTAACAATACCCCCAGATTATACTTTTATAAATCTAGGTGTTGCTTCGCGATTTGGCTTGTTTACTGCTGATGGTGCTATTGCAAATACAGCCATATCAACAATTACTGGAGATGTGGGAACGAATTCAATAGGACCTATCTCTGGATTAGATGCTCCTTCTGGTATTAATGGAATAATTTTCCCTCCAGCAGGTGCAATAGAAATTTCCCCAGAAATAAAAGCCCCAGAAGCAGGAAGTGTTGGTTTTAGTATTTATCAAAATGGAGTTTTGGTAGCCAATTCTGAGAGAATGCGGACAAGCACAGCAAATACAGCTGAAATTGCGCTTCAAGCTATTGCTACAGTTAGTGAAGGGCAAACCATTGATATTAGATGGAAAACAAACACAGGCATTCTAACATTAGGAAATAGAATTTTGACCCTTCTTCATGTTAGATAATTTTTGACTGCATAAAAATGAAATAGGCTTTTAGTGTAATACCGTTTAATAGGCTGGTGAGAGTAAAGGGAGAATAAATTTTAAAATAAAAATAATACTGCAATGAAAATGTACTCGCTATTAGTTACTGTGCTATTATGTAATGTATTTGGGACTATTAATGCTCAAATCGGCATTGGTACTGCAACTCCAGATGCTTCAGCTATTTTGGATTTAACTGCTACGAATAAAGGATTTTTATTACCCAGAATGACAGCAGTGGAACAAGCAGCTGTGATCAATCCAGCACTTGGCTTAACAATTTTTAACACTACCTCAGGTCAACTAGAGACTAATGTTGGTACTACTGCGGAGAATGTTTTATGGACGGGTCCTAATATAGGCACTACGGCAGTACTAGGTACAAATACTAAACAATTTGCAACCACTCAATATGTTTTGTCAAATACTAATCAATATCATTCCGTTACTTCTAACAGTACAGTTTTGACCGTTTCTCCTATTGATGAATTGATCCCCGAGATGATATTATCACCACCAGCCGGCACTTATATGGTCTATTTTAATAGTGAATTTACAAATAAACCACAAACAATACCCAGTATAACAACCACAACGACAGTTCCCTATGATTCTGCACAAGGAGTGTTAGACCTCGAGGCAGTTTACATTCAATTAATGGCTATTGCTACAACTAATGCTACACATACAATTACGTTTGGCAGTGGAGAAACACTGTTACCTGGGGTTTATTCTACGGCTGCAGCCTTATCCATTGCAGGTGTTTTAACTCTAGATGGAGGTGGCGATCCAAATTCTGTTTTCATTTTTAGATCAAGTGCTGCGATCGATACAGGAGCAGGAACTTCTATCGTTCTAAAAAATGGAGCTTCGGCCTGTAATGTATTTTGGATTGCCGAAGGAGCAATTGGCTTAGGTGCTGGAACAATAATGAAAGGAACACTTATTTCTCATGGGGGTGCAGTAGCCATGGGTGCTGGCGGATCACTTGAAGGGAGATTATTTTCTACTTTTGGAGCAATTGCTTTTGGTCCAGGGACAGCGATACCGCCTACGAACTGTTCTTCTATTAATTTAGGTATTCTGGATTCATTTGTAATTTTCACCAGTTCGGGAGCTTTAAATGGAACTGGAATTTCATATATTACTGGAAATCTTGGAACTAATCATGGTATAATTGGGGGGTTTTCAACATCTATAATTGATGGAACAGTTCTCCTTGCAGGCGCTGGCATCATAACCACAACAGTTATTACACCTATGATTGTCTCACCAAGCGCGACAGCAACATTTAGTTTGTATCAAGGTGGCGAACTAATAGTCGACTCCATCAGAAAAAGATTAAAATCAAATCATACTTCTGAAATTTCATTGCAGTCCTTAGCAACAATCAAAGAGAATGAACCTATTGAAGTTCGATGGAATGTATCTACGGGAATTTTAGAGGTTAGAAATAAAATTTTTACATTAATTAATGTTAGATAAAAAAGCAAGATTTAACAGTAATAATGTAATGAATGAAGCTAATTTATACCAGCTTTTTATAAGTCGTTAAAGGATGGTAAAAAAACATTAGTTGCCATTAGTATTATTTTGTCAGTCATCGCTGTAGGGGAGCAAGATAAGTTTAGATATTGCAGAAAAACTGACAATGGCGGATTAATCTTTGGGAACAGGATTATATTTAAAACGGCACACTGATTAAACTAACAACAATAAGAGAAGAACTATGAATCTTAAATTTTTTTTACTGACTTACATTTTTTTTAGTCTGTTTGGAACTGCTAATGCGCAAATAGGTATTGGCACACTTACTCCAGATCCCTCTTCGACTTTAGAGTTAAAATCAACGATAAAAGGGTTTCTACCACCGCGAATGACAACAGATCAACAAGTTTTGATCGCTAATCCAGCCATTGGTTTAACTATTTATAACCTTACTACAAGTCAATTAGAAACCAATAAAGGTGACGGACTTGGTGGTGCTTTGTGGTCTGGCAGTACTGGAGGATCTACTGGAGGTCCAATTTCAGTTGTAGAATCCGGAAATCAGGCTGCTACAGTCCTTGATTCGGATTCAGTGATCAGCGAGATGACTTTGTCGCCTGGTGCTGGCACGTATGCCGTTACTTTTAATGGAGAATACAATATTGATCCAGGGAATGTGGCAAGTTTTATAACTACGCCAAAAGGAGTTGTAGATTTATTAGCAGCTTACAGTCAGCTTAACGCTATGACCCCAACAAATACCACACATTCGCTTTCTTTTGGGTTAAATGAAGTTTTAATTCCCGGGGTTTACTACGTGAATGCTAGTGCTACAGTTGCAGGTAATTTATATTTGAATGGGCAAAATAATTCAAACTCTCTTTTTATTTTTAAGATTAATGGTGCATTGGGTATTGGAGATGCAATTAATGTTTTTTTGACAAATGGCGCTGAAGCAAGAAATGTTTTTTGGGTTACGGAAGGAGCAATAAGTATTGGGGCTAATTCAACTGTAAAAGGTAATTTTCTATCCCACGGATTTGCTGTTGCAATGGGAACTTCTTGTATATTAGAAGGAAGAATGCTTTCAACAATTGGTGCTATAACTACAAATACTTCAACAATAAATGCGCCTTTAAGAAACTCTGTCATTAATCTAGGAATAGTATCTGCTTTCTCACTTTTTACTTCCTCAGGAGCTGTTGAAAACACAGGTATTTCATTTGTTAACGGTCATGTTGGATCAAATGTTGGCGCAATAACTGGTTTTACTGAAACTACAGATATCAAAGTTTTTGGACCGTCAACAACTCCTTATCCTATTGATAACAGTATTTTTGCGACATTTAGTGTTTATCAAAACAATATTTTAATTCCAACTTCTACTAGAACTGTAATTAGTAAGGTATTTAAAGCAGATGTGATAACAGTATTATCTAAGGCAACAATTACTAATGGTCAAAGTATTGACATAAGATGGAGTACGAATTTAGGAACACTTTCATTGGCAAATCGATCCTTAACACTCATTAAAATGGATTTCTAACACATTCATTTAAAATACTTTATATCTTCACTAGATCAATTATTGCAAAGTAAAAAGTACAGTAGAGCTCTTTTATTTCTCTGTCTGCTGTATTTGGCTCTTTAATCGTTCCACAAGCATACTCATCATTCTTTTGTTGATGTTGGAAGAATTTTTCACGTAAATAGTATATTCATCCGTTGTAAATAATCCTACAATCATTCCTTTTAGTGTATTTCTAAACTTGACATCTTTTTGTATTGCATTTTCCGTCATTGCTAATTTTCTTTCATTTGTTTGATTGTGAAAATCAAGTTTATTTTTATTGATATAATTAAGGAATGATGCTAAAAATATATCATTTTGCAACTTTAGAATGGGGCGAAGTACCTCATTTTGAAAGGATTCTTCTGTTGTAGATTGGATAGTTACAGAACCAATTAGTTGTCCTCGAAATTCTTTTAAAAAAGTATCGCGTGCGCTCATTATTTTTTCTTTAAAATTAAATAAAATTGCGTCAACAATTGCTTATTTTTACGATTATAAAGAAAAAACATGAAATTTCACACTAGAAAATGGGTTAAACCCGAAGATCTGAATCCAAACGGAACCTTATTTGGCGGCAAATTATTAGCTTGGATCGATGAAGAATTAGCATTGTACACGATTATACAATTAGAAAATACACGAATCGTAACTAAATACATGTCGGAAATCAATTTTAGAAGTTCCGCAAAAAAAGGAGATATTGTCGAAATTGGAATTGATGTTGTAAAATTTGGCAATACCTCTCTTACGCTAAAATGCGAGGCACGAAACATGATGACACGTGAAACAATTATAACAATCGATCATACAACAATGGTCAATTTAGATGCAGATGGGAAACCAAAAGCACACGGCAAAACAGCTATTGAATACGTAAAAGACAGGTTGTAAAACTATTTTGAAAACAAATTTAGGTTTTACTAAATGTAAGTAGTTGGACCTATTTAATGTCATACTAAAAATGAGTGGAATAATATTTAACATATAAGTCATATAAGAATTAAACCTTAAATGATCTTATGATTGTTTAAGTTACACAAGGCTAACACAATTGAAACTTAAACTTACATGACTTATATGGTAAAAAATATGCAACATTGTTTTATTCTTATTGCTTAGTATTAAACTTGAAATTCATTCTCTGTATTTGTTTCAAAAATTTCTAAATCAAAATACCCCACTGACGCAATAATATGGTCAAATATATCTGACATGATATATTCGTAATTTTCAAATCGCTTGTCATGCGAAAATGCGTAAACCTCGAGCGGCACGCCGTGTGCGGTCGATTGCAACTGTCGACAAAGCATCAGCATGTCTTTATTTAACTCAGGATAATTGAATAAGTATTCCGTTATGTATTTTCGGAATAATCCTAAATTAGTTAAATTTCGTCCATTTATAGCAATTGATTTGTCTACCTTATGTTTAGAATTATAGTCGTCAATTTCTGATTTTCGACTGTCAATATAATCCGAAATAAGATGAATTTTTTTCAAATCATTCAACTCTTCTTCTTTTAAAAACCGAATGCTACTTGTTTTTATCAGAATGTGCCTTTTGATGCGTCGGCCATCTGAATTCAGCATTCCGCGCCAGTTTTGAAACGAGTCTGAACTCAAACTATAGGTTGGAATTGTGGTTGTGGTGTTATCAAAATTCCGAACTTTTACGGTCGCTAAATTGATTTCGATAACATCACCATCAGCTCCAAATTTATCCATCGTGATCCAGTCGCCAATTCGAACCATGTCATTTATAGAAACCTGCACACTAGACACAAAACCTAAAATGGTATCTCTGAAAATCAATATGATTACGGCCGAAACGGCTCCTAAAATAGTTAAAAGTTCTTTTTTATCAATCTCAAATAATTTTGAAATGATTAATGTAATTCCAATCACCCACAACATGATCATAATTACCTGAATGAAACTGTCAATAGGTTTATCGCTATATCTTGGTTTTAGTTTTAAATAATCGCGTAATGCATTGAAAATAGTTCGGATAATCCATAGAACCAGAATAATAATGTAGATTCCAACCAATTTTCCAAAAAAGCCTTCCCAGTATTCAAATCGTTCTAAAATTATGGGAACTGATTTGTAAATGAACAACAGCGGAATTAAATGCGCAATGTATTTTGCTGTTTTATTAGTCACCAGCAAATCATCGAATTTAGTTTTGGTTTTTTGGGCAATAACAGCCATTATAGTAACCAAAATAAGTCGGAAAATTACGTAGATGACATACGCCATTACGCACAAAAAAATAATATTTAGCACTAAACTAATATAAGAAGCGGAACTACTTCCCAATCCCCATTTTCGGAAAATTGGATATAGAAAAGTGAATATTTTTTCTATGTATTTATACATTTTGCAGGTATTTCTTATCTATATAAAAAGTCCCAAAAGGAATTAAAGAACCCAAACAAATAATTCCAAATTTTTTGAATTCCCAATTTTGTTCAAATTTCAACATTATAGCAAGTATAATATAGCTTACAAATAAGATTCCATGTGCCATTCCAATAGGATAAAGAAGTGATTTATATAGCTCAATATTAGTGGGTTTCACGATAAGCATATTCGAAAATAAAACCAAGTAGGATACTCCTTCCAGTAGTGCGACAATCTTAAAAATTTTAAGCATAAATATTGATTTTAGTGGTAAAAGTAAAAATTTACGTGCTGAAAAAATGGTCTTATACCATTATTTGTGTCAAAATTAAGTAATATCATTGATTTACGGCGCATTGATTCCTAAAGTAAATTACTTTTGTATTCTTAAACTTTGATAATGAGCAAACGCGATTTAAAAAAATACGTAGCCGAATTGACTAAAGAACAGCTCGAAGAGCAAATAATCGAATTATACGAGAAATTCAGTCCTGTGAAGGTCTATTATGATTTTGTTTTTAATCCAAAAGAAGAAACGCTTTTGCAGCAATGCAAACTCAAAATTTCCAATGAATATTACCCTCTAAAAAAATCCGGGAGGCGCAGCAAACCTAAAATGAGGCGTTCCGTTGCCCAAAAATATATAAAGCACTTTACGGTTTTAGGAGTTGATCCATTTGTCATTGCAGATGTCATGCTTTATAATATCGAAATTGCACAAACATTTTCATCGGAACATGTTATAAAACACGATTTATTTTTCAAAAGTATGTTCAATTCGTTTGAGCAAGCCGCAATTTTCTTGATTGCAAACGGAATACTTTCTGACTTCAAAAAAAGAATTATTGCCATTCACACGCAAACTATTGCGCAAAAATGGTACAACGAACCTGAGTTTAATGCAATTTTAGAGCGGTTTGAATATTAAATTGCTACATAATTTAAATTAATTGAATCAATCCCTTTATTTTTAATTAAAATTGACCTTTTAACTGTTTTTTAGGCGTATTTTTGCAAAAACCCAATAATAAGCAATGTCCCAAAATACTTCAGAAATAGAAACAGAAGACAAAAAAGAACTTTATGCGTATCAAAAAGGTGATATAGATGCCATCTTTGAACGAATAGATAATGCACCGCCACAACACCACTTGTTGTATCAATTGCCTACCGGTGGAGGTAAAACCGTAGTGTTTTCTGAAATTGTACGCCGTTATTTATCACAATCCGACAGTAAAGTTGTTGTTTTAACGCACCGAATTGAGTTGTGTAAGCAAACTTCAAGAATGTTGAAAGGTTTTGATGTCAAAAACAAAATTATCAACAGCAAAGTAAAAGAACTTCCAGACCAAAACGATTATTCCTGTTTTGTCGCCATGGTAGAAACTTTGAAAAACCGTATCAATGACGAAAAACTGCATTTAGATAATGTAGGATTGGTAATTATTGATGAGGCGCATTACAATTCCTTCCGCAAATTGTTAAGCTCTTTCAAAAATGCATTTATATTAGGAGTTACAGCAACGCCTTTAAGTTCAAATATTAAGTTACCCATGCATGAAAGCTACGATGAATTAATCGTAGGAGATACCATTAGCTCATTGATAGAAAACGGCTTTCTAGCCAAAGCGGTTACCTACAGCTATGATGTAGGTTTAACATCGCTAAAAGTAGGGATCAATGGTGATTATACCGTAAAATCTTCCGATGATTTATATACCAATATGGCCATGCAGGAAAAATTATTGCATGCCTACACTGAAAAATCTCTAGGCAAGAAAACCTTAATCTTCAATAACGGAATCAATACCTCTTTGTATGTATACGAAACGTTTAGAGAAGCCGGATATGCCATTCGCCATTTAGATAATACCAGCAATAACGAGGAAAGAAAAGATATTCTACATTGGTTCAAGCACACACCTGATGCCATTTTGACCTCAGTTGGGATTTTGACTACCGGTTTTGATGAACCAACCGTAGAAACTATAATTCTGAACAGAGCAACAAAATCATTGACCTTATATTACCAAATGATTGGTCGTGGTTCTAGAAAATTACCCAATAAAGACATTTTTAATGTTATCGATTTAGGAAATAATGCAGCACGATTTGGCCTATGGAGTGAGCCGGTAAACTGGCAACACATTTTTAAATCTCCTGAGTTTTACTTGGAAAATCTACGAGATGACACTGAAATAGAATTGTATTTTAAATACAGCATGCCGCCAGAATTACGTGCTAAATTCAGTAAAACAGAACTTGTAACTTTTGATGTTGATGAAGAACACAAACTTATCATCAAACAAAATTTACGATCTAAAGTAGTTTTAGAAAGATCATTAGAACAGCACGCCTCCATGTGTATTGATAATTCAGATACCTTACAAGAGGCTAAAGCGCTGGGAAAAGAACTAGATGATGACATTGATTGTCGCATCAAGCGCTATTCAAAATGTTTGAGTCAGTGCAGTAAAAATTACCGGGAATGGCTTGTAGATGATTACAAATTGAAACTAGTATTACTGACTGGGAAAAAGTATCGTGAAAAAATCATGAACGAGCCCGACGAAGAGTAATCTTTGTTTTTTAAGGAGCTAATCCCGCTGTACATTATATCTGTTGTGGCGAACCCCGCCACAACAGGATACCGTTTCCATCGGGGCTAAACATTACGGTTATAAAACAACTATTTTTTGTAAAATATAAAATCTAAAAAAATGCCAAAACAATTCTCTGATTTAGGAATTTCAGCACCAATACTAAAAGCGATTACCGAATTAAAAATTGTTGTACCAACAGAAATTCAGTCAAAAACGATTCCGTTGCTTTTATCAAATACAACGGATTTGGTTGGACTTGCTAAAACAGGTACCGGAAAAACAGCAGCTTTTGGATTGCCAATTTTGCAATTAATAAATACAGAATTACCTGTGATACAAGCCGTAATTCTTGCACCGACGCGGGAATTAGGCCAACAGATATTTAAAAATTTATCAATATTTGCTACTTTTTTACCTAAAGTTTCTATTGCATCAACTTGCGGAGGAATTCCAATCAAACCACAAATCGAACGCCTTACAATACCCACACATATTGTTGTGGCAACGCCTGGAAGATTAATCGATTTAATTCAGCGCAAAGCCATAAACTTAAAAGAAACCAGATTCCTCGTGCTCGATGAAGCCGATGAAATGGTGACGATATTAAAAGAAAGTTTAGACGAAATTATTGCAGAATTGCCTGCAGCACATAAAACCTTTTTATTCTCGGCTACCATGCCAGGAACGGTAAAACAATTGATTCAAAACTATTTGAATAAAAACGTAGTACACGTAAGTGCCAACATGGAAATAGTGGGAAATCAAGGGATTGATCATCAATATATTGTTGTAAATCCCATTGAAAAACTGGACGTTTTAATGCATTTCCTGAATTCTAAAGAAGGTGAACGCGGTATTGTTTTTTGTAAAACAAAAGCAGCGGTCAATAAATTAGCCAAAAATTTAGCAATAAATCGCTTTTCTTCAGGCGCATTGCATGGAAGTTTATCGCAGGGAATTAGAGACCGAATCATGGAGCAATTTCGTGAAGGACATATCAATATACTAGTAGCAACAGATTTAGCGGCAAGAGGAATTGACGTAAAAGAGATTTCTTATGTAGTCAATTATCATCTTCCGGATGTTTATGAAGCGTACGTACATCGTAGTGGTAGAACAGCCAGAGCAGGAGCAAAGGGACTTTCGTTAACAGTGTTACAGCCAGAAGAAGTAATTGAAATAGCTGATTTCGAAAAAGAATTAGGAATAGAATTCAAAGAATTCAAAAAACCAACTGTTGCCAGCATTGAAGAAAATAATACGTTGTTATGGGCAAAGCAAATCTTTAAGATAAAACCCAATCACGATATTGATTCAGAGTTAAAAGACAAAATAAAAACGGTTTTTCATCATCTTACTAAAGACGAACTAATAGAAAAGGTCTTGGCTAATCATTTGCTTCAAACAAAAAATGAAGTCCTTTTAAAAACGGAGAAACCAATAAAAAAACAAAAGCGAATGAACTAATTTAATTCGCTTTTGTAAACCATTAATGAACCATTACAATTTCATCACCAGAAGTTGTAATGGTTTTTTTTATTTTTCGTTTTCCAATAATTAATATGATCAATGCCAGCACAGTTGATGTTGTCATGATCAAAACCATTGGTAACATAGAATTTTTTACAAAAACACCAACTGCAAAAGATGCTAGAGCACCCAATCCTAATTGAATAGCACCCATCAAAGCAGAAGCACTTCCTGCATTTCTTGAAAAAGGAGCAAGAGTAAGTCCTGCAGTATTAGGATTAGAGATTCCTAAACACGCCAAGAATAAAAATAGCATGGCGATGGTTTCATATAAACCCAAAAGATCATTGCTAGCGAATATCAAAAACAAAACACTGATTACGGATTGTGTAATTAAGGCACCAAAAATCATTTGTTCACTGGTGAATTTTCGCAGTAAAATAGAATTTAACTGACTCGCACTGATAAAACTCAAAGACATGAAGGCAAAAATCCAGCCATACGTTTTACCGTCTACCTTGAAAATATCCATAAACAAAATAGGAGAGGCCGCCACATACGTAAATAAACCTGAAAACGCAATTGCTCCGGTAAACGCATAAGTATAAAATTGAGGCACTTTAACAATTTGTAAAAAATTAGTAATAATTGGTTTTGGCTTCAATGAAATCGTAGTGTCCGGTTTGAAAGTATTAGGCAAAATAATTTGAGCTGCTACAAGAATAACAATTCCCATAACCATCAGTATTAAAAACACAGTATGCCAGCCGTAATAAGTAGTTACATAACCGCCTACAGTAGGAGCTAGCATTGGCGAAAGCCCTACAACTAACATCAAGAGAGAAAACACTTTAGGAATATCTTTTACTGGAAATAAATCCCGAACCATTGACACTGAAGCTACCGTTGCAGCACAACTGCCTACAGCCTGAATGAATCGCAGTCCAATAAAAGTATCAATATCAGTAACAAAAGCGCAGCCCAAAGAGGCTAATATATAAACTAACAACCCGATAAAAAGAGGTTTTTTGCGGCCAAAACGATCTAATAAAGGACCATAAAGTAATTGTCCTGCAGAAATTCCAATAAAATAACTGGACAAAGTCATAGAAACATTTGCAACAGAAGTGTTCAAATCTTTAGCTATTCCGGCAAAACCAGGTAAATACATGTCTATGGAAAAAGGGCCAAGCGCAGTCAATGAACCTAAAATAAGAATTAATTTGATGTATTTTTTTTGGGTCATTTCAGAATGAATCATGGAAGATGCAATTTTTAATTTTTTGCAAAGGTAAATAATTATGATCCTAATTAAACGATTTTTGTATTAATACGTTTCAAAAAGAAAACATACCGGAAATACTTTTAACAAAAGATCAGCCCAACAAAATTTATTTGTTTATAGTTTAAAGTGATCAATAATGTTGTCAAAAGCAAGGTCCATGATATTTCTTTAAACTTTAAAAACAAGCATCAGTCCTGATACAAATAAAAGACCTAAAACAACTCTTTTTAGTAGCACTTCATTAAGCTTTAAATAGACTTTTTTGCCAAGAAATAAAGCAAGTATAAAAAAAGGTATAACGTAGATTGAATTGTAAATTTGCTCCATATTCATTAATCCACCCGCAACCAAAGCGGGTATTCGAAAAAGCGTAACTAGTCCCAAAGTACCAAACATAGTGGCTCTGAACGTTTTTATATCAGTAGTTTCATTTTGTACAATCATTACATATAACGGACCTCCAGTAGAAAATACACCGGAGAAAAAGCCTCCAAGAAAACCAAAAAAATGTTTTGTTTTTTTTAAAAGTCTTAATTTCTTTTTGATCCGAAGACTATTCAACACAAAAAGGATAATAAAAACACCCAATGCCTGTTTAAGAATAAATGGTTTTCCGTAAACTAAAACTAGTATTCCTGCTAACACTCCAAAAAAGGAAGTAAAAGCTATCTTTTTTAATAAGTGCTTGTCAATATGTTCCCATTCTTTGTAAACATAAATAGGAGAGGAGATTAAATAAAAAATCGAAAGATATGACACCGCTTCAGACAAAGGCATGACAAACAATAAGAATGGCAATGCTACTAAAGAACCGCCAAAACCGATAATCGTTTGAATAAAAAACCCTGCAAAAATCCCTATTGTAAGTAGTAATAACGTTGTATCCATGAATCAAAAGTACCATTAGCACGGATGATATTAAAATTTATTCTATTGATAAAATAGCCTTTTTCCGTTAAAAAATGCTATTTTTAGTTCTTAAAACTTTTATAATGGTTGATGTGCTAGATTTAAAAATAATAACGCAATTAGAACAAAATTCAAGAGCGTCCTATGTAGATATTGGGAAACAAATTGGACTTTCACCGTCTTCGGTAAGAGAACGCATTCAGAAATTAGAGGATGCTGCCGTTATACAAGGATATAAGCTTCAGTTAAATAATCAAAAATTGGGTTATGGATTAGAAGTTTTTATACTTTTCAAGCTTTTTAGTGGAAAACTACAACTGTTTTGTGACCAGCTAAAAGATTTTCCGGAGATACATGAAGTATTCAGAATCACTGGACCCCAAAACATTATTATGAATGTAGTTTTAGTAGATCAATTGCACCTGCAACAATTTATAGACCGCCTTTTAGTGTATGGGGAGCCTACAACACACTTAATATTATCTGATTTAAAGATAATAATTTAGGTTATTTCAATAATTATAACAGTTTAAAACTTAGTTCTAAATTCTTTCTTACAAGTCACAAAAAAACCTGACAGTTTTAATTGAAAAATTTCAACTAAAGTTGTCAGGTTATAAGAAAGTAGGTAGATAATGTTATTGCGCTACAGGAGCGTCTTTGATTTCAACTACTTCAAGATCAAAAGTTAGGTCTTTACCTGCCAATGGATGATTTCCATCTAGAATTATACTGTCAGCTTTTACATCTGCAACTAATAAATTCATTTCCTTACCATCAGAAGATTTAGAAACAAGTCCCATTCCAACCTCTGGAAGAATATCTTGTGGAAGTTCAGTTTTAGGTATTTCTTGGATTAAATCGCTTCTTACAGCGCCATAAGCGTCTTCGGCAACAATCGTAATCGTTTTCTTTTCTTGTAATTTCATATCAATCAAGCCTTTTTCAAAACCTGGTATCAAACGTCCTTGTCCTAAAGTAAATTCTATCGGTTCTTTTCCTTCGGAACTATCAAATACCTGACCGTCAGATAATTTTCCAGTGTAATGTACTTTAACCGTGTTATTCTCTTTAACTTGAATCATACTTTTATTTTTTAATTTTAAAAAATTCTTTGCATAATTTTTATGCAGCAAATAGTTTAGTTTAAACTTATATTTAGTAACGCCGCCAAAACCAAGCCAAAACTCCATTATACTAAAGAAATTCGTTAAATGCATCAAAAAGACCAATATTTAGGTTCAAAAGGGCTAAAATTGAAACAAAATGATTGAAATCTGGGTTTTTAGAACGTATTTCCAACAAAGCGGAAATTGTGTCAGTCCATTGATAAAAGCTCTTTGCTGCATAAGCCTTCGAAATGAACAACGGCTTGACCAATTAAACTAACATATAAAGGTTGCTATTTTAGCGTATTTACAATGTTTAAAAATGATCTATAATTTATATTATGTAAAATAGAACTTCACTGAACATAATAATTCTTTTGATACAACAACAAAAAAAGCATCACCTAATGGTAATGCTTTTACAGTAAGTTTTCTCTATTTATTTGACAACAACCGGAATATTCCAGTTTCCCCAACTTAAAACAACGCTATTGGCATTGATGTGATACACCAATTTTTCAGTAGATGTATTTACTGCTTGCGGCTTAACAGTTACTCTTAATTGATCATCTTGTTCTTTGTATTTGTAAGCGCCCCATTGTTTAGCTTCTTTGTTGAAAATGATTATACATTCTTTTTTGTTTGGAATAACAAAAAAAGAATATTTTCCTGCTGGTAATTTTCTTCCTTCAATAGTAATATCTTTATTGGTTTCAAATGTAGTTGCATCATTCGCACCGGCACGCCAAACTTGGTCAAAAGGAACTAGTGTGCCCCAGATTTCTCTTCCTTTAACTGATGGACTTCCATAATTGATCGTGATTTCAGCACCATTAATCTTTCCAGTAACAACTTCTTTACCACTAGCCGGTTTTCCTTGAGCTCCAGCTACATTTACAATTAATAAAGCAATTAATGAAAAATGTATTTTTCTAAGTAATCTCATGATTTTAAATATTTTAATTTCTAAGATAAAAGTAAAAAAAGTTATTTTTAATACATCACAATCAGTGCTTATTTTATGAAAACATTAGTAATTGTATAATTTAATTTTTTTGCGTCAATTATCATTGTATTATAATTTTTAAATTTGTTATTTTTACAATCGATACTTATTTTACTCTACAAATTATGAATTCAATTGCGGAACATATTGCTGATTTTTTAAAAGAATTCCAGCCATTTAATTACTTGACTTTTGAAGAATTATCAGAAATTGCAGCAAGTATTCGTGTTATAAATTTGGAAAAACACAAAACACTATTTCAAATAAATGATCTTTTACATGACAGTTTTTATCTTGTTTCTTCTGGTGCAATTAATTTATCGATCATTGCAGATGCTGAGGAAACATTATTAAATAAATGTACGGAAGGTGATATATTTGGCCTGCGTCCTTTTTTTGCTAAAAACAATTACATGATGACCGCTAAAGCGAGAGAAGAAAGTATTGTTTATGCAATTCCTATTGCTACTTTCCGCCCGTTTGTCGCTAATAATTTTGAGGTTTTAAACTTTTTATTAGAAAGTTTTGCCGTTAACACCCGCAATCCAAAAGCTAAAGAAAATTTAACTGGAAAATTAATTTCTGATAATGTATTCTACTCGGATCAGCAATCTGAAATGCAATATTTTCAGTCTTTATCGTATAACACTTCTCCTTTAAAAACAAATCTGTTAGCAATTGTAAAAGATGTTGCTCAATTAATGACGGAATCGTTGAAAAATAACGTAATCGTTTGTGAGAATAATATTCCTATGGGTATTATAACGGATACCGATATGCGCTCTAAAATTGCCACTGGCAGGTATCCAGTGACAGTGACAGTAGATAAAATTATGTCTTCACCGGTCATTACTGTGGTTGAAAATGTTTCCCTTGCCGAGGCTCAATTGTTAATGTTAAAACACAATGTAACCCATTTATGCGTAACCCAGGACGGCACTGATAAATCTAACGTAAAAGGAATTATATCCGAGCACGATTTGATTGTGGCTCAAGCCAATAATCCTGGAGTTTTAATCAAGGAAATTAAAAGATGTCAGTCTCCCAAAGAACTCAAACAAATACGGGAACGTTTAACAGATTTGGTTCAGACTTCAATTTCTAAAAATATTCCGCTATCTCACGTTTTTAATATTGCAAGCGAAATTAATTTAGCTATTATAAAACGTTCTGTAGAGCTATCTATTTTGGATTTAGGCTCTCCTCCTGCTCGTTTTGCATGGTTGAGTATTGGAAGTCAGGGAAGAAAAGAACAACTTTTATTGACGGATCAAGACAGTATTTTGATCTTTGAAGATGTAGCTGCAGATAAATATCGAGAGGTCAAAGATTATTTTATTAAACTTGCGAAAAAAACTACTGCCACGCTGGAAAAAATTGGGTATGAATTGTGTCCAAATGGGCACATGGGAAGTAATATTCTTTGGTGTAAATCATTGACTGATTGGATTAAACAATATGATAATTGGATGAATACTCCCGGAGAAAACAGTAATGATTTGAGTAGTATTTTCTTTGATTATGAAATCACTTTTGGAGAACAAAAAATTGAGGATGCTATAGGAAATGTGGTTTTTAAAAATGCTAAAAACAATACATTATTCTTTGACTTTTTAGGAAATGATGCTCTTAGAAAAAATGCTCCACTTAGTTTTTTCAAAAAATTCAATGTAGAGGAAGATGGTCCAAACAAAGATAAATTTGACATTAAAACGCGCGCTTTGATGCCACTGATTGATGGTGCGCGATTGTTTACCTTAAATTTTGATATAAGAGGAATCAATAATACG
This sequence comes from Flavobacterium sp. W20_MBD1_R3, assembly GCF_052119725.1. Taxonomy (NCBI): domain Bacteria; kingdom Pseudomonadati; phylum Bacteroidota; class Flavobacteriia; order Flavobacteriales; family Flavobacteriaceae; genus Flavobacterium; species Flavobacterium sp. W20_MBD1_R3. The sequence goes on from NZ_JBGQOR010000012.1 coordinate 49,490, forward strand.
TTTCAACGATTCAAGCAACTGTCAATTGCGGATCCCAAACATGCTGAAATTTATCTTAATTGTGCAGAAGCCTTTTTGACTTTATCAAAATTCAGAACATTAGAAGGTTTGAAAAATGATGATTCGGGTCAATTTATAAACTTAGAAGAATTATCAAAAATTGATAAAGAAAAACTCAAAAACGCATTAGCACCAATGAGAGAATTGGAAGAATTAATAAAAAGTAAATTTCAACTGACTCAATTTTCATAATTATGTTAGACTGGTTAAAAAACATTAACAAAGAATATCCTGATTTTTGGAAAACCTATGTTTCTAAATTTGAGAAAAAATCATCTCGTTTTGTAGTTTTGTCTACAGAAACCTCAGGCTTGAATACAGTGAAAGATGTTATCTTATCAATAGGTTCCTTTTCAGTAATTGACAATAGTATTGTGATAGGAGATAATTTTGAAGCAGTCCTATTGCAATATAAATTTTTTCATGATAATGGACTTTCTAATGAATTTTTGGTAGAGCGTAAAATGAAAAAATTGGGTGAACCGGAAGCCATAAAATTGTTTATTGAATTCATAGGCAACTCCGTTTTAGTTGGACATCACATTGATTTTGATGTCGAAATTATCAATGTAGCCCTGGAAAGACTTGGCTGTGGAAGATTAAAAAATGAGGCGCTGGATATTGATGTAATGCACCGAAAACTAAATGACATCAATGACAAACAGTTTTCTCTGGAGGAGCTTTGTGCTGCATATAATATTCCCGTAAGTGACCGAAATTCAGCTGCGGATGATGCGTATAAAACTGCTTTGTTATTTTTAAAATTAAAATCCAGACTTGGGATAAAGTGATAATAGTAATAATAACACAATAACTCTCAGTCAATCTGATTTGTGATGAGTTCAAATAAATTATTTCACTGCATTTAGCTTTAATAAAGAAAAATTAGTGATTGGGTGAAATGACTTTAGTCTACTTTACTAAAGCCGGTGACGGTTCCCAAAAAAATTTGCAGTAATTTAAACGTGACAATTGTTTAGAAATTATACCCTATTGTATTGCAAAAAAAGTGCATTTTACAACAAAATTACAGGGTTATTCCTTTCCAAAACCGACCGTGATGGCTTATTGAGACGTGTTTTTCCATTTTTGAATCTACATCAATTCGGTAAGGAATTCCATTTTTTTTAAAGATAACATCGTCGGAATTCAAGTTTCTAATTTTTGTAAAAGACTCTTTTTGGACAACAGCTATCGTATAAATGCAATCCTGATCTATTTTGGTTTGGGTATAATATATTTTTTCTTTAATGGAAACGGTTCCACAGATTGCATTTTCGTAAAAACATTCTAATTGCAAAGGAAAATAGCCCCGAATTCCAGTTTCCCGATTGTAGATTTTATAAACGGCCTCTTTTCTAGACCATAAATTCCAAACCATAATTTCTGGATTTGCGTCGTTCAAAATCAGTGACTGCTCGTTCTTTGTGAAAATTATATCTAAAAAACGTTTGCGCTGCCAATTGCTTTCTTTTTTGGCTAAAGCCAAATCCACAACGTCATTTCCTATCATTTTTTAGCTGATTCACTGCTTTTCTCAGCTAATTTGGTTTCAATAATAGCCATCGCTGATTTTACATTTATCATACGCTCCATTGATTCGTTATCGATCAATATGTTGTATTTTTCTTCAATATCTAAAATAACATCTACTAAATTTGCTGAATTTATCTTTAAATCATTAATGAAATCAGTCTCTTCCGTAAGTACTTCGAAAGCCTCTTGATTTAGGATATATGGTTTTATGATGGCTTTTAGTTCTTGAATTGTTTGTTCTTTGTTCATTGTATTGGGTTATTTAGTTTGCAATTTTTTTAAATAATAAAGTAATATTTCAACTATTAAAATTTATTTATTTTCGGATTGGCTTTTTTACTTTATTAGTTCTAAGAATAGGATTTATATTTTTTAAAAATAACACATCCATTTACATCGCCAAAACCAAAACTAGCTTTTATAATTATATTTAATTCTTTTTCGATTAGTTGCTGTGGGATTCTTGATTCATCAATGATTGCTGTAATTTCAGGATGTAAATCAGTACAATTGATATTTGGAAAAACAAATCCTTGGTGCAGTTGCAGTACCGAAGCCACACTTTCAATACTTCCTGCACCTGATAAACAGTGGCCCACCATTGATTTTAAAGAATTGATATATGGAAAATCAATACCCTTTCGATCTAAAGCAGCACACCAATTCTGAATCTCCAGACTGTCTTTGGAAGTGGCTGTTAAATGGCCATTAATAGCATCAATTTGTTGGGTAGTAATTCCAGCATTTGCAACAGCAGCTAATATGCATTTTTGTACCGCAACTGGATTTGGCGCAGTCATTGTCCCTAAACCGCGCTGACCTCCAGAATTTAAATTTCCACCCAAAACCTCGGCATAAATGGTAGCACCACGCGCAATGGCACTTTCTAAATCTTCTAAAACTAAAGCTCCAGCGCCACTGCCGGGAACAAATCCAGATGCACTCACAGACATTGGCCTTGAGCCAAGTTCAGGATTTTGATTATGCTTGAAAGTACAAACTTTCATAGCATCAAAACCACCCCAAATATAAGGACCTGAATCGCTGGTGCTTCCTGCTAAAATACGTTTGGCCTGTCCTGATTTAATTCTTTCATACGCCATCAAAATGCTTTCAGTTCCCGTTGTACATGCGGAAGAGTTAGTAGAGACTTGATTTCCCAGACCTAATTTCCCACCCAAATAAGCACTCACGCCACTATTCATCGTTTGTGCTACCGCAGTACTTCCTAATCTTCTGGTTTGTAAATCATCTATTTTATAAATGCTTTCGCGAAATTTATCAATTCCCGAAGTTCCTGTTCCAAAAATAGTTCCGCTATCCCAATATGGTTCCTCATTGATTTCCAATGGTAATCCTGCGTCCTTCCAAGCGTCAATCCCGGCAATTACACCATACAAAATCCCTGAAGAATTGAAGTTTCTTAACTCTAATTCAGAAAAATATTCTAACGCAACTGCAGCAGAAATTTCTGGTTTTCCAGCAATTTGACAAGAAAAATGCAAACGTTCTAACTCACTGTCGTGCTTAATCCCCGAAACTCCGTTTTTGATCGCATGAGTAAACGCATCAACGCCAACTCCATTTGGAGAAACAACACCAAGACCCGTTATAACTACTCTTTTATTCATATAAAATTCAATTTCAATGATATTTTCAATAGATTATTTTAATCCAGTTTCGGCTCCCTCTCCTTTGGTAAGGATTATTCCTGCAATTGTTCCCATCGCAACTATATCATCTTTTTCATTTTTCATCAGTACTTTACATTTGAGTTTTCCAAATCTAAAGTATACTTTTTCTGAACTTACGATCACTTTTTCATTTGGAAAAACAGGTTTTAAAAACTCTATATCTGTTGATGTTAAAGCAATTGACGTACTTCTATTAAATGTATCATCTAATAAAAAAACTCCAAGACAAACCAATCCAATTTGGGCCATGACCTCTGTCAAAATCACTCCCGGAGTTACCGGATGATTTTTAAAATGTCCTTTATAAAAATCGAGATTTGCATCAAAAGTGTAGGTTCCCTCTACTCCATTTTCATCGATTTGAAGAATTTCGTCCACAAACAAAAACGGTTTAGAATACGGTAATTTTGATATAATTTCTTCTTTTTTCATAGTTTTTAAATTCCTCCATTTGGGAGTTAGATGGCTAAAATTGCAATAAAATCCGTTGCGCTGAAAAACCCGGACCAAAACTCAACATTAATCCTTTCTCACCCTTTTTTGGCTGCTTTTCCATAATTTGTTCTAAAACATACAAAACGGTTGCACTCGACATATTACCATAAGAACGCAATACATCTTTAGTATCATCAATATTTTTTCCTAAACCTGAAAATAAGGCCTCTACGGTTTGAACAATTTTCTTTCCACCGGGATGAAAAATAAGATGATCTATATCTTCAATTTTTAAATTATTTTTTTCTAAAAATGGGTGAATAATAGTCGGAAAATGAGAAGCTATTGTTTCTGGAACTTCAATATCCAGAATCATTTGTAATCCTGTATTAGTGAGTTTGAAACCCATCATGTGAATATTATCGTAAAAATGATACATTTCCTCTGCTACTATTTCTGGACCTTCATCATCATCATGTGAAGAAAGTAAAACGCAAGCAGCTCCATCACCAAAAATGGCTGCGCTTACAATATTTGCCATCGAAAAATCATCTAGTTGAAATGTTGCTGTTGGGCTTTCTACAGCAATTACGGCAGCTCGCTTTCCGGGATTGGCCTGCAAGAAATTTTTAGCATAAATAATTCCTGAAATTCCCGCAGCACAACCCATCTCAGTAACGGGAAGCCGCACGATGTCTTGCCGCAATTTTAATTTATTAATTAAATATGCATCTAATGAAGGAATCATGATTCCGGTACAACTCACGGTAATAATATAATCTAAATCTTTGGGATTCCAATTCGCTTTTTGTAGGGCTTTATCTAAAACTTTTTCTCCTAAATCAATGACTTCCCGAACATAAATATCATTTCGTTCTTCAAAGGAAGTTTTAGTAAAGACTTCAATTGGATCCATAATAGAATAGCGTTTGTCTACCGCTGCGCCTTCAAAAATCTTTTTTACTTTTCTAATGAATCGCTCGTCTTGACCTACTAACCATGCATCTAAAAATGGAATAATCTCTGCAGTAGTTCGGGAATATTTAGGTAACTGTTTAGTAACGGTTTTAATTTTTACACTCATATTTTTTTAGACTTTTACATGATGAACGGATAGCTATTAGCTTTGAAAATTGAACGCTAAAACATATCTTTTTTCTGTATTCTATTTTATTTTAGTCTTTCCTGATTATCCATTGATAGCGAAAAGCCCATTTCCAATGAATTTTATAGTTTTTAAAATTTAATTTTCTAGAAAACTGTATTAACTCCTCTTTTTTAAAGCCTCTTAAAATAGAAATTAATCCGTCTTCTCGTGACATTGTATTCAATCGAAATACAAAACACAATGCTTGAAATAAGCGATACGCAATAGTATTTCGATGTAAATCATTAATGACAATTCCAATGGTTGCGTTGTTATGAAAAACACGCAATAACTTTATGATTTCATCCTCTTTGAAATGATGTAAAGTTAACGTGCATAGCACAATATCATATTTTAATTCATCAAAAGGTTTATCAAAAATATCTTCGCAACGATAACTTATATTGGAATAATTTTCAGATAATTGTTGTGCATGTGTACAAGTAAAATTGTTTGCATCAATACCAATCAATTTAAATTTCAACTTATTTTTAAATCCATAATCGGCTAAGGCTCGTAACATGTCACCATTGCCACAACCCACATCTACGATTGTAATTTCGTCTAGTGTGGAAGTTTTGTTAAGCAAATCCTGAACTCCTCGTAAAGTTAGCTGGTTTCCCCCTAAAAGCTGATTGATTTTAGCAATTTTATCTAGAGCGTCACGTAAGATTTCACCTTCTAAGGCAAAATTATCCATGATTTCTGGTTTGTCCGTTCTGTATTTGGTATTAAGCATCATTTACTAGGTAGCATTATGGGTTTTCCGTGCGTTTTTTTAATGATTTTTGGCAATAAAAATGGAAATATAATTAATAACCGCAGCAGTGCTGCAGAAAGTTTTTGCTTTTGCAAAAGATTTGATAATAATCGACCCATTTTTAGTCTTTCTTTGAAGTTTAGATTCCATTGTTGCTGGTATTGCTTTTCTAATTCACTTCTCGAACTAATTTCGGAATTATAAAATTTTCCAATTAATTCTGAAGCAATTTTGGCACTGTGAATAGCCATTGCCATTCCGTTTCCGCACAAAGGATGAATCAGTCCTGCTGTATCACCAATCATTAATATATGATTTTCAACGGCTTGTTTTTTCTCAAAAGAAATTTGACTTATCGTCAACGGTTTTTCAAAAAGTAGTGTACTGTTTTCCAAAATTGTTTTTAAATTCGGGTTTTGAGAAACGATTTTGTTTTGGTATTCAGTAATATTTTTATACTGTTTAAAAGTCTTATAATCGGCTAAATAACAAATATTTAGGACTTCATTTTCTACTTTTGAAACACCACAATAGCCTCCCTTAAAATGATGTAATCCAACTGCATCATTAGGAAATTTACCTGAATAATGCGCTTTTACGGCTAACCAATGTGCCTTTTTCTGAATAAAGTTCCGATTCATTTTTTGATCAATATTCGATCGTTTTCCAAAAGCTCCTAATACGAGCTCTGTTTTTAAAACAGCAGCATTTGCAGTGTTGATTATAAATTGATTATCCTGAAACAAAATGTTTTCAACCTGATCATGCATTATTGTACACCCATTTTCTAAGGCTTTTTTATGCAAATATTGGTCTAAAGCATAACGACTGATTCCAAAACCACCAAGAGGTAATTTACTTTTGATTGTTTTTCCACTAGCAGTTGAAAACTCTAATTTTGTGATATTTGATGGATTCAAATCGGCTATGTTTACGTCCAGCCAATTTAAATAAGGCAACACCTCATTGGATATATATTCGCCACAAACTTTATGTTTGGGAAAACTATTTTTTTCAATAACCGTTACTTGTAGCCCTAATTTAGATAAATGAATAGCTGAAGTCAATCCGGCTAAACCACCACCTATAATTATTACTTCTTTATTTTTCATCTTGAAGTAAATTTATGGATTTGTTTGTGAGTACTGTTAAAACAAATGATAAAAAAACAGGTGTTATTATTTAATTTTAATTTCCGAAAGCGATTGATTCGTCAATTATCTTTGGCTACACAGTTGCATCATTTATTCATATTTCTAAAGTCATTTCCTGTAGGTTCTTCAAATACCTCTAATTCAAATTCTGAAGTAATAGTAAACAGATGGTCAAAAATATCAGATATAATATTCTCATATTTTAACCATTCTTTTTCAGAACTAAAGCAATAAATTTCTAGTGGCAATCCCTTAGAAGTTGATTCTAACTGGCGTACCATAATAATCATATCTTTATTGATGTCAGGATGCGCCGTAATATATTTTTCAGCATATATTCTAAAAACGCCTATGTTCGTCAGCCTTCGGGTATTTACAGAAACGATTTCACTATCACTTATTTCAGCATTAAATTTTTGAACATCATTTCCTGTTTTAGTGATGTAATCTTGAATTAGTTTATATTTTTTGAATTGGGAGAGCATTTCCTCGTCGCAAAACTGAAAACTGCTAACTTTTAAATAAATAGCTCTTTTTATTCTTCTGCCGCCAGAATCATTCATACCACGCCAGTTCTTGAAAGAGTCTGTTATAAAAGCATAGGTGGGAATTGATGTAATTGTTTGGTCCCAATTTTGAACTTTTACAGTATTCAAATTAATCGACATAACATCACCATCTGCATCATATTTTGGCATCGAAATCCAGTCCCCTACCCTAACCATGTCATAAACTGACATTTGGATACTAGCTACAAATCCAAGAATTGTGTCTTTAAAAATTAAAAGCAAAATAGCGGTCATGGCCCCCATTGCTCCTAGAAAATAGAAAGGACTTTTTCCTAATATTAGCGATAAAACTAAAATACCCCCAATAAAATAGACTATTATTTTAAGTACTTGAACATAACTGGTAATTGGTTTATCTTTTAAAATGATGGTTTGAGATAAAACTTCATCAAAGACAGATAATAATGTAATAGCAACACGTATCAGTACCATAATGATAAAAATGTTGGTCAGGATAATGACGTAACCAATTAGAATTGGAAAATCGCCAAAAATATATGGGGAAATTAAAACTACGATGAAAGCTGGTACTAAGTAGGATATTTGTTCAAAAACTCTTTTATCGATTAGGATATCATCCCAAGCGACTTTTGTTTTTAAAAAAATTTTATGTACCGAACGAACAATAACTATTTTTGTAAAATACCAAGATAAAAAGCTTATCGTAAACAACACAAAAATTAGTGTCAACAGTTTTAAATACAACGCTGGGACTGCATCTATACCAAAATCTTCAATAAACCATTTGTCTAACCAGAGTGCAATGTTGTAATTTTTTTCAATTTGAAACATAGAGAATTTAACTTTAAATGTAAATATAGGATTCCTATAGTAAGCAGTCAAAAACAATGTCCCTATTGGGTTTTCATTAACATCTTAGGTGTGGATTTGTGTTTAAATATGTGATAAAAGTCGATTTATCCTTTAAACTTATTTTTGTAGAATCTAAAAAACCCTTTCAAAAATTGATTATTTGAAAGGGTTTTTAAATTAAAATAGGCTAACTGTCGTAGGATTTTTTAAAAGGTATTTTTATGTGAAATGACACATTACAATTTCCCTTCTTTTATTTCTTCGACAATCTCTGGATTTAATAATGTTGAAATATCTCCAAAATTAGAATAGTCACCTTCTGCAATTTTTCGAAGGATTCTTCTCATTATTTTTCCAGAACGGGTTTTTGGCAAACCACTTACAAACTGAATTTTATCTAATTTTGCGATTGGTCCAATATGATCTGAAATATGTTGATTAATCTCCTTAATAAGGTTTACTCTATCACGATATTCTCCAGTTTCTTTCAGAATTACAAAACCGTACAACGCATTTCCTTTTATATCATGCGGAAACCCTACAATGGCTGACTCAGCAACAGCTGGATGTTCATTTATGGCATCTTCTATGGGTGCAGTTCCTAAGTTATGACCTGAAACGATTACCACATCATCAACCCTTCCTGTAATTCGATAATAGCCAACTTCGTCCCGCAAAGCTCCGTCACCTGTGAAAAATTTACCGGGAAAAGCAGAGAAATAAGTGTCTTTGTAGCGCTGGTGATCACCCCAGATTGTTCTGGCAATTCCGGGCCAAGGAAATTTGATACACAAACTACCTACAACTTGATTTCCTTCAATTTCATTTCGTTTTTCATCCATCAAAACAGGTTGAATCCCAGGTAAAGGCAAGGTCGCATAGGTAGGTTTTGTTGGAGTAACAAATGCAATTGGTGAAATCATAATTCCTCCTGTTTCAGTTTGCCACCATGTATCTACAACGGGGCATCTTCTATCTCCAACGTGATTGTTGTACCAGTGCCAAGCTTCTTCGTTGATAGGCTCACCAACGGAACCAATAACTTTTAAAGATTTCAATGGATATTTTAATACAAATTCTACATTCTCTTTTGCCAAAGCACGAATAGCCGTTGGTGCAGTGTAAAATTGTGTGACTTTATGTTTTTCGATAGTGTCCCAAAAACGACTGTAATCTGGATAGGAAGGAACTCCTTCAAAAATTACAGTGGTAGCTCCATTTAATAAAGGACCATATAGAATGTAGGAATGACCTGTAATCCAGCCAATATCAGCGGTACACCAAAAAATATCATTTTCTTCATAATTAAATACGTTTTTGAAGGTGTACGCCGTATAAACCATATACCCTGCAGTAGTATGTACCATTCCTTTTGGTTTTCCTGTAGAACCCGATGTGTACAAAATAAATAACGGATCTTCAGCATCCATGATTTCGGCAACATTATTGTCTGAAGCTTGGTCTAAAAGAGGTTGCAACCATTGGTCACGACCGTCTACCATATTAATTTCAGATTGAATTCTTTTTACAACTAGTACGTTTTTAACGCAAGGACATTTTTCAAGTGCTTCATCAACAATTCCTTTTAAGTCGATTGTTTTGTTGCCTCGATATCCCCCATCAGAAGTAATAACCATTTTACATTCACTATCATTAATTCGGGCAGCCACTGCCGTTGCTGAAAAACCAGCAAAAACTACAGAGTGAATAGCTCCTATTCTAGCACAAGCTAATATTGAAACCGCTAATTCTGGAATCATGGGTAAGTAAATACAAACGCGATCTCCCTTATTAATGCCTTGCTCCCGTAATACGTTGGCCATTTTACAAACGCGTTGGTGTAATTCAGTATAAGTGATGTGCAATGCTGTTTCTGAAGGATCATTTGGTTCAAAAATGATAGCGGTTTTTTCTCCTCTTTTCGCCAGATGTCTATCAATACAATTTTTTACAATATTTACTTTGGCTTCAGTAAACCATTTTATATCGCCTTCAGCCATATTAAAATCAACAACTTTATCCCAATGTTGGTACCAAGTAAAGTTTTCTTCTGCTATTTTCCCCCAAAATTTTCTAGGTTCCCGAACTGATTTATTATAATGTTTAAAATATTGTTCTAAATTTTCAATTTTATAGTAGCCCATCTTTTTATTTTTTATAAAAGTATTAAATCTAAATCTATTATTAATACTATTTAATCTATAAATACCCAATAAAAAAAACGAATTATTCAATAAAAATTACTTTTTGCTAATAATGTCATTTTTATTCACTTTTTTACATAAATATCTAAAATAGTAAAAGGCAAGATAAATTTAATTATCCCGCCTTTTGCATCAACAAAAATTTATAACAATTAACTTACCATATATAAATAGGATTTTATTTGAATTCCAAATCACCAAAATAATTTTGCTTGAGCGATGATTATTCCTAAAAATTATCTTTTTTAAATTGTTTTAAAATCAAGACATACTAAACGCATCACTTTTAATAAAAAACTAGGAATCACTGCACTTAACTTTGTTCCATTTCAAGTTAAGTACAGGTAAAAGCTACTATAAACAAACTATTTTTACTATCTTATAACTAATTCAAAATAGGACAAAAAAATAATGATATAGTGCTAGTTCCAACACACGATCTTGTGTGGTAATTCCTAATTTTTATCCAATTTTTTTCATTGCGGTCATCGACTCTCTAAGCCATTCTCCAACTTCTTCAATTGGATGTTGACGTATGCTTTTATTTACTGCAATAAGAACTGAATTTGGTACTCCGTTTGAAGTTGAAAATGGTTTCCCTATAACATTGGTATCAATAGTTTTCATGAAATCAGTCAGTAATGGTTTACAAGCATGATCAAATAAATAACAACCATATTCTGCAGTATCAGAAATTATTCTGTTCATTTCGTATAATTTTTTTCTAGCCACGGTATTGGCAATCAAAGGCAATTCATGTAACGATTCATAATAGGCTGATTCTTCTATAATCCCTGTCTGAGTCATGGTTTCGAAAGCCAATTCTACACCTGCTTTTACCATTGCAATCATTAAAACTCCATTGTCAAAATACTCTTGTTCTGAAATATGTGCAGCTGTTGGAGCTGTTTTTTCGAAATTAGTTTCTGCAGTTGCAGCTCTCCAAGTCAATAAATTTATATCATCATTAGCCCAGTCAATCATCATGTTTTTGGAAAATTCGCCAGAAATAATATCATCCATGTGTTTTTGAAACAGTGGACGCATGATGTCTTTTAATTCATCTGCTAATTCGTACGCTTCAATTTTTGCAGGATTAGACAAACGATCCATCATGTTTGTAATCCCTCCGTGTTTTAGCGCTTCTGTAACGGTTTCCCATCCAAATTGTATCAATTTTGAAGCATACGCTGGTTCTATTCCTTTTTCGACCATTTTGTCAAAGCATAAAATAGAACCTGTTTGTAACATGCCGCAAAGAATGGTTTGTTCTCCCATTAAATCTGATTTTACTTCAGCTACAAATGAAGAATTTAAAACTCCGGCTTTGTGACCTCCAGTAGCAACCGCATACGCTTTTGCTTGGTCAAAACCAGTTCCATTTGGATCGTTTTCAGGATGAACTGCTATTAATGTAGGTACACCAAAACCTCTTTTATATTCTTCACGCACTTCAGATCCTGGACATTTTGGAGCACACATTATAACGGTAATGTCGTTACGAATTTGCATTCCTTCCTCTACAATATTAAAACCATGCGAATACGCTAAAGTTGATCCGTTTTTCATCAAAGGCATGATTGCAGTAACTACAGCAGTATGTTGCTTATCCGGTGTAAGGTTACAAACCAAATCAGCCGTTGGGATTAATTCTTCATACGTTCCCACTTTGAATCCATTATCAGAAGCATTTTTAAACGACGCTCTTTGTTCTGAAATTGCATCTGCGCGCAAAGCATAAGAAATATCCAGACCAGAATCTCTCATGTTCAAGCCTTGGTTCAAACCTTGTGCACCACAGCCTACAATGACAACTTTTTTACCTGCTAAAGCTTTAATTCCGTCTATAAATTCAGACTGATCCATGAATTCGCAAGCACCTAATTGTTCTAATTGTAATCTAAGAGGTAATGAATTGAAATAATTTGCCATTTTTTATTATTTAATGATTGTAAAATTTATTGTTTGCAGCTTTGATAATTATCCTATTTTCTTTTTCTAATTTTTTTTGAAAAGCGGTAAATCAAAACTTATTTTAATGTTTCTAATAAAGTCGATATTTGCATTCTTTCCTTTGAAACTGATATTCTGCCTGACCGGACAAATTGCATAATTCCAAATGGTTTTAGTTTATTGTACAATGATTCTATTTCATCGCGCTGCCCTGATTTTGAAATCACAAAAAAGTCTCTGGAAACCGTTACTATTTCGGAATGGCTTTCTTTGATGATATTCTGAATTTGTTTTTCGTCAAAGAGCAGGCTCGACTCAATTTTGAATAATGCATTTTCTAAGAAAATAGTTTCTTCATCTATATGATAAAATGCTTTGATGACTTCAATTTGTTTTTCGATTTGTCCCACAATGTTGTGTACCCATTTTTCAGTGGTATTAACTACAATGATAAATCTGGAAACGCTTTCGATCTCCGATTCCGATACATTTAAACTCAAAATATTGATGTGGCGTTTCAAGAATATTCCAGATATTCTATTTAATAAGCCCACGTTGTTTTCTGAATAAACAGAAATGGTGAATGTTTTATTTTCCATGTTTTTTTGTTTAATTGGTTAATCGTTCAATTGATTAAACGATTAATCATAATAACTTTTTTTAGCACAAACGAATGTCTGAAACCGATGCTCCTGTAGGAATCATTGGGAATACGTTATTTTCTTTTTCTACCATAACCTCAAGGAAATACGATTCTTTTGAGGCCATCATTTCGGCAACAGCCGCATCAAGGTCTTCTCTTTTAGATACTTTTTTTGCTTTGATATAATAGCCTTCTGCAATGGCAATAAAATTTGGATTCGTCATTTCGGTTGAAGCATATCTTTTGTCAAAAAACAGTTGCTGCCATTGGCGTACCATTCCTAAAAATTCATTGTTCAGCACCACAATTTTCACGGGAACTTTAGTCTGGAAAATAGTTCCTAATTCCTGAATCGTCATTTGAAAACCGCCATCACCAATTATGGCCACGACTTCACGATTAGGCATTCCCATTTTTGCCCCAATGGCAGCTGGCAATGCAAATCCCATCGTTCCTAAACCACCTGATGTCACATTACTTTTGGTCGAATTGAATTTGGCATACCGACACGCAAACATTTGGTGTTGTCCCACATCCGAAACAATAATGGCATCTCCCTTCGAATGTATGTTGATCATTTCAATGGTTTCACCCATAGAAATTCCTTTATTATTTGTAGGATTTAATTCCTCATTGATGACGGCTTCTAATTCAATTTCATATTTTTCTTTAAATTCATTGTGCCAAGATTCATGTGTTTTACTTTCGATAAAAGGAAGTAAAGCAGCTAAAGACTCTTTGACATCTGCCAGAACAGCTACCGTTGTTTTTACGTTTTTATCTACCTCAGAAGGATCAATTTCAAAATGAAGGACTTTGGCTTGTTTTGCATATGTGGCTAAATCTCCTGTAACCCGATCGTCAAATCGCATTCCAAGTGCAATTAAAACATCACATTCATTCGTCAAAACGTTAGGTCCATAATTACCATGCATCCCTAACATTCCCACATTCAACGGATGATCAGTAGGCAATGCCGAAAGTCCTAAAATGGTCCATGCAGCAGGAATACCTGATTTTTCAACAAATGCTTTCAGCTGTTCTTCGGCTTCACCAAGAATAATTCCCTGACCAAAAACGATAAACGGTTTTTTAGCTGTATTAATGATTGCAGCTGCTTCCTTAACTTTTTCTAGATTTAGAACTGGCTTAGGATTGTAGCTTCTGATGCTGGTACATTTTTTATAACTGAATTCAATTTTGTCAAACTGAGCATTTTTTGTAATGTCAATTAATACGGGACCTGGACGACCTGATTTGGCAATATAAAATGCTTTCGCAATAATCTCCGGAATTTCAGATGCTTCGGTAATTTGGTAATTCCATTTGGTGACCGGAGTCGAAATCCCAATAATATCGGTTTCTTGAAACGCATCAGACCCCAATAAATGTTTTCCTACTTGACCAGTAATACAAACCATTGGAGTCGAATCTATTTGCGCATCAGCAATTCCAGTAACTAAATTGGTAGCTCCCGGACCAGAGGTGGCTATTGCTACTCCTACTTTTCCTGTTGCTCTTGCAAAACCTTGTGCAGCATGCGTAGCGCCTTGTTCGTGACGCACTAAAACGTGATGTAATTGATCTTTAAATTTATACAATTCATCGTAAACTGGCATTATAGCCCCACCGGGGTAACCGTATACTAAATTTACTCCTTCTTCTAATAAGCATCTAATAACGGCTTCGGCACCTGATATTTTATTGTTTGTCATTGTATCTATTTTTTCCTCACCCCAGCAAATCCATGACATGTAGCCCGATTGGCAAAGGGAATTTTGTTTTGATCGAATTTTAATTTCATCTTGTTGCTCAATTCCTTATTTGGGGGTTTGAGATTACTTATCTGTTACACATCCTGTGGATGCACTAGAGACTGATCTGGCATATTTAAGTAAAACTCCTTTTGTTGCTTTCAAAGCTGGTTGAACCCAAACAGCTTTTCTTTTGGCAAACTCAGCATCAGAAATTTTTAGATTGATGGTATTTTTAACGGCATCAATGGTAATTAGATCTCCATTTTCCACTAAGGCAATTCCACCTCCATCAAATGCTTCTGGTGTAACGTGTCCTACTACAAAACCGTGCGAACCCCCAGAAAACCTACCGTCAGTAATCAATGCAACACTACTGCCGAGTCCAGCTCCCATAATTGCGGAAGTTGGTTTTAGCATTTCAGGCATTCCGGGACCACCTTTTGGCCCACAATACCTAATGACGACGACATCTCCTGGTTTAACTAATCCACTTTGAATACCGGGAATAACCGTAAATTCACTTTCAAAAACTATTGCAGGTCCTTCAAAAAA
>NZ_JBGQOR010000013.1:0-54388 GCF_052119725.1 Flavobacterium sp. W20_MBD1_R3
CTCGATTCTATTACTCTTATTCTTTTGTCTTAAGATCTCTCTTAAAACGGCTGTCAATTCAATATGTCTAGGAACGTATTCTTCTCTTTTTTTAACTCCTTTTAACTCTTGTTTAAGTGTTTCTCGAAGCGGGTGCAAAAGTACAACTTTCTTTTTAACTGACAAGAAAAATTTGAAGTTTTTTTTAAGATAATTTCTATCTCTTTTCTTCGCTTTTCTTATCAATCTGTCAAGGAACTTTGCGCGTTTTGCGGGGTGCAAAGATAACATCCGTTTTATAATCTCACAAGCTTTTTTTAATCTTTTTTTAGGAAATATTTTTTCCGTTTTGATTACTTTTACTTGTCAGCATTTTAAAGAACTTCTGCGCTATTGCGGGTGCAAAACTAGCACCTTTATTGCGTTATTCAAGCTTTTTATTTACTTTTTTTTGCCCTTTTCTTAACTTATACTTTAACTGCCTCTAAACATGATTCTTGAAACGCGAAGTTTTTTGTCTCAAACGACCAATCAAAAGCAATGACTGCCCTTATCGACCAGAATCTGTGATTTTCTCTGGTTCTTAACCTCCTATCTACCTCTAAAAATAGCTAGCCTGGCCTATTTTCTAAGAAATGAACTGCTGAAACAGTTATAGATCATATCCTATACCTTATATGATGATATAATATCACTTTACTTTGCGCTCTTATAATAAGGTACTACAATTTATCGTGTTCATCTGATTGCTTCTTCCCTTGATAGTGCTCAATATCTAAATTACTAGCAGCACGCGTTAGGAATCACTTCACCCGACTTTATTTTAAATCACAGTTCCATGAATTTCATTTGCAGCGCAAAGCCCACAGGAAAGTGAAACGCAACTTTTTGAGGATTTGTATCGAATAGCCAAACTCATTATATAAAGAAAGGTTTATAATATCTTTTGATAATAACCTTTCTTTATATAATGAGGAGCGCTCTAATGAATTTTATTTCTTTTCGTTTTCTAACCTTTACAATGTCCTATTAGAAATTACCGATTTATCTTGTAGCAAAATATCTGTATTATTAGCATATTGGTCTGTTGACTTTATCAAAAGCCAGGCATTTCTCTGTTTCGTTTTCATTTTCACCAATGTGAATTCGCCTTTTAGTTTTTTTCCATTAAGAACAAAACTAAGGCGTCCTTTTTGCAAATCAGATTCTAATCTGTTTTCAACTTTATTTAATTCATCTTCATCAGCTAAAGTATACGTTCCATTATCCCAAACAATGACCTTGCCAGCACCATAATTTCCCTCTGGAATTGTCCCTTCAAAATCTTTATAATCATAAGGATGATCTTCCACCATTATAGCCAATCTTTTATCAGCGGGATTCATAGACGGTCCTTTGGGTATTGCCCAACTTTTTAACACTCCACCTATTTCTAAACGAAAATCATAATGCAAATGAGAAGCAGCATGTTTCTGAACAACGAAAATTAATTCAGCAGACGATTGCTTCCTATTTCCCTCTGGCTCTAAAGTCAAATTGAAATTACGTTTTTGATTGTATTTATTAAAAGACATCGTGAGTACTATTAAAATTTCAATTACTAGCTAAAGGGCAACTCTGTCTATCCTTTTTTATCTCCTGTGTTTTCCTCTAAATTGTTGTGATTATCTCCTCCAATGCTGTAATGATTATTCTCTTCATCTTCATTTCCCAAATTTTCATTTTCATCATCCAATTCTGAACCCGGTATATCTAAGTCAGAACCAGATACGTCTTCAATAAAATCTTTTTGATTCAATTCTGTACTATTATTAATTTCTACCGGCACTTTATTTTTATAAATATTTTCAGGATCTATATCAGATTCTTTCTTAAACTGGTTATACATATCTTCACTTGGAGGATACACAAGAGATTCGGGTAATTTATTCTTATCCTTCTTCCCAGGCTTTCTTTTGTCGAAATTCAGCTTATCGTTTTTATTATTCATTTTTTTATTATTTAATTGATTTACAACACTCTAAGTTAGTTATTATTTTAAATATATTATGTATTAAAAGTATAAAAATATACTGTTCAATATTTAAAAATGAATCTTCAGTACTTCTGAAAGTACTACTAACCTTTGCTTTTATAAAATCCATCCTTCCAATCGCCTCTATACTAACTCTTGTTTTTTTTAATTGCTTTCTGTTTATTAACTCTCGAGCTAACCAATTAATTATTATTAAACTTTGGTTGTTTTTTTTTCATATTTAGAACATAAATAACTAACTTTAAACATCTTAAATATAATTAAAACAGTACTGTTAATCTAAATAAATAAAATCATGAGTATACTAACAGACAATGTAATTCCCGGAAATCATGGTAAAATTTTTGGCACCAATGCAATCAACGATTTAGATTTATTAGAAATTAAGACTAGTCTGCTGAAATTAGACGGAATAAAGGATGTTCTTTTGAATACCGATATTTTTCCTAGAGAATTTACCGTACACACCTCCAAAATGATTCCTATAGACGCTATTGAAAACCGAGTACGAATGGTCGGATTTCATGCCATTCCTAAAGGAGTATTCGAGCTTTAATTTATATTGACTAATCTTTAACCTACCGCTTTGCTTTTTCTAAAAAAAAATCAATAAACTTTGTTGTTACAATAATATATCGTAATATTGCAATATAAATATATACCGATGGGAATCACAAAATCACAACATTTTACAGATAAGCAAAACGAATTGGCAACTTTGGCGAAAGCAATAGGACATCCCGCCCGAATCGCCATCATTCAACACCTCATCAAAGTGAACAGCTGTATCTGCGGTGATATTGTAAATGAACTGCCCTTAGCACAGCCCACTGTTTCACAGCACTTGAAAGAGTTAAAAAATGCCGGACTCATAAAGGGCAATTTTGAAGGGAATGCTATATGTTATTGTCTTAATGAAGAAGGTTTTAATAAAATAAAGGTCTTTTTTGAGCAGATCAATACCTATTTAGAAAACAAAAAAAATCAATGTTGTTAATTTTTAAATTACAAGAATCATGAAATTATCAGAAGTAAAAAAAGAGTTGAGCACTTTAGAAAATGTTGCGTTTGTGTTGCCAAATGGAACTTATGTTCCAGAACACTTCCACGTAACTGAAGTTGGTTTAATCACCAAAAACTTTATTGACTGCGGCGGAAAAGTTAGAAAAGAGTCCGTTGTTAATTTTCAGTTATGGGATGCCAACGACTTTGAACACCGCCTAAAACCAAAGAAGCTATTGGACATTATATCACTTTCAGAAAAAATATTGGGTGTTGATGATTATGAAGTAGAAGTTGAGTTTCAAGCAGAGACTATTGGTAAATATGATATTGGTTTTAATGGGACATCATTTACTCTTTTGAACAAACAAACTGCTTGTTTGGCTCAAGATCAATGTGGCATTCCTCCAGAAAAACAAAAAGTAAAAATATCTGAAATTCCAAGTCAAACTAATACTACTTGTACCCCTGGTGGTGGCTGTTGCTAATTTTAAACCTGAAAAATGAAATTAAACAAAACAACCTTATTTCCGGAAATAGAGACACAAATAATCGCTTTTGATTTTGAAGATATCTCTGCAGAACGTAAAAATATTTTACAACCACTCATCGATTTTATTCAAACAAAAACTTCCAATCAACAAGAGATCAGATTGAATTTAATTTGCACTCACAATTCCCGAAGAAGTCATTTGGCACAAGTTTGGGCACAAACTGCAGCGGCACATTTCAATATTAACAATGTATTTTGCTATTCTGGTGGCACTGAAGCAACTGCTTTATTCCCTTTGGTTGCCAAAACACTGGAACAATCTGGTTTTAAAATTAAAACTCTAGCAGCGGGAACTAACCCTATTTATGCCATAAAATATGGAGAAAATGCGCATCCTATTATTGGTTTTTCCAAAACCTACGATGCTAATTTCAATCCAAAAAGTGAGTTTGCGGCGATTATGACTTGCTCTCAAGCAGATGGTGGTTGTCCGTTTATTGCAGGAGCAGAAAAGCGTATCCCAATAACTTTTGAAGATCCAAAAGCATTTGACAACACCCCACAACAAGCCGAAAAATATAAAGAACGCAGTTTACAAATTGCAACTGAAATGTGCTATGTATTCTCACAAATAAAATTATAACTATGTCAGCAACTACTTGTGCTCCCGCAGCAGAAAGAAAAAAATTAGGCTTCCTTGATCGGTATTTAACATTGTGGATATTCCTGGCAATGGTAATTGGAGTTGCTATTGGTAATTTCGTTCCTTCAAGTGGGAGCTTCATCAATTCCTTTTCTAGCGGAACGACTAATATTCCGCTCGCTATTGGCTTAATCTTAATGATGTATCCGCCATTGGCAAAGGTAAATTACAGTAAAATGGGTGAAGTGTTTCAAAACACAAAAGTATTAGCGGCCTCCTTATTTCTAAATTGGGTGGTAGGACCCATTTTAATGTTTTCGTTAGCCTTACTTTTTCTGAATGGTTACCCGGAATACATGATTGGAGTAATTTTAATTGGATTGGCCCGATGCATTGCAATGGTAGTGGTTTGGAACGACTTAGCTGATGGTAATAGAGAATATGCCGCTGGATTAATCGCTTTGAATAGTATTTTTCAAGTATTGCTTTACAGCGTATATGCGTATGTATTCATAACTGTTTTGCCCCCATATTTTGGTTATACCGGTTTTAATGTCACCATTGGTATTGGTCAAATTGCAGAAAGTGTGGGGATTTATTTGGGTATTCCTTTTGCTTTGGGAATAATAAGCCAGTATGGTCTTATAAAATTAAAGGGAGAAGTTTGGTTTCAAAACAAGTATGTTCCTTTTATTTCGCCTATCACTTTGGTTGCCTTATTATTTACCATCATTTTAATGTTTAGCCTGAAGGGTGCATTAATTGTGCAAATTCCATTGGATGTAGTTCGAATAGCCATTCCTTTAGTCATTTATTTCACCTTGATGTTTGTAATTAGTTTTTTCCTTGGAAAGTATTTTGGTGCTGATTATTCTAAATCTACCGCAATCGCTTTTACGGCAACTGGAAACAATTTTGAATTGGCTATCGCAGTTGCTATTGGTGTTTTTGGGATCAACAGCGGACAAGCATTTGCCGGCGTTATTGGCCCTTTAGTAGAAGTCCCAGCATTAATTGCATTGGTAAATGTCGCTTTTTGGTTTAGAAAAAAATATTATGCAAGTTCAAAATTAGAACCAAAAATTGAAACCCCCTAATTTGTTCAACTATCGGTGTGCTTCCCTATTTTATCGCTGATTGTATTCTTTTTAAATTGTGAATCTGCCGTGATTTACAAACTAAAATCTAAATCTAGATTCAAAACAAATGAAGGAAATTAAAGATGTTATTGTCATTGGTGGCGGACAAAGTGGATTGGCTTGCGGATATTATTTACGACGCCATAAACTTAATTTTCAAATCTTGGATAAAGAAGAAAAATGTGGCGGCGCCTGGCAACACGCATGGGACAGCCTAATGCTTTTTTCTGCAGCCGAACACAGTTCATTGCCTGGTTGGCTGATGCCAAAATCTAAAAATCTATTTCCACTAAAGCAAGAAGTAATTAATTATTTGTGTGAATACGAAAAGCGTTATGAATTACCAATAACGCGTTCGGTTACCGTAGAAAACATAACTTCCGAAAATAAAATATTCAAAGTTTACACTAATAAAGGAATATATTTTTCAAAAGCAATTATTGCAGCGACAGGAACTTGGAACAATCCTTATATTCCAGAGATTAAAGGAATAGAAACTTTTAAAGGTATCCAAATCCATTCTGCCCATTATAAAAACCCACAACAGTTTAGGGATTTAAAAGTTCTAGTTGTTGGCGAAGGAAATTCAGGAGCACAAATACTAGCCGAACTTTCCAATGTTACCTCTGTAAAATGGTCTACGAGAAAGCCACCCAGATATTTACCTGATGAAGTGGACGGGTTTTACCTTTTCAATGTGGCAACTGCCAAATACAATGCCGAAAAAGAAGGAAAACCATTTAATGCCGCTAATTATGATTTGGGAAATATTGTAGTGGTCCCATCTGTAAAAGAAGCTCGAACCAGAGGAATTTTACTTTCGAGCGGCAGTTTTGATAACATTTATGAAAACGGTGTTATTTGGACTGACGGAACCAAAGAAGATTTTGATGCAATAATCTGGTGTACTGGTTTTGGCTATGCGACCTCTTTTTTAAAAAATATAGTCTCAGCAGATGACCGGGGAATTATAAAAACTGATGAAAGCAAGGCAACAGAAGTTCCTGGATTGTGGCTAGCAGGTTATGGCAGTTGGAGCGGTTATGCCTCAGCAACACTCATTGGAACAAACAGAAATTCCAAGCAAACCTGTACCGAAATTATTGATTATTTACAGAAAAACTAGAACCATTTAATAAATAACCTCTGGGCACAGCCACAGATTCACAGATTTTCAATAATCAGTTTTAAATCTGTGAATCTGTGGCTAAAAAAACAGAAACAGGACTGCAAGGAATTAAAGTAAAGCGATTAAAAAAGCAAAAGATAAGGAAATCTAAACTCCTTACTGCCTTTTATAAATCTCTACAACATCAGTCTTAAATTTGTTTTTGAGCCAAGCCGACAATTTTTGTTTATCTCTTGTAGCAATATCGTCTTTACTTTCATAAAGCACTACCGTAATCACCTTTTTTGTGGTCATATTTTCATTAAACACATGATTCGCAATGGCTATATTTTCAATTTCAGGAAACAATATCTTAGTTTCGTTAAGAACAGCATTATTATCGAATTTTAAAGACGTAATTTGACTTTGCAACTTGGCAATAATCAAATCTTTCTCACTCATTGTTTTATTGTTAAAAGTAATTTCATTCAATATATCCTGTTTTAGGTCAGTTGTATCTTGAATAATATTTAACACTGTATTGTTTAATTCATAGGTTTTCAGTTTGCCGTTCAGCCTTTTGATTTCATTTTTATCTAATCTTTTTCTTAAAAAAGCAACATCAATTTTTTTTGGGTTTGAAGTAAACTGTGTCTTTTTGTACAAAACAGTAAATCCCTTATCTACAAATTCGACCTTCAAAAATTGTTCTACTTTTTGTTTGTATTTTTTTTCTTGAAACAACTGATATGCAAAAAAAATGCTTGGCACGATTAAGGCCAAAGTCAGAAATGAAATCATGTATCTCACTCGTTTTTCCGTCTTTAAATTGGTCTGTCTAACAATTGGATATTTTAAATATTTGACAATGATAAACGTTGCAATACAGATAAAAACACAATTAATAGTATACAAATACATGGCACCAAAAAAGAATTTAAAATTCCCCAAAGCTAATCCGTAACCTGCCGTACACAAAGGAGGCATTAACGCGGTGGCAATTGCAACTCCAGGAATTGGATTTCCCTTTTCTACCCTTGTAATGGCTATTACTCCAACAAGTCCTCCAAAAAAAGCTATAAAAATATCGTAAATATTAGGTGATGTTCTTGCTAAAAGTTCCGACTGTATGTCCTTAAAAGGACTCAAATAAAAGTAAATTGTAGAAACTAGCAGACTCACCAAGGTGGCAATAAGTAAGTTTTTAAGCGATCTTTTGAGCAGATTAAAATCATAAATACCTAAACCAAAACCAGCACCTACAATTGGCCCCATCAAAGGTGAAATAAGCATGGCTCCAATGATAACAGCTGTAGAATTTACATTCAAACCAACCGAAGCTACTACAATAGCACAAGCTAAAATCCATAAACTAGAACCTCTAAAAGAAATATTTGACATCACATTGTCTAACACTTTCTTTTTATTTTCTTCCCCGTTATGCAAATCGATGAAATTCATTACTTTATTCATTTCTAATCGGTTGTTTTTATTTTAAATTGTAGTTCTAACTTTCTAAATTTGTGAAAATTGCTGTCTGTGACGGTAGAAAGATAACTATTTTTGAACTAATTCAAAGTTTCTGCAACAGTCTTAAGTATTTTAACCCGATTTAAAACCATCTTAAATGCAATAATACCAAAAAATAGTTTCTTTAAATAATGATGATAAACGCAAACTACATTTATACATACCATTTGAGATACAAAACCGTAACATTCATTAATCAAATAAATCAAAGGTGCTTCATCTCTTTAAAAAAGGAACAACCCTAATTCTTGCGGAGTCATTGTAACGAAACCAATATATTATAATTTTCAAAGGCCCTACATCTTGCAACGCAGCATAAAGATCGATTATTGCAATTTGCTTCTATTTGAAGATATTTCAACAACTATCTTTATAAAAAATAGTCACAAAAAAAGCCCGAAATTAATTTAAATCTCGAGCTTTTTCATTTATTGCAATAACGCTATTCAATAGGAATAAGAAGCTCTGATGTTATGGCTTCTAAAACTTCAAAAGCCGTTTCTGCCATTTTATTTCCTTTGGTATCCAATAAGGGGTTTATCTCAACAAATTCGATGCAAGCCACCTTTTTTGTTTGGATAATTTGATTGATGATCGCTATGACTTCATACTGATCAAAACCTTTGGGAACTGGTGTTCCTGTTCCATAAGAAATCATATCACAGTCCATGGAGTCTACATCAAAAGAAATGTATATAACTTCACAATGCGATAGCTTAGTCAATGCTTCAGCGACACATTTTTGTAAACCGCGATACCGCACTTCATCCACCTTATAATTTTTGATTTGCAATTTTTCAATTTGCTTATCCTCCGCTTCTTCGGTATCCCGAACACCAAAATATATCAGGTTTTCGGCTAAAACTTTTGGTCCTTTACAACCAATATTTTTCATATCTTCCCAATGTTGCTGTATTTCAGCTGGAACATCATTATTTTGACAAGTCAAATTATCATCGCCAAGAGCGGCAGACAATGGCATTCCGTGAATATTTCCCGATGGAGAGGTATAAGGCGAATGCAAATCTGCATGCGCATCAATCCAAAACACACCAATGTTTTGCTCCGGAAACGCTGCCTTGATACCGCTTAACGTTCCCAATGCTGATGAATGATCTCCCGAGAATACAATTGGAAAATAATTTCCTTCAATGTTTTTCTTTACTGCGTTACTGACGCGAGTGCATTGTTCTACAACATGTTCTATCCTTTTTGCGGAAGAACTTCTGTTTTTATCATAAATGGATTCGTTGTGCGTCTTGACATCTTCAAATTCAAATTGATTAAAATAATCACTGTTTTGATTGATTGCAGCAATTTCGATAGCATCAATCCCTAAGTCGGATCCGCGAGTACCTGCACCAATATCGGATCGGTTCTTTATTAATTTAATCGTTTTTCCCATTATTTAAAATCGTTTAAAGCCTTTTCAATAATAGCCAAACATTCATGTATTTGCGTTTCTGTAATTACTAATGGCGGCGCAAATCGAATTTTGTTTCCGTGTGTTGGTTTTGCCAATAATCCGTAATCTCTAAATTTCATACAAATATCCCAAGCTAAATCAGATTCTTCATCACTATTGATAACGATAGCATTCAATAAGCCTTTTCCTCTAACCAAAGTAATTAATGGGTTTCTGGAAGCAATCTCGTTAAGTCCCGTTCTTAAAACTTCACCTAAGTAAGCTGCATTTTGTGCTAAATTTTCTTCTTTTATCACTTCTAGTGCAGCAATAGCGACAGCAGCAGCAATTGGATTTCCTCCAAAAGTAGAACCATGTTGTCCCGGTTTAATCACATTCATAATATGATCATTCGCTAAAACTGCCGAAACCGGATAAACACCACCCGAAAGCGCCTTACCTAAAATAAGGATGTCTGGTTTTACTTCAGGATTGTTTTCACATCCTTTTTTACAGTCACAATTTCCGCAGGTTGCTAATAATCTGCCCGTGCGTGCAATTCCTGTTTGCACTTCATCCGCGATAAATAAAACGTTATGTGCTTCGCAAAGCGCTTTCGTTTTTGCTAAATATCCTACCGAAGGAACATAAACTCCTGCTTCACCTTGAATAGGTTCCACTAAAAATCCAGCTATATTTTTGGTTGATTTTAATACATTTTCTAAGGCTTCAACATCATCATATGGAATTTTTATAAATCCTGCTGTAAATGGTCCAAAGTTTTTACGGGCACTCTCATCATTCGAAAATGAAATGATTGTTGTTGTTCTTCCGTGAAAATTGTTTTCACAAACGATAATCTGTGCTTGATTTTCAGGAATACCTTTTACCTCATACGCCCATTTTCTACATAATTTCAAAGCCGTTTCTACTGCCTCAGCACCAGTATTCATTGGTAATACTTTATCAAAATCAAAATACTTGGTCACATATTCCTCAAAAGGTCCTAATTGATCATTATGAAAAGCACGTGAAGTCAAGGTTAATGTTTGCGCTTGTTTTATCATTGCACCTACAATTTTAGGATGACAATGACCTTGGTTTACGGCAGAATAGGCCGATAAAAAATCATAATATTTTTTTCCGTCTACATCCCAGACATAAACGCCTTCGCCTTTTTCTAAAACTACAGGTAGAGGATGGTAATTGTGCGCTCCGTATTGATTTTCTTTAGCTATCAATGCTTCCGATTTTGAAGAAAGGTTTTGTTCTGTGTGTGTCATGATATTTCTATTTAGATATTGCAAAGTACAAAACTACAGTTTTTTTTTAAATTGACAATAAAAATAAATGTTTTGACTTTTTTTAAAGTATTAATTTAAGTAAATTGCTTAATTTAGGCAAAATAAAGTCATTTATGAATATTAAATTGAACTTATAGAATTATTTCCATCTAAATAAAAATAAGTACTTTTATACAAACACAAAAGCATCATTTATACGTAAACCAACATGGATATATTAGACGAATTTGATATCAACATTATTAAAGAATTAGAAAAAGACGGGAGAATGGCATATTCTGCTATTGCGGCCAATCTAAAAATATCAAATACAATGGTGCATCAACGCATCAATAGATTAACAGAACAAGGAATACTAGCCGGAATAAAACCAGTGATCAATGAAAAAAAAATTGGGTATGATTGGGGATCATTTACTGGAATCACCTTGAATAAAGATCAAGATTCTGACCGGATTATCGAGGAACTTAAAAATATTCCGGAAATTACCGAATGCTATTACATTACCGGATCTTTCACTCTATATATAAAAATCATTGCTAAAGATCACGAACACATGCGCAAAGTTTTGTATGAAAAAATAGACACTATTCCTGGTATTGCCAAAACTGATTCTATAATAGAACTGGGTTGCGCATTTAAACGAAACGTAAGTCTCTAATATAAAATTAAATACAATGAAATATTTCAAGAACCATTTACCACTTCTAATTTTAGTTTTTAGTTCCTGCTTATCGATGTTTTCACAAAGAACAGCTGATCAAGAAACAGAAAGATTAAAAAAACTGTCGCAACAAGTTACTATCATAAGAGACAATTGGGGAATTGCACACGTATACGGCAAAACCGATGCGGATGCTGTTTTTGGAATGTTGTATGCGCAATGTGAAGACGATTTCAAACGGGTAGAAATGAATTATATCGAAAAACTGGGACGCCTTTCAGAAATTAAAGGACAGTCCGTTTTGTATAATGATTTAGAAATTAAACTTTTGATAGACACAGATGAAGCCAAAGCCGATTATAAAAAGGCGTCCCCTTGGTTAAAAAAATTATTAAATAGTTATGCGGACGGAATTAACTTTTACCTCTACAAGCATCCCGAAGTAAAACCCGCTTTATTAACTCATTTTGAGCCTTGGTTTCCGTTGCTTTGGACTGACGGAAGTATTGGAGCCATAAGTACCGCTGATCTCTCAACCGGAGAATTGAAAGCTTTTTATTCCGGAAACACTGATAAAGTAGCATACATAGAACGGGAGAAAGACGTTCAAACAGGCTCTAACGGATTTGCAATTGCTCCTTCAAAAACAGCCTCTGGAAATTCCATTTTATACATTAATCCACATACCACCTTTTATTTCCGACCTGAAATACAAATGACCAGCGACGAAGGATTGAATGCGTATGGAGCAGTTACTTGGGGACAATTTTTCATTTATCAAGGATTCAACGAAAACTGCGGCTGGATGCATACCTCTTCAAATGTAGATGTAGCGGACATGTATGCTGAGAAAATAGTGACTAAAGACAACAAACTGTTTTACGAATACGATACTAAATTAGTTCCGGTTATTGAGAAAAAAATAACCATCAAGTATATGGAAAACGGAAAACTCATTCCTAAAACATTTAACACCTTTTATACCAATCATGGTCCAATCATGGCCAAAAGAGACGGGAAATGGATCAGCCTAAAATCCAATAATCGTTCTATGAAAAGTCTGGAACAAAGTTGGGTACGAACAAAATCAAAAAGTTTTGAGGACTACAAAAAGGCAATGGATTTGAAAGCCAATACCTCTAACAATACCGTTTATGCGGATAAAGAAGGAAATATTGCGTATTGGCACGGAAATTTTGTACCTATTCGAGACAAAAAACTGAACTGGTCAAAAGTGATGGACGGCACAACACCGGCAACACAATGGAAAGGATTACACGCGGTTTCAGAAACGGTTCATTCCTACAATCCTATAAACGGTTGGTTACAAAACTGTAATTCTACACCTTACACCGTGGCAGGTGACAATAGTCCAAAAGAAGAAAATTACTTGCCGTACATGGCGCCAGACGGCGAAAGTTTCAGAGGACTTAATGCAGTTAGACTACTGAGCAAAGGTGATAAATACACATTAGACAAAGTGATTGCTGACGGTTACGATACAAAACTGACTGCTTTCGAATTTCTAATTCCAGCGTTACTTTCCAGCTTTGAAAAAAATATCAGTACCGAAGATCCACTTTACACAGAACTTTCAGAACCAATAGCACTGCTAAAAAACTGGGATTACTATGCCAAGGAAAATTCTGTCGCTACAACCCTGGCTGTGGAATGGG
Organism: Flavobacterium sp. W20_MBD1_R3; assembly: GCF_052119725.1. NCBI lineage: Bacteria > Pseudomonadati > Bacteroidota > Flavobacteriia > Flavobacteriales > Flavobacteriaceae > Flavobacterium > Flavobacterium sp. W20_MBD1_R3. The sequence goes on from NZ_JBGQOR010000013.1 coordinate 12,979, forward strand.
CTTATAAATTAGACCCCATTATTCAAAAAGTATATACGAATGAAGGAGAATTGGATCAAGTTGAAAACACTATCAATTTTGCGAAAAATGCTTTTCCAGATCAACTGATTCCCCAATTGCAAATAGTAGTGAATGAACTGAAAATTAAATTTGGAACCTGGCAAATTCCTTGGGGACAAATCAATCGTTTCCAGAGAACATCAGGTGACATCAATCTCATTTATAATGATGCCCTGGAAAGTTTACCTATTGGATTTGGGCCGGCGCTTTGGGGAAGTTTACCCGCTTTTAAAAGCAATTATCAAAAAGATACTAAAAAGCGTTATGGAACAAACGGAAACAGTTTTGTGTGCGCGGTCGAATTTGGACCAAAAATAAAAGCAAAATCTTTATTGGCAGGCGGAAACAGCGGTGATCCAAAATCGAAACATTTTTACGATCAGGCTGCAATGTACCAAAAAGGAAAATTCAAAGATGTCCTATTTTATAAAGAGGATGTTCAAAAAAATGCCGAAAAGATTTATCATCCAGGAGAATAATTGCTTTACTCTTCATTATAAGAATTAAAAATACTGTCATAAGAGAAAAAAATCAAAGTCTTACTTTTAGGACAAATTAATTGAGACATTTGTAACAATAAAAATTTAAATTATGAAAAATATTTTCTTTGCCTTTTTAGGATTAGCATTGTTTTCCAATGGCGCATTTGCACAATTGAAAGCCGTAAAATACACTGATGGTGCTCAAAAATTAAATGGCTTTTGTATTACTCCAAAAAAAGGGAGTACCACAAAACCTGGAATATTAATTCTTCCGGCTTGGAAAGGAATTGATACGCATTCCAAACAATCCGCGGAAAAATTATCAAACATGGGCTACTATGCGTTTGTAGCTGATATTTATGGCGAAGGAAATTATCCTGCAACGACACAAGAAGCGGGAAAACAAGCCGGTTTTTACAAAAGTAATATTGCTGATTATCAAAGACGCATTCAACTTGCTTTAGACCAATTAGTAAAATCAGGCGCAAATCCTGATAATATAGTGGTCATAGGCTATTGTTTTGGGGGAACAGGAGCACTTGAAGCAGCAAGAGCTGGAATGAAAATTCAAGGTGCAGTTTCTTTTCACGGAGGTTTAGGTCGTGATGCTTCCAGAGTAAATAATCCAATAACTGCAGAAATTTTAGTGCTTCACGGAGCAGATGACACATACGTTCCTGCTGCAGAAGTAACCGCATTTCAACAAGAAATGAGAGATACGAAAGCCGAATGGGAAATGATTTATTATGCTAATTCTGTACATGCCTTTACTGAAATTGAAGCTGGTAATGATAATTCTAAGGGAGCAGCGTATAATGAGAAAGCTGCTAAACGTTCTTGGGAGCGCATGAATTCTTTCTTAAAAGAAGTTTTGAAATAATTTAGAAAATATAATTTTTTCAAAAACAGTATAAGTTCGGTTTTTTTGTTAGTTTTATCAATTGAAATGTAACAAAAAGTCTAGAACTTATACTGTTTTTTTTATGTCTAAAAGCAAAATTAGGAACGACAAAACCTGCCTTAATTGCAGATACGTGGTAGAAAACAGATTCTGTCCTAATTGTGGACAAGAAAATACAGATACCCGAAAAACCTTTCACCACCTCTTTATTCATTTTTTTGAGGACTTAACCCACTATGAAAATGCTTTTTGGCGCACCATAAAAAATCTTTTATTCAAACCCGCTGCATTAACCAAAGAATATCTTTCGGGAAAGCGATTGTCTTATTTGGCTCCCGTTCGCCTCTATATTTTCATTAGCTTTATTACATTTCTATTGATTACTATTTTGCCCAGTGAAAATAATTCTCCCGATAAAATCATCGAAAAGGAATCTACGATTACTTCCAAAAACAGATCATTTCAGAATACCATATCCAAAAATGATTCGGACAAAAAGGGCCAAACGGATGCAAAAGCCGAAAATCAATTATTTAATTTTGGATACGAATCGGCAGAACAATTAGACTCCATTCAAAAAAATGCTCCACAATCAGAAAAGCTATCGGATTTTAGTTATTGGATGAATAAAAAAATCCAGATCGTCAAGGAAAACAACACACAAAGCGAAATTATCGAAAAATTCGCAAGTTCCTTTACCCATAATTTACCCAAAGTACTCTTTGTTTTTATGCCCCTATTTGCCTTCTTTTTATGGCTTTTTCACAACAAGAAACGTTGGTATTACTTTGATCACGGCATTTTCACCCTTCATTATTTTTCCTTTTTATTACTACTATTCTTGGTATTATTCCTGATCAACAAAGGATTTTCTCTATTTGCAGCATCAAGTTTCATTTCTTTTATCCAAATTATATGTAATTTTACCGGGATTGGATGGATGCTTTATTATTTCTTTCCGGCACACCACCGGTTTTACCAAGAAACAAGATTAATTTCTTTTCTAAAAAGTAGTTTGTTGTTTTTAATCAACTGTATCCTTATCCTTATTATATTATCCCTCTTTGCCATTTACACCTTTATTAACCTACATTAAAAAAATGAAAAAAATCTCTTTATTAGCTATTATGGTTCTTCTAACTATCAGCTGCGCCTCACAACAACCTCTCGTTACTACCGTTGCTTCTGTTGATCCCACGAAATACATGAATACAATTACTGCCGACGAACTTAAAACACACCTATACATTGTAGCTTCAGACGAAATGGAAGGTCGCGAAACAGGATCCGCAGGACAAAAAAAAGCAGGTCTTTACCTTATTGATCAGTACACAAAAAATAATGTACCTTTTCCAACTGCTGCTTCCGACTATTACCAAAAAATTCCGGCCGCTTTCCTTAATGCAAAAAGTAACGAAAACCTGTCCGATTCTGAAAACATTTGGGCTTATATAGAAGGATCTGAAAAACCTGACGAAGTATTGGTCATTTCAGCACATTATGACCACGTAGGCATAAAAAATGGAGACATTTATAATGGTGCTGATGATGATGGTTCCGGAACTGTAGCGCTGTTAGAAATTGCACAAGCCTTCCAAATCGCTAAAAAAGCAGGTCACGGTCCAAAACGATCTATCCTATTTCTTCATGTAACCGGAGAAGAACACGGTTTACACGGCTCACGCTTTTACGCTGAAAATCCGTTATTCCCTCTGGCCAATACCATAACTAATATCAATATTGACATGATAGGCCGTCGCGATGACGCCCATGCCAACAGCAATAATTATGTATACGTCATTGGTGCCAACCGCCTATCTACTGATTTGGATAACATTTGTACAATCGCAAATGCAAAATATACCAATCTTGTTTTAGATTACAAATTTAATGACCCAAAGGATCCAAATCATTTCTATGAGCGTTCTGATCATTATAATTTTGCCAAAAATGGCATTCCTTCTGTTTTCTTTTTTAATGGCGTCCATGCTGATTATCATAAAGCCACAGACAGTCCGGACAAAATTGAATACGATGCCTTGACCAAAAGAGCTCAATTTGCATTTGTAACCGCGTGGGAACTGGCAAACCGCACTCAAAGGCCTATGGTAGATAAAAAATAGCATAATCTTTTGGGCACATCCTCGCTTTCACTAGCGTTACAGCGTGGTCGGGCTATCCGTTACAATCTTTACAGTGATAAAAATCACTGTAAAGGATTTCCACTGCTATCCCTTGTGCAAACCACTAGAAAACTGGTTGTAAACTTACAATCGCAAAAAACTGCCCCATAAACCAAAAAAAGGAGGCCTTTTTAAAGGGCCTCCTAATATGGATTTTGGTGTGTTGTTATCCGTCAAATCTTTCAATTCAACCAACTATTAAATACACTTCTCTTTTCAGATACTTTATATTCAACAATAAACCAAAACCATACCCAAAGATACATATAAACAATACATAACTAACATTATATCAGTTGTTTAACTATTTTTTAACATCAAGACTTTTAAAAAATATTCACTTAACAAACTATTGTAAAGTGTTCAAAGCAAAATGAATTTAAAAAATCAAAAAAAAGGAGGCCTCGTTCGAGACCTCCAATTGTTAATTTTGATTTATCCTTATCAGTTCTACCGTTCAGCAAAACAGACTATTTGAATAGTATCCCATACAATGGCGAATTACTCAAGTGATCAATCAAAACGACACTCAAAGATATAAATTAATTACTTGATTTACAGTACATTAACTAAAAATTAACGGCATATAAAATTTAAAAAAGGATTAACAAACAAAAAATCTATTTCCCTGAAAGAACTGTTTTAAAAAAAAGTACATTTGATATCCAAACCTAAAAAAAATGAAACTCATCTTCGCTTCCAGCAATCACAATAAAATTTTAGAATTACAAAGTATACTTCCTAAAACAATAACAATTTTGAGCTTAGAAAGCATAGGCTGTTTTGAAGATATTCCAGAAACAAGCGATACTATTGAAGGAAATGCCATCCAAAAAGCAAACTACATTACCGAAAAATATGGACTCGATTGTTTTGCAGATGATACCGGGCTAGAAGTGGATTCCTTGAATGGCGCTCCAGGAGTTTATTCTGCACGATATGCAGGTTTACAACGCAGTGCCGATGACAATATGACTAAATTATTAGAAGCCTTATCGCACAAAGAAAATAGAAAAGCACAATTCAAAACGGTCATTGCACTCAATCTACGCGGGGAACAATATTTATTTACCGGAACGGCTCGTGGTGAAATAACAATCGCAAAAACAGGTAATCAGGGTTTTGGCTACGACCCTATCTTTCAGCCAGAAGGTTTTCAAGAAACTTTCGCCCAATTATCATTAGAAATAAAAAACAAAATAAGCCACAGAGGAAAAGCCACACAGCAGTTGATTGATTTTCTAAATGACAGCAAATAATATCTTTTTTTGCTATTTTTTTTAACAAAAAAATACATTTTGAATTGAAATTTCACACAAAATATTTAAAATCAAAGCGGTGGATTTTTAAATAAAAAGATAACTTTCTGATTATCAAATAATAATATATTGTAATTTCTTAAAATAGCATTAGTTTATCTGAATTATAAACAGTAATTTTGCACCCTATTTTAAAAATACATATGAATAAATTTGAACAATTAGGATTGAGTGAATCGTTACTGAAGGCGATTTTAGATCTAGGATTTGAAAATCCGACCGAAGTACAGGAGAAAGCGATTCCCCTATTATTGGAAAAAGACACAGATATGGTTGCGTTGGCTCAGACAGGGACAGGGAAAACGGCAGCATTTGGATTTCCAGTTATTCAGAAAATTGATGCCAACAACAGAAATACACAAGCATTAATTTTATCTCCAACTCGCGAACTTTGTTTGCAGATTACCAACGAAATTAAAAACTACTCTAAATACGAAAAAGGTATTAATGTGGTAGCAGTTTACGGTGGAGCTAGCATTACAGATCAAGCAAGAGACATAAAGAGAGGTGCGCAAATTATTGTGGCAACTCCAGGAAGAATGCAAGACATGATCAATAGAGGTTTAGTAAACATCTCTCAAATCAACTATTGTATTCTTGACGAAGCTGACGAAATGTTGAACATGGGTTTTTACGAAGATATCGTAAATATCCTTTCGACTACGCCAGACGAAAAAAACACTTGGTTGTTTTCAGCTACAATGCCTGCCGAAGTAGCACGAATTGGAAAACAATTCATGAAAGATCCAATTGAAATAACAGTTGGAGCTAAGAACTCAGGTTCTGCAACAGTTTCTCACGAATTTTACCTTGTAAATGCTCGCGATCGTTACGAAGCTTTGAAACGTTTAGCTGATGCTAATCCAGACATTTTTTCTGTAGTTTTTTGTCGTACTAAAAGAGATACGCAAGCAGTTGCTGAAAAACTAGTAGAAGACGGATATAGCGCTGCTGCTTTGCACGGAGATTTATCTCAAGCGCAACGTGATGGTGTAATGAAATCTTTTAGAGGAAGACAAATCCAAATGCTTGTAGCTACTGACGTTGCTGCTCGTGGAATTGATGTTGATAACATTACTCACGTAGTGAATTATCAATTACCTGACGAGATTGAAACCTATAACCACCGTTCAGGTCGTACTGGCCGTGCTGGTAAATTAGGAACTTCTATCGTAATTGTTACTAAAAGTGAATTGCGTAAGATTTCTTCAATTGAAAGAATCATCAAACAAAAATTTGAAGAAAAAACGATTCCTTCCGGAATTGAAATCTGCGAAATCCAATTATTGCACTTAGCCAATAAAATTAAAGACGTAGAAGTTGATCACGAAATTGAGAATTACCTTCCTGCAATTAACAATGTTCTTGAAGATTTAACGAAAGAAGAATTAATCAAGAAAATGGTATCGGTAGAATTCAACCGTTTCATTGCTTACTACAAGAAAAACAGAGATATCTCTAATCAATCTTCAGGTTCTGAAAGACGTGATCGTGATGATAGAGACGGTGGTGCTCCAAGAGAAAACAACAATGGTGGTGCAACAAGATATTTTGTGAACATAGGTTCTAGAGATAACTTTGATTGGATGTCATTGAAAGATTACTTGAAAGAAACATTAGACTTAGGTCGTGATGACGTTTTCAAAGTAGATGTAAAAGAAGGTTTCTCTTTCTTTAACACTGATCCAGAACACACTGATAAGGTAATGGAAGTATTGAACAACGTACAATTAGAAGGACGTAGAATCAATGTTGAAATTTCTAAAAATGATGGTGGCGGAAGACGTGATCATAACGGAAGAAGCTCTGGTGGAAGTTTTGGTGGCGGAAGAAGTTCTGCTCCAAGAAGAGAAGGAAGCTTTGCTCCAAGAAGAGAAGGTTCTGGTGGTGGTGGTTTTAGAAGCGACAGAAACTCTGCTCCAAGAGAAGGTGGTTTTGGCGGAAGAAGCGATTCTAGAAGAGAAGGTGGTTTTTCATCAGACAGACCAAGAACTGAAGGTTCTGACAGAGCGCCTAGACGTTCTGAAAGTTTTGGCGATGCACCTAGACCAAGAAGACCAAGAAGAGACTAACATCCATTGTTAATTTTCTTATAATTATATACGGAAACTACAAAATATCTAATCCTGATTTATTACTTTTAAAGTCTTAAATTAGTTTATGAGATATTTTGTAGTTTTCTTTATTTTAATCCTTTCTGTAACTGCCTTTGCGCAAGTTAAAGAACCCTCCAAAAAAGTAGATGGTATCATTATCAGTAACACAACTAGAGAACCATTATCTAGTGTGAATATTATCAATATTAATAAAGTTAGAGGTGCAACAACTGATTCAAGAGGATATTTTGAAATTGATGTGCAATTAAACGACACTCTTCACATTACCAGTCTCGGATTTCAATCACTTCGCGTTCGAGTTACAAATGACTGGTTAAAAAATAAAAGCACTAAAATACAACTTACAGAGAAAGCAATAGCACTTGAAGAAATAGTAATACGACCGTTTAACCTAACCGGTTATCTTGAAGTAGATACCAAAATTATTCCTATCAGTGAAAATTATCGCTACAGTATTTCAGGACTAACCCAAGGATATGAAGCTGGCGAATATTCTCCAAATGCATTCGGAAGAGTTTTGGGATCAATATTTAACCCTGCAGACATGCTGTATAATTTCTTTGGTAACAACCCAAAAGAGCTCAAAAAGCTTAAAGAATTAAAAAAAGATGACACCGTTCGAAATCTTTTAGAATCCAAATTTGATCGAGAAACTATTGCTGTACTTTTAGGAATAAATAAAAATGAAATACCTGAAATCTTGCAACGTTGTAACTATTCAGAATCGTTTATAAAAACAGCAAATGATCTACAAATCATGGATGCAATTAGTGGTTGCTACGAAGAATATAAAGTTTTAAAGATAAAATAAAATCTGTTTTTAAATTTTAAAAACAAAAAAATTCCTCAATTCTTAAAAAAATTGGGGAATTTTATTTTCAAAAAACTTTGGGAAGTTGCACTACTCTAAATAAAAATTTTGGGTAACATCCCTTTTCAATTAATTAGGAATAAACAGAATAAACAAAACAGGAAGGAGCTACTGAATCGGCATATTGGCAACTCGTATGATCAGACACACTTCACATTTAGAAGTAACCTATTCTAAAGGATAACTAGCAAATCATTAGTATTAAAAAGGACATAGTGTACATTGACTTGACCGCGATTTGATGCGTGAAATGCAAAATGGTCAACAAGTCAAACTTTCGAAGGGAATGATTTAGGTAGTTTCTGAAGATGCAAGTTCCCATCTTCTGTATTCATTAATGGTGCTGAGTTATTAATCATCAATGGAGATTTTTTAAAATAATATTTAAAACAAATCAAAAATATTATATATATTTACCTAAACCAACAATTAAAACAAAATCTAAATATCCATATCATGGCAAAAAGTCAAGACGCAAAGAAGACAGCAAAAAAAGAGCCTTTAAAAACGGCTAAAGAAAAGAAAGAAGAAAAAAGAGATAAAAAGAATGCTCCGAAAAGAGACTAATTCTTGGTGAGCAGTGAGCAGTTTTTAGTGTTCAATTATAAATACTGAATACTAAAAACTGATTACTGAACACTTTATTTTATTTCACCGGAATATTCGCTAAAATTTCCAAAACAAATTTCCAAAATTTCTGAGAAGAAGAAATACTCGCTCTTTCATCAGGTGAATGTGCGCCGTGAATTGTTGGTCCAAAAGAAATCATATCCATATCAGGATAATTCGTTCCCAGAATCCCACATTCTAATCCTGCGTGACACGCCACTACTTTTGGTTTTTCACCGTTTTGTTTTTCGTAAATTGGAACTAAAACATCCAAAATCTCTGATTTAGCGTTTGGTGTCCAACCAGGATACGAACCTGAAAATTCTACTTCACAGCCCATTAACTCGAATGCGGAACGCAATGCTGTAGCCAGATCAAATTTAGCCGTTTCAACAGAGGAACGCGTCAAACATTGCACTGAAAGCTGTCCTTGACCTAAAATCACTTTAGCTACATTATTCGATGTTTCTACTAAACCATCAAAATCAGCACTCATTCTGTACACCCCGTTATGAGCTGTATACATCGATCTCACAAAGTAAAACTGCGCAATTGACGGCATTACTTTTATGGGTGCGACTTCCATTTTTTCAAAAACAACTTCTAAATCTGGATCCGTTGTTTTAAACTCCGTTTTGATTTCGTTTACAATTTGCTGCATGTCAAAAACAAAAGCTTCATCATACACTTCGGCGATAATAACTTTTGCATGACTTTCACGTGGAATTGCATTGCGCAAACTTCCTCCTTTTATTTCAGCAATTTGTAACCCAAAATTATCAAAACCATCAAATAATAATCGGTTCATGATTTTATTGGCATTACCCAAACCTTTGTGAATATCCATCCCAGAATGCCCGCCTTTCAAACCTTTTACGGTAATCGTATACCCAACAGAGCCTTCGGGAGTTTCTTCTTCATCGTACTCTGCAGTAGCCGTCACATCAATTCCGCCAGCACAACCAATGTCTATTTCATCATCCTCTTCGGTGTCCATATTCAAAAGAATTTGTCCCTGCAGCACACCGCCTTTTAGATTCATTGCTCCTGTCATTCCTGTTTCTTCGTCAATTGTAAACAAAGCCTCGATAGCGGGATGTGGAATATCTGTGCTTTCTAAAATTGCCATCATAGCCGCAACTCCAAGACCGTTATCGGCCCCAAGGGTAGTTCCTCGAGCTCGTACCCAGTCTCCATCAACGTACATATCGATTCCTTGGGTATCAAAATCAAAAGTAGTATCAGCATTTTTTTGGTGTACCATATCTAAATGTCCTTGAAGCACAATTGCTTTTCGGTTTTCCATTCCTGCAGTTGCCGGTTTCCGAATGATAACGTTGCGGATTTCATCTTCCAAAGTTTCTAAACCGAGGCTTTCGCCAAATTTTTTCATAAACTCAATAACACGCTCTTCTTTTTTAGAAGGACGAGGCACAGCATTCAAATCGGCAAACTTATTCCAAAGTGCTTTTGGTTCTAAATTTCTTATTTCTTGACTCATTTATTTTTGTTTGAAGTTCAACATTTACAAGTCCCAAAGTTACAAAGTTTAAATTCGGTATGGTAGTAATTGATATTGTAATTATATTTACATTTCCAAAATTCACCCATTGAAAACAAAATATTTCCTTTCCTTCTTCTTGTTAATCCAAATACTGCTTTTGCAAATTATTCCCTTTTACCCCTCACAGATAGAGGAGTGGTACAGCAATGGTTTTTATCCAATGCTATCGCTGTTTTCAAGAACTATTTTGGGTTCAATTCCTTTTTCTGTGGGTGACTGGTTTTATTTCATTCTTATTTTATTTATTCTTAAATGGATTTGGAACAAACGAAAAACAATGAGATCGCAGTGGAAAGACACTATTTTGAGCATTTTGAGTTTTGTTTCCGTTTTTTACTTTTTGTTTCATGTTCTTTGGGCGCTCAATTATTACCGTGAACCGCTTTTTGAAAAAATGAAAATTCAAAAAGAGTATTCCGATGGTGATTTATTGGCTTTCACCAAAAAGATAATTGCCAAAACTAATACCGTTCACTACCAAATCACAAAAAAAGAAAGCTTAAAAGTGGTCTTCCCGTATACGCAAGAACAAGTCTTTGAAATGAGTGGGAATGGATATAAAAACCTAGCCACACAACATCCTTCTTTTTCTTTTTCACAACGTAGCACCAAAAAATCACTAATCAGTTTGCCTCTTACTTATATGGGTTTTGGAGGTTATTTGAATCCATTTACCAATGAAGCACAGGTTAATTATTTGGGTCCAATGTACAGTTTTCCCATGACCACAAATCATGAAATGGCACACCAAATGGGCTACGCAAGTGAAAGTGAATGCAACTTTATTGGCTTTTTAGCTTCTGTCAAAAATGATGATTTATACATTCAATATTCAGGTTACAGCATGGCTTTGCGCTATTGCTTAAGTATTTGGCAAGCGCGAGATGAGGCAGTTTTTAGCCAATTATTAAAAACCGTCCATCCCGGAATTATAAAAAATTACAAAGAAAGCGAACACTTCTGGAAACAATACGACACGATTATCGACAAAGGTTTTCATGCTTTTTACAACCAATTCCTAAAAGTAAACCAGCAAAAAGACGGAATGGAAAGTTACAGTAAGTTTGTGAACTTGATGGTAAATTATTATAAAAAAAAGGATTTTTAGTCCTAAAGTTTGAAAGTAAAAAGTCTTAAAGTAAAATGATTTTCCTTCTGATACTAATTCTGGGGAAAGATGTAAATATTTACGAATAGATAAAGAGAATTTAGAGTGCTATTTGACTGGCTTAATTTGATTTTTATCGGATGCTAATGAAAGCACAAAAGTTAAAGTCGACTGACAAGCAACTGAGAAAAACTTTCGACATTTGACTTTAAAACTTTTGACAATTAAACTTCATCACTCGTAAAAGTCGTAAAACTTTTCTTTTTGTAAGGTCTGATGATTAATCTTCCTTCGCGATCAAAACGAATGTAATTATACACCCAGCTAAGGAATACGACAGCTTTATTTTTAAATCCAATAAGAGAAAATAAATGCACAAACATCCAGACAAACCAAGCAAAAACGCCACTGAAGTGGTATTTTGGCAAATCGACAACCGCTTTATTTCTTCCTATCGTAGCCATGGAGCCTTTGTCATTGTATTCAAAAGCTTTCATGGGTTTGTTTTTAATTAATTTTATTACGTTTTCGCCCAGTAATTCTCCTTGCTGCATCGCGGGTTGCGCCATCATGGGATGTCCTTGTGGATAGGTTTCGGATTCCATGGAAGCAATATCACCTACTGCAAAAATGTTTTCATAGCCAATTACTTGATTGAATTCATTGACCCGAATGCGTTCTACTTTTTCCACTAAAGAATTACCATCCAATCCTACAACAAGAGCACCTTGAACTCCTGCTGTCCAAATTACGGTGGCAGTATCAAAAGACAAATCGGAATTTGTGGTTATCGTGCGTCCGTCATAATTAGTTACTCGAATATTTTTCCAAATTGTAACTCCTAAATTAGTTAGAAATTTTTCGGCTGCTTGCGAGGATTTCTCGCTCATTGTATTCAGAATTCTGTCACCGCTTTGAATCAAGTTGATTTCCATTTTAGTAATATCCAGATCGGGATAATCTTTTTGGAGGATTGCTTTTTTCATTTCGGCCAAAGCACCGGCAAGCTCTACGCCTGTTGGTCCTCCACCTACAAGGACAAAATTAATGAGACTATTTTGTTCGGCAACATCAGTGGTCAAAACGGCTTGCTCAAAATTTTCAAGAATTAGGCTTCGAATATTGAGTGATTGCGGAATGGTTTTCATAGCCATACTATTTCGCTCAATTTCTTTGTTGCCAAAATAATTAGTTTTAGAACCCGTGGCAATGACGAGATAATCATAAGTTAATTCGCCTATTTCGGTGATAATTTTTTGATTTTTAGTGTCTATTTCCTGGACATTGGTGAGTCTAAAATAGACGTCATCATATTCCTGTATCACTTTTCGGATTGGGTACGCTATGGAACCGGCTTCGAGTCCGCCGGTAGCGACTTGATACAATAAAGGTTGAAAAGTATGGTAATTATGTTTGTCTAAAAGAACAACTTGTACTTTTTTATTTTTAAGTTTTTTGGCCAATGCAATTCCCGCAAAGCCTCCTCCTATAATTACTATTCTGGGTACAATTGAATTTGGAATGTTCATCTAATAAAAAAGGTTCATGGTTGTTAAGAATCAAAGATACAATGTTTTGAGTAGTCGAATTTTATTGAATTGTATCGAAATTTTTGTTTTTTTGAAATCTAAGTAGTTGGACCAATTTAATGTCATACTAAAAAAGGAGTGAAATAATATTTAACATATAAGTCATATAAGAATTTAACCTTAAATGACCTTATGATTGTTTAAGTTACATAAGGCTAACATAATCGAAACTTAAACTTACATGACTTATATGGTAAAAAAAAATGCAACATTGTTTTATTCTTATTGCTTAGTTCAAAAAAATAAACGTGTAAAGTAGCCCTGATGGAAATAGAAATCCTTTATTTGCTGATTTTTATCAGCAAATAAAAATTGTAGTGCACAGCAGGAAAACTATTAATTATGGAATAATAGCTGTTGTGCTCCTGATTGCTTCGTACCACGCAATGACAAATTTCAGAAGTATTATTTTATTCCTTACATTGTAACAAAAACCGGTATTGACTTACTAACGTATATATGAGTGAAAATTTAGAACATTCTTTTGTAAAGCAGTTGCAAGAAAATCAGAATATAATCCACAAGATTTGTAGGTTATATACTAATGGCGATGATGCACACAAGGATTTGTTTCAAGAAATCACGATTCAGTTGTGGAAAGCTTTTCCAAAATTTAGGGGTGACAGCAAATTTTCTACCTGGGCCTATCGAGTCGCATTGAACACAGCGATTACTTTATATCGAAAAAAAAAGCGCTCCATAAACACCATCGAATTTGAAGGACGACAACATTTCCTCAAAGATGTAGAATATGATTATGAAGAAGAGGAACAATTAAAATTAATGTATAAAGCCGTTTACCAGTTGAATGACATTGAAAAAGCTTTGATATTTATGTACCTGGAAGACAAGGATTATCAAGAAATATCAGAAACATTAGGAATTACTGAGGTGAATGCCAGAGTAAAAATGAATAGAATAAAAGGGAAACTAAAAAAAATATTAAATCCGTAAGGAGTATGAAAGAGCTGGATTTATTAAAAAAAGACTGGCAGAAGAATGATAATTCTTTTGCGCAAGTATCAGAAAAAGAAATTTACAAAATGATTCATAAAAAATCGTCTTCCATTGTGAAGTGGATTTTTATTATTAGTGTCCTTGAATTTGTTGTATTAAACTCTTTAAGCTTTATGCTTCCTGATGACAAGATGAGTAAATCTGAAACAATTGAAATAATTATCACTGTTTTAGATTATGTGAGCTACGGTGTAGCACTATTCTTTATGTATTTATTCTATAAGAATTACCGCTCTATTACTGCCACATCAAATACTAAAAAACTGATGGAATGCATTTTGAGTACCAGAAAAACAGTGCGATATTATATAGCATATAATTTATTTCTTGTACTCTTCGTAAGTGCTCTGTTGTTTTCTTACGAAATCATAATTAAAACAACAGTGAACAATGATAGCAGTAGTAAAATATTATTGACTTGTGTAATTATGCTTGTTTTTATTGTTGTTTTATTAGGCTTGGTATGGCTGTTTTACCAATTGATTTATGGTTTATTACTCAAAAAATTGAATCGAAATTATGCCGAATTAAAGAAAATCGATTTATAAAAAAAAACTATTGCTTCTTTTTTAATTTAATAATCCCATTTTCTAAAGCGATTTAATTCTTCTTGCTCCTTTATGATTTCACATGGAATGACTTTCAAAAAAGACGGATGCTGCTCGATAGCAAACTCTACTTTTTCAACAATTTCTTCAATGGTGTCGTTATCATAATCAATGTCTAGCGGTTCTTTGATAATGAAAGATTGTAAGATTCCTTTTTTCTTCATTCGGAAACCTTTTTTGTCAAAAGAACGACGAAAACCATCTATGACAATGGGAACAACAATAGGTCGGTGCTGTTTTATTATATGTGCAGTTCCCTTACGAACCGGTTTAAACGACTTTGTTGTGCCTTGAGGAAAAGTGATTACCCACCCGTCATTCAATGCTATTTTTATTTTTTCAGTATCGTCTGGATTGATTTCTTTTTTCTCTTCAACATCAACTCCTTTCGCACGCCACGTTCGTTCAACTGGTATTGCTCCAGCATACGCCATGATTCTGGGCAATAACCCTGCTTGCATTGTTTCTTTGGCCGCTACATAATAGATATTCATTTTGGGTTGCCACAAATAGCAAATATTCTTGATAGTATCATCACGTCCGCTTAAACTTGCGTTAAAAACGTGAAACATAGCTACTACATCCGCAAAATAAGTCTGGTGATTTGAAATAAAAAGTACGTTTGTGCCCGGTAAATTTCTAATAATATCTGAACCTTCTATTTGCAATTCATTGAATCCTCTATAACGTCTGTGAGTGACAGCGCCAAAAATCCGAATTAACCATTTTTTTATAAATAATATATGACCAAAAGGATTTCTCTTAAATAATCCCATAAAATTGTGTGTTTTTTTGAATTTGAATTACAAATTTACGACTTTATATTCGAAATTGAATACTGCATTAAACAGAAACAATGCTAAAACAGCAGCTCCATTTTTTCTCCTATTTATTGCGAAACTGTCTTCTCGTCAACTAAAACTATCTTCAAAACCTCTTTTAATTCACTCAACATCATTGCTGTAGCTCCCCAAACAATGTGCTCCTCAATATTGAAAGCCGGTACACTGACGTTATTTTCGTAAGAAGTTGATAATTTTGCCTCAACTACAATTGCATCATTTAAAAGAGTCGACAAAGGCAATTCGATAATGTTTGCAACTTCAGTAGGTTGAGGGACAAAAACGAGCTCTTCTTTGCAAATTCCTAAAAAAGGATGTACCATAAAATTACTTGGTGGAATATAAATCTGAGTAAAGGGTTTAATAATTTCGATTTTTTCAGGATGAATTCCAACCTCTTCTTGTGTTTCTCTTAGTGCGGTCACGGCCAAGTTTTCATCTTCTACTTCCTGCTTACCGCCAGGAAATGCAATTTGTGCCGAATGAATTCCCACATACGAGTTCCGAACGATTAAAACCAAATGAGTTCGCTCATTTTTAGGATAAAAAAGCATCATTACCGCAGCAATTCTCGGGTTTTTGTTATCTGGATTATTTCTCTCAAGGCTTTGCAGCCTGTCTAGCGGAGCCATCTTGATATGGGCATCAAATGCTGGAAGCCCAGCATCAACTAATTTAGGAACAAACCTTAAAAATTCTTGAAAATTCATAATCAAAGACTATTTTTGCACTTATAATTAAATATAAATATAGTTTAGAAAACACGCTTAGGCAAATTTTCTGGTATCAAAAAACAACTAAAATGTACAGCAAAGAAGAAACCCAAAGACTAAAACGAGAATTCTGGATTGCATTTGCAGAAAAGTATCCTCGAAAATGGGTGTTGTACGATACTAAAATCAAAGATTTCTCCTTTAAATTTTATGTCGACAATAAAAAAGCACAAGTTTTAATTGATATTGAGCATCGAAGTGACGAAAAAAGAATGGCTTACTTTGAGAAACTACAAGCTTTAAAAAACATTCTAGAAGAAAATTTTATTAAAAATTTGATATTTGATAAAGAATACACTTTAGAAAGTGGCAAAACGATCAGCCGTATTTGGGTTGAAAAATTAGGTGTTGGTGTTAGTAATCGCAATTATTGGGATGAAATATTTGATTTCTACAATGAACAAATGAATGCTCTCGAAATGTTTTATCAAGAATATGATGATTTTATAAAAGATATTGAAAAGCTATAAAACGCAAATATGTTGTAATAAATGTGTTAATCTGAAGCTTATAATTTTTAAAGTGAAGCTAATTTTATGCTGGATTACATATTGAATATATTGTACACAATTATACGATCCTCGTAATTAATGTACAATTGTTTCCTATTATCCTGTTTTTTTCTGGTTATGATTGAGACTGTACAACTGACTCCCTCATTATCCGTGCAAGTAAATGAATACACAATGTCAGTGTCATTTTCCTCCGCAGGCTGATATTCCATGATCTTGAACAATTGAATTCTTTGCGAATAAACTACAATTCTATTTTTATTTGTATCCAAAGTGACCATGAGATTGACTAAATCTAAATCAGTCCATTTGCCCCACGATCCTCTTTCATTTTTTTCTAAAACACTAAATCCTGATGTTTTAAACCGATAACTTTGTCCATAAGAAACTTGGAATCCTAGGACCAAAAAAAACAAGATCACAACTATTTTTGTCTTCATCATTGTTTAAAAATGAAAATTTATTACTTCTTTTGTAGCTTTTTCAAAGTCCGTTACCATTTCTGCTATAATAGCTGCAGCTGGCTTAATCTCGTGGATAATTCCTGCTATCTGCCCAATTTCTAACTCGCCTTCAATTAAATCTCCTTCAAACATACCCCGTTTTGCTCTTGCTCTTCCTAATAACGTAACTATTTCTTCTTTTGTTGGACACGTTTGATATAAATTTTGAATATCGTGATAGAATTTATTTTTAATGAGCCTAACAGGAGCAAGTTCTTTCAACGTCAGTTGCGTATCCCCTTCCTTCGCATTGATGACGGTTTCCTTGAAATTAGCATGAGCCGATGATTCTATAGATGCGGCAAATCTACTTCCAACCTGAACGCCATCTGCACCAAGAACCATTACGGCTAACATTCCGTGACCCGTCGCAATTCCGCCGGCAGCGATCAGCGGAATCTTAATTTTTTCTTTTACCATAGGAATTAGCGTAAGGGTAGTCGTTTCTTCCCTCCCATTATGACCTCCAGCTTCAAAACCTTCGGCAACAACAGCATCAACTCCTGCATCTTGTGCTTTTAACGCAAATACAGAACTGCTGACTACATGCACCACCGTAATTCCGTTTTCTTTCAAATGAGAAGTCCACGTTTTAGGGTTTCCTGCCGATGTAAAAACAATCTTCACACCTTCTTCAACAATAATTTTCATTATTTCATCAATATTTGGATACAACATTGGCACATTTACCCCAAAGGGTTTCGAAGTCGCTTTTTTACATTTTTGAATATGCTCCCGCAAAACTTCAGGATACATCGAGCCAGCTCCTATTAAGCCTAGACCGCCGGCATTGCTTACGGCACTTGCTAATTTATACCCGCTGTTCCAGATCATTCCTCCTTGAATAATAGGATATTTTATTTTGAAAAGTGCTGTGATTTTATTCATCTGATCGTACTGTATTATTGTTTTATTATTTTTCCCGTTTTAGAAAAACCAACGGATACCAATTTATAAAAGTAAATTCCTTGCTCTAGTGTTTTCAAGGAAATAGTTGCAGATTGAGGAGTTACCTTTTGTTCTAAAATTTTCTGACCATGAAGTGTGTAAATGGTAATAGTTCCCAATTCAAATTTTGAAGGTAAAGAAACTGAAACAAAATCGCTTGTGGGATTGGGATAAATGATAAAATCATCTTTAGAAAAAGAATTTAAATCCAACTGCTTGCTTAGCGCCAAATTAAAATCTGGAATTCCATATCCGTATTGATTATTTGGAATTGAAAATTTATCCGATGATTGCAGAATTAAATCACGAATTTCCTGATTGGTTTTTTCAGGAAATGCCTGCCACAAGCAAGCCACCATTCCTGCCATGATGGGACCCGAAAAAGAAGTTCCGTTTGCCGTTACAATATTTCCTTCGGCGTCAGAAACTATTGCTGCTTGCCCTTGTGCCATTACTTCGGGTTTTATTCTGCCGTCAAAAGATGGCCCTACTGAACTAAAAGAAGTTTTTGTTTCAGCAGAATTTACTGCACCCACGCTGAGAACAGATACAGCATCAGCAGGAACAGCTACGTGGGGATTAGAGGAATTCCCTGAATTACCCGCCGATGTAACTAAAATCATGCCTCTACTAAATGCAATTTCTGCCCCACGTGACATAAAGGCTGTTGTGCCATTCATTTCACTGTACGTATGATTGTAAGCCTCATTGTCGAAATCAAAATAACCCAACGAGGTATTAATAATATCAACCCCTAAACTATCTGCTGTTTCAGCCGCTTCAACCCACAGAGATTCTTCCACAGGATTTTCAGAAGTATCATCTTCAGTTATAAATAAATAATATGAGGCGTCAGGTGCCGTTCCTACTAGCAAATCATCTTTAAACCCTCCCATGGAGGAAAGCACGGATGTTCCGTGTGATACTCCTGTGTAAAAATCTGGATCTCTAAGAACAAAATTATAACCGCCTAAAATTTGTTTATTTTCTCTCAGCCTTTGGAATGGCTTCGTGGTGTTTACCCCAGGATACCCCGCATCCATAACGGCAATTATTTTCCCAGATCCGGTATAATTTTGCTGATGCAGTAGCTGCCCATTAAGCATCTGTATTTGATTTGAAGAAGATCCGTAAGCATAATCAACTTTAGTTTTCTTAGTTTTATTCGCTTTTTTTAACTTAATCGATTTTGCAATTTTACCTTCTTGATTCAATGTTTTATCAGCAAAATCAACTTTCTCCACAAAAGATAACACTGATAATGAATTTATAGCTGCCTGATCGCCTCGAATATGAATGGCATTCATCCACTTAGATTGTGCCATGACAGTAATTCCTGCCGTTGATTTTATTCGACTAATATATGATGCTTCAAGCGGAATGTCTTTAAAGTCTAAAGCAATATTTTGATTTGCTCTTCTATCCAGTGCTCTTTGAGTAAGCATCTCTAAGGGTGAATCAGAATAGAATTTTGAGTTAGGCTTGGCATTAAAATACACCCATGCATCCTGTTGTGAAAAACCCAGAGTGGTGATTAATAAAAAGACGAATAAATAGAATTTTCTCACAGGTAACTATATTTGTTAAGCTATAAAGATTCTAACTAGTAATAGATTGAATCTCACTTATGGTAATTTTTACTATTATTACATTGTTTTTAATGCAATCTTTATAGTGAAAACACAATACACTTTTAAAATCTACGAAATCACTCCAGAACCAACTAATTCGTCTCCTAAATACCAGGCTGCAAATTGTCCTTCGGTTATTGCGGACTGTGGTTCATCAAAAGCAACATACATCACGTTCTCGAACTGATGCAAAGTAGCGCGTTGCAGCGGTTGTCTATATCGAATTCTAGCCAGTACCTCCATCGTTTCTCCATTGGCTAAAGCCAAATCTTTACGAATCCAATGTACTTCTTCTTTTTCAATACGCAATGCTTTCTTGAATAATCCGGGATGCTGACTTGATAATCCGGTGTAAATAGTATTGGTTTCTACATTGGTGGCAATAATAAATAATGGATCCGTTGTTCCTCCTACGTTCAATCCTTTTCGCTGTCCAATAGTAAAATAATGGGCTCCTTGATGTTTTCCAACAACTTTCCCCATTTGTGGTGTGTACGGAATATTTATTGCCGCTGTTTGTAGCGCTTCCTCAACACTTAAATCTTGTTGTATCTCAGTTTTATATACCAAATCATTTTTGTCAATTTGGATAATATTACCTTCCTTTCGTTGTAATTTTTGTTGCAAAAATTCTGGTAATCGTACTTTTCCAATGAAACATAAACCTTGTGAATCTTTCTTCTCGGCTGTAATTAATTCCATTTCCGCTGCAATTTCACGGACTTCTGGTTTAGTTAATTCGCCAATGGGGAACAAGGATTTTGCCAATTGCTCTTGAGATAATTGACACAAGAAATAGGATTGATCTTTATTAGTATCGGCGCCTGCTATTAATTGATATACCGTATTCCCTTCTACTTCTATTTCACTTTTGCGGCAGTAATGGCCTGTTGCAACGTAATCAGCACCCAGACTCATCGCAATTTGCATGAAAACATCAAATTTTATTTCTCGGTTACAAAGTACATCGGGGTTTGGAGTGCGTCCTTTTTCATATTCATTGAACATGTAGTCCACAATTTTTTCTTGGTATTCAACACTTAAATCTACCGTTTGAAAGGGAATTCCAAGTTTTTCGGCAACTAATAATGCATCGTTACTGTCTTCCAGCCACGGGCATTCATTAGAAATTGTTACGGAATCGTCATGCCAATTCTTCATAAAAAGACCTATAACTTCGTACCCTTGTTGTTGCAATAAATAAGCTGCAACACTTGAATCTACTCCCCCGGAAAGTCCTACAACTACACGCTTCATCTGCAAAAAATTATAATTTTATAAGGGTACAAAGTTACAAAAGATTTACAACAGTACTTGTTAAGGATACCGTTAATTGTTGTCCGATTTGGTGGCATTTTCAGGAAAGCTCATATTTACTTCTTTAGTGATTTTTCCGTTTTCAAAAAATTGCCAAATACCCGCTTTTTTTCCGTTGACAAATTGTCCTTTTGAAACGATATTCCCTTTAGAATCTCGAAAAATTGCTATCCCAACGTAGTCACCATCTTTAAAAGCAGACTCTTCTAATAGAATTCCATTTTCAGTATATTTTTTATAAAATCCACTTTTCAGGTTGTTTTTATAATTGATTTCCTCTGCAATTTTGCCGTTGAGATAAAATACAGTTCGCAAACCTTCTAGCTTACCTTTACCATAATTCTCGGTAGTCATTATCAATTTAGATGCTTGATGGTAATATTTCCATTGTCCCTCAAATAATTTATTGATCACTTTACCTTCACTGACTCTATTGCCTTTTTGATCATAAAAAATAGTGTACGCCACATTATCTTTCGAATTAAATTCCCGAGTTGCTAGCAGCGATTTAGCTTTGGTATCATCATAAAAGTAAAAAATACCTATCTCTTTTCCATGTTCAAAAGTCCCTTCATACCTCGGTCTTTTTGACGCTTCGTATAACCCTTTCCATACTCCGTGCTTTTTCCCTTTTTCGTCTACTTTATTACTTTCGGTTTGCGATAAGCAATTTTGGCTGAAAAGCATAAAAATCAAAAAGACAAAAAAACTAATCTCATATTTTTTCATTACTACTTTGTATTTAGTCAATACCATAAAACTGATAATGTGCATTTATATTTTAGCGAATTTACAAAATTATTACAGTTTGAGATTTGTCTTTTATTTAATTTACAGTCGACTTTAAAATTTTTGACCCCTCCATGATGCAAAAATACTTTTAAATTAAATTACTTTTAATGGACCTCATTGACTCTTTTATATAGCGAACTTCCTGGTTCAAAATATTTTTATAAAACGTTTAAGTACTTTACTAAATATTTGATTTTAAAAAATAACATTTGTAACCAAGAAATTCATATATAATTGACAAACAACAGTTTGAACACATTAAAAAAATATTAAAATAACAATTAAACAAAACTAAAAAAAATAATAAACTTTCATAGTGTTTATATTTTTTACGAAAATATGAAACAAAATACAATGCTAATTTAGTACTTTAGAGGAAACAAATAAAAACAAACACTATGAAAAATGTATCTAAATTTAGAAATTTAGTCCTGATTGTGCTATTTTCAATCTTGGCAGTATCGTGTGATGACGACGATAACAATGTAGTCGTTGACAATACAATAACGGGAAAAGCAACAGCCACGGCAAACTTAAGTATCTTGGTGCAGGCACTTGTCAAAGCCGATTTAGCAACTACTTTGAAAGGGGCTGGACCATTTACAGTTTTTGCTCCAACTAATGAAGCCTTTACCGCCTTCCTTGCCACTACTCCTTATGCCACTATCAACGATGTACCAAAAGATGCTTTGACACAAATTTTGCTAAATCACGTGGTTGCAGGTGCGGTGAAATCTACTGATTTAACTACGGGGTATATCAAGACTTTAGCAAAAGGAACCGCATCAACAACGAATACCTTGAGCATGTATGTGAACACCGCTTCTGGAGTGAAACTAAACGGAATTGCGACTGTTACCTCAGCCGATATCATGGCTTCTAATGGTGTTATACACATAGTTGATAAAGTTATTGATTTGCCAACGGTTGTCACTCATGCGGCTGCAAATGCAAACTTCAGCTCGTTAGTAGGTGTATTAAATCGTGCTGGTCAACCCAATTTTATAACGGCATTATCTGCAACGGGACCGTTTACAGTTTTTGCTCCAACAAATGCTGCCTTTACTTCATTAGACGCGGAACTGGCTCCAAACGGAATAGCCGGAGTTTCAGCAGCAAATTTGACTAAAGTTTTACAATATCATGTGGTGAGTCCCGCTAATGTTTTGGCAGCCACTTTAACGGAAGGGCAAGTAATAACGCCAATTCTGACACCGGCACAAACATTCACCGTTCTACTAAGTGGTGGTGCAAAAATTAAAGATGCTAATAACCGAATTTCAACAATTATTATTACTGATGTGCAATGTTCTAATGGAGTCATTCATGCCATTGATAAAGTATTATTACCAATTCTATAATTTTAAGAATAAAAAAAGCTCTCAAATTGAGAGCTTTTTTTTTGAATTATTTTTTATTTTTCTGTGCCTTTTGAGCTTCGGCTTGTTCCATCACTTCTTGCAATTTTTTCTGGAATTTACCTTGTTTCTTAGGCTCTTTTAATTTGTTTTCTTGAATGCGATTGTGAATCTTATCGCTATCTAAAAAATAGCGCTTGATGACAATCATAATTCCAATAGTAATTAAATTCGAAATAAAGTTATACAAACTCAATCCCGCACCATAACTGTTAAAGAAAAACAACATCATTATTGGCGATACATAAATCATGATTTTCATCATTTTTGCCATATCGGGCATTCCTTCTTGCTGTGGCGCTGCCATTTGTTGATCTCCAGAGGTCATTTTCATATAGAAGAAAATAGCGATTGAAGCAAGTATTGGAAACAAACTGATATGGTTTCCGTAAAAAGGAATATAAAAAGGCAAGCGTATCACTTCATCAAAAGAAGATAAATCATCTGCCCAAAGGAAGCTTTTTTGTCTTAATTCAAATGCCGATGGAAAAAACTGAAACGATGCATACATAAATGGCAACTGAATCAATGCAGGAATACAACCTGCCATAGGATTCACACCCGCTTTGTTGTACAACTTCATTGTTTCCTGTTGCTTTTTCATTGGGTCTTTTTTGAATTTTTCTCCCAATTCAGTTATTTCAGGACGCAATACTTTCATCTTGGCTTGTGACAAGAACGATTTGAAAGTAATAGGTGACATCGCAATTTTTATCAGAATCGTAAAAACGATAATCGCAATTCCATAAGAAATATAAGAACTTAAAAAAGCAAATAATGGAATAAAGATAAACTTATTGATCCATCCGAAAATTCCCCAACCCAATGAGATAATTTTTTCTAAATTTTGATCGTAAGAGTTTAATGTTTTATAATCTGTTGGACCAAAATACCAACTCATTTTATGATCTAATTCACCATTCGTAAATGCAAGCGGAATGTTAGCCTTGAACTGTTTTGTGAAAATTGTATCTACTTTGTCATCTATAACTAAATTAGTTGATTTTAATTTAGCCGTTTCAAATGGGGTTTTTGTCAAAAGGATTGTAGAGAAAAAGTGCTGTTTGAAAGCGATAAAAGTTGCTTTTTCAAGATCAGATTCTTCTGTTTGACCTAAACCGGCATAATCAATTTTTCCGTCTTCATGTTCAAAATAAATTTCAGTATATCGGTTTTCATAAGACACACTTTTTTCATTTCTGTACGTTTTTACATTCCATTCTAAATCCAATGGTTTAGCAGTATTCAATACTTTATTCAACCCTTGAGAACGAATATCGAAATCAATCATATATTCGTTTGGTTTCAACACATATTTGTATTCTAAGAATTCATTGGCACCTGCTTTCAATTTCATCGATAATACCTGATCTGCTCCTATTTTTGTCAAAGTAGGTTCAAAATACATGTCTTTTGAATTTAAAGTACGGCTATCACTGGTTAGCAATTGTACGTTTAAATTGGCATTATTGTCTTTTATCAATTGTACTAATTGTCCAGATCCTTTCTTGAATTTTTCAAATTCTTTCAAAGTTGCTTCAACAATATACCCTCCTTTGTTGGCTATTTTTAAGGTAACCAATTCGTTTTCGATCGTTGTAAAATCTGCTTTTGCAGAAGGTAATGTTGCTGAATAGGCAAAATTTCCCAATGTTTTTTGCAACTGCGCCAATTGTGTAGAATCGCCCGTTGCAGCAACGGCAACAGTAGCTGTCGCAATTGTTTTATCTTCTAACTCTTTAGCTTTAGTTTCCCTAATTACCAACTCTTTTTGTGCTTTTTCAGCGGCAATTACCTTCTCATCAGGTTGGTTTTGGTACATGATAAAAATCAAAATACCAAAAATTAATACAAAACCTATAATCGAATTGAGGTCAAATTTTTTTTGTTCCATTATAATTAAAAAAAGTTTTAAGTGTTAGGTGTACTGAAAATCAATTGTTGTCAGTTATTTTTTCTTCGCTTGAACGGCTGCTGCTACAAAACTCACAAAAAGAGGATGCGGATTAGCAACTGTACTCTTGTATTCTGGATGGTACTGTACGCCAATGAAAAACGGATGTTCTTTTATTTCTATAATTTCTACCAATCCAGTATCAGGATTTACACCGGAAGCAATCAATCCAGCATTTTCTAATGGAGTAACATATTTGCTATTATACTCATAACGGTGACGGTGACGCTCCGAAATGGTTTCTTTTCCATAAATTTTATAGGCCAATGAATCTTTTTTGATATCACATTTCCATGCTCCAAGACGCATCGTTCCTCCTTTGTCAGTGATTGTTTTTTGCTCTTCCATGAGGTTTACTACTGGATGAGCGGTATGTTCATTCATTTCGGTTGAATTAGCATCTTTATAACCCAGAATATTTCTGGAATATTCAATAATGGCCATTTGCATGCCCAAGCAAATTCCGAAGAACGGTACTTTATTTTCACGAGCATATTGTACTGCTGCAATTTTGCCTTCTATTCCTCTTTCTCCAAATCCTGGGGCAACGAGAATACCGTCTAAACCTGAGAATTTTTCGTGTATATTGTTGGCATCAATGTGTTCTGAATGAATTGAAATCACATTGACCTTTGTTTCATTAGCTGCACCAGCATGTATAAATGCTTCTAAAATAGATTTGTAACAATCCTGCATTTCCACATATTTCCCAATCAAACCAATATTTACGGTATGCTTTGGATTTTTCAATCGGCGTAAAAAAGTATTCCAATTTTTTAAATCCGGAGCGGCTTTCTTAGGCAAATCTAATTTTTTTAGCGCAACAACATCTAATCCTTCTTCAAGCATTAAATTTGGCACTTCATAAATAGTGGACGCATCGATAGACTGGATAACTGCTTCTCTTTTTACATTACAAAACAAAGCCAATTTATTGCGTAGTTCTTCAGAAATTTCATGTTCTGTTCTACACACTAAAATGTCTGCTTTTATTCCGCTTTCCATCAATGTTTTTACGGAATGCTGTGTTGGTTTTGTTTTTAATTCCCCAGCTGCTGCTAAGTACGGAACTAAAGTAAGGTGAATTACAATTCCGTTATGCTCGCCCAACTCCCAAACAAGCTGACGAACGGATTCTATATAAGGTAAGGATTCTATATCGCCAACGGTTCCACCTATTTCAGTGATGACAATATCGTAATCACCGGAATTTCCTAGCAATTGCATTCTCTCTTTGATTTCATTGGTAATATGAGGCACCACTTGTACCGTTTTTCCAAGAAATTCTCCTCTTCTTTCTTTTTCAATAACGGAAAGATATATTCTTCCAGTGGTCACATTATTCGCTTGAGATGTAGGAACATTCAGGAAACGTTCGTAATGTCCTAAGTCTAAATCCGTTTCGGCACCATCATCAGTCACATAACATTCGCCATGTTCGTAAGGATTTAATGTTCCCGGATCTACATTAATGTATGGGTCAAACTTTTGTATGGTGGTGCGGTATCCTCGTGCTTGTAACAATTTTGCCAAAGATGCTGCAATGATTCCTTTCCCTAAAGAAGAAGTCACACCGCCAGTAACAAAAATATATTTCGTTTGATTCATTCTGTTGTTATTTGTGTTGTAGTTGTGTAAAAAACGTGGCAAAAGTACAATTATAAATTGTCAAATAGAAAATTAAATCGGTTTTGGGTACCGTTTTTTTATATTTCGAATTAACTCCTCCAGACCGTTGAGTTTCAATTCGTAAATTAATTTCAATTGCTCGCCTAGTTCTCCTTTTGGAAATCCTTTATTATTATACCACACAATATAGTATTCTGGGATATCAATAAGAAACCACCCTTCGTATTTACCAAAAGGCATTTTAGTATGGGCAAGCTTGATGAGTTGTTTTTGGTTTTGATCCATTTTAATATAAAAAAGAAGCAAGAGATAAGAAGCAAGAACTACTGGTACTTCTTGTTTCTTATCTCTTGCTTCTCAAATCTCTTTATTTCCAGTTAAAATTAATTCGTTTCTCGATTTCAGGATGCAAACTCAGAAAAACAGGACAGGTCATTGCTGCTCTTTCTAGTATTGTTTTGATTTTAACCTCAGCAGTTCCGTACATTTCAAAATTAATTTCAATTGCACCTATGCGCCTTGGTTCCTGATTCATAATTTTGACCACCTCAGCTGTCGAACCTTTTAAATCAACTTCTAGATCTCGTGCTTTTATTCCCATGATAGTCATCATACAAGTTGCCAAAGCATTGGCAACCGTATCAGTAGGTGAAAAAGCTTCGCCTTTTCCATTATTATCCAGCGGAGCATCCGAAAAAATTTCGGTACCAGATTGCAAATGGATAGAAGAAGTTCTTAAATCCCCTAAATACGTAACAATTGATGTCATTAATTTGCTTCTTTTATGGTTAAATCAGTATCGTAATATAAGATATAGACTCCTTTATTAGTGTAGCCGCCATCTTCTTTTTTATAAAATTCAAACTTATTGTCTATTTGTTCCGTTGCTGTAAAAGCTACTGTTTCTTGATAGGTACGGTCTTGTGACAAACGCAGCATGGTATCAAAAGTAACATCAAAACCACGAATAGCAAAAGCACTTGGAGCAACTTTATTCCTGTTTTTATATTCTTTTTCAAAAATTAAAGCTTCGGGAGACTCATTTTCACGGGTAACTGATGGATACATTAATTTCAACTTTGTTAAATTCACAAAATTAATTTCGTCTGTATCAAGGGTTTCATTAGGCTCTAGAATGACTAACTGTACTGGATACATTGACATTGCACTCAGCATCGTAGCTATTGTTGTCTTAATCATACTCGTGTTTTCAGTTTCCATTACCACGTAATTCATTTTTCCTTTAACAAATAAACGTTTTAAATTTTCAGCAGACACGCTTCCATTTGCATTGAGCTTTGCAAATTTCACATCTTTATGATTTTCTTCAATAAACTGTATTACAGATCCCTTTTTCTTATCTACGACGGCTATAATATTGCCGTACTTGGCTCTCATGTAATTAAACATTGTGTTTTTAACCTCTGTGGTAGTTGGAATGGTTTGGTATAAATTATCATACAAAACTCCAATATCCTTAGACAACGGCGATATAACCGGAACTTGGTATTTTTGCAGTAATTGGGCTGTTTTTTCGACATTATTTTGATAAAAGGGCCCAATGATAGCATCTGAATCTTCCAAATTATTTCGCTTAATTAACGACGCTATATTAGAATAATCTTTACTTTCCTGAGAATCATAGATATTCACGTCAAGAGAAAGTCCTATTTGTTTGGCAGAATCTATAGCCATTAATGCTCCTGCGTAAAAATCTAAAGTCATATTCAAAAATTTATCATTTTTAAAACGCATGTTGATTGAATTTACAGAATCACCTTCAATTTTGGCTAAATTAAAAGGCAAAAGAAGTACTAGCTTTTTCCTGCTGCTGCTATTATTTGTTAATGCTACATATTCTTTTTTAATTGCCGATAACACTGGCTGCGCCGATGGAACTTTCAAAATCATTCCTTCGGTCACACCCTGAAATAATTCAGGATTCAAAGCTATTAATTCTTCTTGACTCAAATTAAACATTCGAGACAAACTATACAGTGTTTCTTTTGGTTTCACAACATAAGGTTGATAATCAAAGACTACTTTAGTTGGTTGTGCATTAATTTTTACAATATCTTCTTTAGGCACATATTCCACATTCGCCTTATCAACTTTAGGCACATTCCCTTTGATATTTAATCTATATCCAATGGGTAAACCGGAAACTATTTCAGGATTTCTCTGCTCTAATTCTTTTATGGTAATTCCATAGTACCTAGCGATTGAATACTTCGTCTCTTTAGCAAGGACGTCATGATACACTACTTTTTCCGGAGTAGTCACTACTTTTTTTAAACCGTTTTTTGACGGAATGATAAGTGTTTGTCCTATTTGGAGTCCATCATTTTCAAGAAAGGGGTTGGCTTCTTTTAAGACTTCATCAGTAATGCCATATCTTTTCTCGATACCATAAAGCGTCTCTTTTGGCAGTACTTGATGAGTTATTGTTTTTTCATTTGGTTTGGGAGCAGTACTAACTTTTTCGCTGCCTCCTTTTTTTGGGATTAACAAAATACTATTTGGCTTTAATCCACTTTGAGCATCCGGATTTAATTGATAAATATCAAATGGAGTAACCTTGTATTTTTGAGCAATCTCGTTAATTGTTTCGCCTTTCGCTACTTTGTGCGTTGTATTTTTTTCTTGTGCAAAAACACTGTCATGATTGAACAACAGGAGAGCCATACAAATTGCAAAAAAATATTTCATCGTTTTCATTTATAAATTATTCAAAATGGTAATACAAGAACGGTACCAAATTTTATTTCAAAAATTTGGTACCGTTTATAGGAAACATAAAAACCTGTTTTTAAAAAAGAAAAACAATTAAAGTATTACTCCCATTCGATAGTTGCTGGTGGTTTTGAACTTATATCATACACCACTCTATTGACTCCTTTTACTTTATTAATTATGTCATTAGATACTTTCATCAAAAAATCATACGGTAAATGTACCCAATCAGCGGTCATACCATCAGTAGATTCTACGGCACGTAACGCGATTACTTTCTCGTACGTACGCTCGTCTCCCATTACTCCTACGCTGTTAACCGGAAGTAATATTGCGCCTGCTTGCCACACTTTGTCATACAATCCCCAAGATTTCAATCCGTCAATAAAAACAGCATCAACATCTTGTAAAATTTGTACTTTTTCAGGGGTGATATCTCCTAAAATTCGGATAGACAGTCCTGGTCCTGGAAAAGGATGTCTCCCTAATAATTCAGGGTCTATTCCTAAAGAAGCTCCTACTCGTCTTACCTCATCTTTAAAAAGCATGCGAAGTGGCTCCACAATTTTCAACTTCATGTAATCCGGTAACCCGCCCACATTATGATGTGATTTTATAGTTGCCGAAGGACCTTTGACGGAAACGGATTCAATAACGTCTGGGTATATCGTTCCTTGTGCCAGCCATTTTACATCTTGTATCAGGTGTGATTCATCATCAAAAACTTCGATAAATACACGTCCAATAATTTTGCGCTTGGTCTCCGGATCGCTGACACCAGCTAATTCAGATAAAAAACGATCCCCGGCATCTACTCCTTTTACGTTTAAACCCATTCCTTTATATTGATCTAATACATTCTGGAACTCATTTTTACGAAGCAAACCGTTATTTACAAAAATACAGTATAAATTTTTTCCAATAGCTTGGTGCAATAATACTGCAGCCACGGTAGAGTCTACTCCTCCTGAAAGGCCAAGCACTACTTTATCATCTTGTACTTTTTCTTTTAGTTCGGCTACCATTTCTTCAACAAAAGCATTTGGCGTAAAATTTTGAGGCACTTCGGCAATTTTCACCAAAAAGTTCTCTAACATTTTTGATCCGTCTGTTGAGTGAAAAACTTCTGGGTGGTATTGAATAGCATATGTAGTTTCACCTTCAATTCTATAGGCGGCAAATTCCACATCATGGGTGCTTGCAATTTTCACTCCCTGCGTTGGCAATGCCTTTATACTGTCACTATGACTCATCCATACTTGGCTGTTTGCTGAAACACCCTCAAAGAACACTTCATTTTCCTTTATAAAAGACAAATTCGCTCTACCATATTCCCTAGTGTTAGAAGCCGCTACTTCACCGCCACTAAAATGGGATAAATATTGCGCTCCGTAACAAACGGCTAATAAAGGTAGTTTTCCTCTAATTTGGGATAAATCTGGATGTGGCGCATCTTCACTTCTAACAGAAAAGGGGCTTCCACCTAAGATTACGGCTTTGTATGAAGATAAATCACTCGGAAAATGATTGTAAGGAAAAATTTCGCAGAATATATTTAATTCGCGAACTCTGCGCGCAATGAGCTGTGTATACTGCGATCCGAAATCTAAAATAAGTACGTTGTGTTGCATGCGCAAAAATACTTTTTATATTTCATATTGAAAAATCGAAATATAAAATATTTGTTTTATTTTTCAGCAGTACCATTTTTCTAATTTTCTTTAGTCTTATTTTACTGTTCTGCCCTAAAATTGTTTGTTTTTTAAAAGTAGCTTTCGAACCATAAAGCGTTACTTTTGTAAATTAAAATTTGCCCTTTATGAAATTAAATAAATTTACCGCTGTTGTGTTTATTGCAATCCTAATTGCTTCTTGTAATGTGATTGATGACCTACTGACTTTTTCAATTGATAATCAAACAACTTTCAAGATTGAAAGCGGTTTTCCTCTTGGTACGGCCTTTGAGATAATCACTCCAGAAATCACAACAAATTCAAGTGCTGATTTCGAAAACAATAATACTAAAGCTGATTTAGTGAAAGATGTAAAACTCAATTCGCTAAAACTGACCATAACGGATCCTGCAAATAAATCGTTTAGTTTTTTGAAATCAATTCATATTTACATCTCAACAAGCGATAATGACGAAATAGAATTGGCTTATCTTGATGACATCAATGCTACCTCTAATACTATTGACCTGATTTGTACCACCCAAAAACTGGACAAATATATAAAGGCTTCTACGTACAGCTTACGAACAACAGCTGTCCTAAAAGAAGCGATAACCCAAGATATCACTATTCAATCTGACATGAAATTCAGAGTGACGGCAGATCCTTTCTAATAAAATAAGTGTGCTGTTGTTATTATTCCTTGACTAAAATGATTGTTGCTTTAAAACCTGTTCCAAGATTCCACTGACTTCCAGATATCAAGCCGCCTTGGTCGTTGTATACTTTGAATTCAGCAGTATTAGGTCCTGAGGATCCTTGGTTTAGTGCTTCAAATTCAATCTTGTTAAATCCTTTTTCTAATACGATTTCGAAACCTTGAAAATTACTTTGCAGGTTCACTTGATACTGGATCACTTTATCATTGAGGTACACCCTGATCTGATCCCCATCAACGTAGGCCGCATCGCGATACATCACCTTTGCGGTGACAGATCCCGTGCTGAAATTACCTAAATCTTGGTTTTTTCGGTATACTAAACCTTCTGTTCTTTCTTCTTTTTTATTCCATTTGTCTTTGTACACATCTCCCGGATTTATAAACTCGTTTTTAGGAGTCATAGAAAAATTATTTGCAGGTGTTATGGGCGCTGAATAATTTGGTTTCGGACTTAAAACATCGGGATTTTTAAACACATTGGGCGTCTTAACCGGTGGTACATCCGCTTTTGGAGGAATTGGTTTTTTAATCTTTGGAGCTGTATTTTTGAGGGGAATTGCTTTAAACTTGGAACTAAATTCATTCTGGGCGTACCCACTGAGAGACATGCTGATGGTAATCATTAAAAATAAAATCCTTTTCATAACTTATAAAATTAGTTTTCTTGTGCATATAAAATTTAAAAATAAAAAACCTATTGTACTTAATCAAAAATGGAGTACTAATTTAACTTTCATTTATAACTTATAATTCCGGTTTATATTGCGTTTTGGGCACCCAAACACTGCAAAACACAAGGACTTAAAAGGAACGTTTAAATTAAAAATTGGTGATTTTATTTCGCTTTTTTTTTATAACTTGCAAATAGTATGCCATACCAAAGATGTATTGGCATAAGAATAAGCAACCTTAATACCACTACAATGAAAAGAGAAAACATACTGACAGGCTCTCCATGGGAAGACAAAATGGGCTATTGTCGTGCCGTACGCATTGGCAATACCATTGAAGTATCCGGAACTGTCGCGGTTATTGACGGCGAAAAAATCAAGGCTGATGATGCTTTTGCGCAAACACTTAACATTCTGGAACGTGTTGAAAAAGTTCTTGAAGACTTAAATGTAAGTATGAAGGATGTCATCAGAACGCGCATATTTACCACTGACATTACTACTTTTGAAGCGGTAGCAAAGGCGCATTCCCAATTTTTTAAGGATATAAAACCCGCCACAGGTTTTTATGAAATCAGTAAATTAGTTGCTCCTGAATACCTAGTTGAAATCGAATTTACGGCAATAGCAACCGAAAAACCATTAATTCAAGAAGGATTATAATACTTTTGCAAAAAAACTTTGCCTCTTTCCACTAATGAACTTCGAGAAAACTAAAAAAATTACGGTACTCCTGCTCAAATGGATTTTTATTTGTACGCTGATCGGTATTTTGTCCGGATCGGCATCTGCTTTTTTTCTGGTTGCTTTAGAGTGGGCTACAGCAGCCCGAGAAAACAACAACTGGATCATCTGGCTCTTGCCAATAGGTGGCCTGATCATAGGTTTGGGCTATCATTATTGGGGAAAATCAGTGGTCAAAGGGAATAATTTATTATTAGAAGAATACGAAAATCCGCAGCACATCATTCCCTTCAAAATGGCGCCTTTGGTTCTTTTTGGCACCCTGATTACCCATCTTTTTGGCGGGTCGGCGGGTCGTGAAGGAACAGCTGTGCAAATGGGTGGCGCCATTGCTGACCAGTTCACAAAACTATTTCAGCTTGATGCTTCCGAAAGAAAAACAATACTCATTCTGGGAATCAGCGCTGGTTTTGCTTCTATATTTGGCACCCCTTTAGCCGGAGCTTTATTTGCTGTAGAAGTTGTTTATTTTAGTAAAATCAATTTTAAAAGCATTCTATTATCCTTTTTTGTTGCCTACATCGCTTATTTCACGGTGGAACTTTGGCAGGTAAAACATACCCATTATGCCATTCCTGTTGTCCCTAGCATAAGTTTGATAACTTTGATGTGGGTATTTTTTGTAAGTATTTTATTTGGCTTAGCTGCGATGCTTTTTTCCCGAAGCACACACTTTTGGGGTGGGCTGTTTTCTAAAACCATATCGTTTCCGCCGCTTCGTCCTTTTGTGGGAGGATTTTTCATTGCAATAGCAGTATATTTTATCGGAACCACAAAATACATTGGACTTGGAGTTCCAATGATTGTTGAAGCGTTTTCGACTCCAAATACTTCGTATGATTTTTTATTAAAAATTCTTTTTACGGGATTTACACTGGGAGCGGGATTCAAAGGCGGCGAGGTTACCCCTTTATTCTTCGTTGGCGCTACTTTAGGAAGTGCCTTATCGCTGGTTGTTCCGCTGCCTATTGCGCTCTTGGCTGGTTTAGGATTTGTGGCTGTTTTTTCGGGAGCTACGCATACTCCTATTGCCTGCAGTGTCATGGGAATGGAGCTTTTTGGTCTTGAAAGCGGTGTATTTATAGGTATAGCGTGCTGCATCGCTTACTTGACATCCGGATCCGTAGGAATTTACAATTCCCAAATTGTAAAAGGAATAAAATACCATTTGTACCAAAAATTAAAAAGAAGAAACACTGACTTTTTATAACCCTCTAAAAGTTTGTTAATTGTATAAATGTTTTCAACATTACAGTAAAAAAATGTAATTTCGCAAACTATGAAAATACAAGACATTCAAGCGATAGAGTTGTTATTAGCAACTCCAAAAAAAATTGTGATAATCCCACACCGTGGTCCTGATGGTGATGCCATGGGATCTACTTTGGGTTTGTATCATTTTTTATTAAAAAATAATCATTCTCCAGTTGTAGTTTCACCCAACGAATTTCCACATTTTCTGGCGTGGATGCCCGGCTCTGAAACTATTAAGATATTCGAAAAAGACAAACAAAACTGTACAAAAATTCTTGAAGAGGCTGATTTAATTTTCACATTAGACTTTAATGCCTTGCATCGCACTGGCGAAATGGAACAGGTTTTAACAAAGCTGAAAGCTCCTTTTGTAATGATCGACCACCATCAAAAACCAGATGATTACGCTGCGGTCACTTACTCGGACACGTCTTTTGGGTCGACTTGTGAAATGCTGTACAATTTCATTTTATTCCTTGGAAAAAAAGAAGACATCGACAAGACGATCGGAACCTGCATTTATACGGGAATCCTAACTGATTCGGGCTCTTTTCGTTTTCCAAAAACAACTGGAACAACCCACAGGATTGTAGCTGAATTAATTGATTTGGGCGTTGAGAACACAGAAATTCCAAGTTTATTATTTGATAATAGTTCCTTTGGACGTTTGCAAATATTAGGCAGAGCGCTCCAAAACATGAAAATACTTCCGGAACATAACACAGCCTATACAACGCTTAGCCAAGACGAATTAAATTCGTTTGATTACGTAAAAGGAGACACAGAAGGGATTGTAAACTACGGTTTAAGCATCAAAGGAATTGTATTTACGGCTATTTTTATAGAAAATAAAGAAGAAAAAATCATCAAGATTTCATTTCGTTCCCAAGGTGATTTTGATGTGAATCAATTTGCAAGAGATCATTTTCATGGTGGCGGACATCGCAATGCTGCCGGAGGAAAGTCAGAAACAACATTGGCAGAAACGATACAAAAATTTGAAGATTTAGTAACAACGCTAAAAGTATAATCCATGTTAAAATTCAGTAAACGTATTGCAGTGGTCTTTTTTTTAACCTTGGTTATGGCGAGTTGCAAGCAGCATCAAGAGGCGCGCAGACCCCTTTCTCAAACTTCGGGGAGTTTCATGAAAAAGTCAATTCAGCGCAACAAAAAACTGGTGGCTACTGAAGAACAAAAGATTATTGCGGTAATCAAAAAGGATCCAAAAATACAATATCTTGCCTCTAAAAAAGGATATTGGTATACGTATCAAACACGCAATGAAACAGATACGCTGACGCCAAAAAAAGGAGATGTGGCTTTTTTTGATTATGAAATAAAAGATTTAAAGGGAGCCATCATTTACTCAGAAGTAGAGTTAAGACCCCAAATTTATTATGTGGACAAACAAACCATCATGATGGGATTGCGGGATGGTATCAAATTAATGCGTAAAAATGAGAAAGTCACCTTTCTTTTTCCCTCTAATATGGGGTACGGCTACCATGGGGATGACAAAAAAATTGGCACCAATCAACCTTTAATTTGCACGGTTACACTGCGTGATTTTAAAACAGAAGCAGCTTACAAAAAAGAAAACGAGGCACCTATCAAAACAGTTGCACCGCCCGCGCCAATCAAACAACAAGTGCCTGTCATAAGCACTCCTGAAGACACTATAAATCAATAAATATAAAATTAGAAATGAAAAAAAAGATCTTATTCGCATTCCTAGTAATTGCTTCATTTTATGCTTGTAAAGAAGAACACAGCAATCTTCCTGATGGTCTATACGCTAATATTGCAACTAGTAAAGGGGACATTATTGTACAATTGAATTTTGAAAAAGCACCCATTACAGTAGCTAATTATGTTTCATTGGCCGAAGGAAAAAACGATTATGTAACCAATGACAATCTTAAAAATAAACCTTTTTTTGACGGATTAAAATTTCACAGAGTTATAAAAGATTTCATGATTCAAACCGGAGATCCGCTAGGAACAGGTTCTGGGGATACCGGTTATAAGTTTAAAGACGAATTTACTGATTTGCAATTTGATAAAGGAGGTGTTTTGGCTATGGCCAATAACGGACCAGCCACTAATAGCAGTCAGTTTTTCATTACCCATCTAGCAACACCTTGGCTTGACGGAAAACACACTATTTTTGGTCATGTAGTAGAAAACGGAATGGAAGTAGTAAACAAAATAGAACAAAACGATTTTATCAAGTCCGTAACCATTATCAGAAATGGGGAAGCGGCAAAGAAGTTTAATGCCGTAAAAGTATTCAGTGATTATTTTGCAATAGAATCCGAGAATCAAAAGAAAAAAGCAGCTCTAGATACTGAAAACAAAAGGGTTTATAACGAAAAATACAAAGAAGTCCGCGAGCAAAAAGTAGCTTATTTTGCTGAAATGAAAGCCAAAGCAACAAAAACTAAAACAGGACTGCAATACGTGATCACCAAAAAAAGTGGCGGTAAAAAACCTGCTAATGGCACTAACATCTTTATTCACTACGCCGGTTTCCTTGAAGATGCTGAATTATTTGATGCTAGTATTGAAAGTGTTGCCCAAACTTTTGGTAAATATGATGAAAATAGAGCTGCTCAAAACGGCTACCAACCCATCCCTTTTCAAGCTGGCAAAAAAGATGGCATGATTCCTGGTTTCATTGAAGGACTGGAGCAATTATCTTTTGGAGACAAAGCCGTGATTTTTATTCCATCTCAATTGGGTTATGGCGCAGCTGGAGCTGGAGGGGCAATTCCGCCCAATGCCAACATCATTTTTGAAATTGAGTTATTAGAGAAAATGCCCCAATAATAGAAAAAAATAAGCCTTTAAATCAGTACAGTATGAAATTTAAAATTCTGTTTTTATTGTTCCTAGGAATAGTCAACGTACATTCTCAAACGGTCAAGAAATCCATTCCTGCCAAAAAACCGATGACAACAGCAAAAGCAACTGTAAAAACACCAGTGAAGCCGGTGGTGAAAGCTCCGGCAGTTATCGAAGGAATTTTTGCAACAATCGCCACCAATAAGGGCGATATTGTGGTGGAACTAGCCTACCAAAAAACTCCTGTTACCGTTGCAAACTTTATTGCATTGGCTGAAGGTACAAATACCTTTGTTACTGATGACAAACTAAAAGGAAAACCGTTTTTTGACGGCCTCAAATTTCACCGTGTTATTCAAGATTTTATGATTCAGACCGGAGATCCTTCGGGCTATGGTTCTGGTGGCCCAGGTTATGGTTTCAAAGATGAATTCACGGATTTGAAACACAGCAAAGCCGGTATTTTATCTATGGCTAACTCCGGACCTGCTACCAATGGAAGCCAGTTTTATATCACCCATAAGGCAACGCCGTGGTTGGATGGTAAGCACACTGTTTTTGGTCATGTAGTTCACGGAATGGCTATTGTAAACGCAATTGCGCAAAATGATGTAATTACAAAGGTTACTATTGTGAGAAAAGGCGCGTTGGCCAAAAAATTTGACGCACCAAAAGTATTTGCTGATTATTTCAATAATAAATCTGAAGACCAAAAGAAACAAGACCTTGCAAACGCAGAAAATAAAGCAAAACAAGCTGTTTTTGAAGCAGAAAACAAAGTAAAAAGAGAGGCACTAGAAGCGGAAGCAAAACGAGAATACATGGAAAAATTTGGCGCTGTAGTAACCGCTAAAAAAGCCTATTTAGCCGCTACCAAAGCGACGGCAATCCTTACTCCTTCCGGATTAGCCTACAAAATAACAGAGAAAGGTTCCGGAGTAAAACCCGCTAACGGCACCACTTTTTATTTTCACTACGCTGGGTATTTTGAGGACGGAACACTCTTTGACAGCAGTTATGAAGATATCAATAAAACCTATGGAAAATTTGATGCTAATCGTGCCGCACAAAACGGCTACCAGGCTTTTCCATTTGAAGCAGGAAAAAAAGACGGTATGATACCCGGATTTATTGAAGGATTGGAAAATATGACTTTTGGCGATAAAGCAGTCGTATTTATCCCTTCAAATCTAGCGTATGGGGAACGAGGTGCCGGTGGGGTTATTCCGCCTAATACCATGCTTGTGTTCGAATTGGAAATGTTGGAAAAACAACCTGTCCCAAAACAGTAAAAACTCAAACAGAATACAATAAGAAACCCGACAGACTTGAAAATCTATCGGGTTTCTTTTTATAATTTGTACGTTCTAATTCCAAGTAAGTAAATCGGCGCTAATCCGTTTAATTCGAATCAATAAATTTTTATTTTCACTTATTTTTTTCCAAATTTCCAATCAAATTCATCTTTCTGATTGATAATTGCACCAATCTCAAATTTCACAACTTCATCAAATTCTGTTTGAAAAATAATCCAGTTTTCCTCGTTGAAATAATTTTCGAACGTATCAAACTCTTCCTGAGTAAATTTAGTAATTCCCTTGGCAGCTACCTCTTTTTTGACCTCACTGATTTTTCTGTTGATAATTCTATGCCCCAACAACTCCAGTTCCGGACTTGATGCTACGATGTACCCCAATTTAAAATCTTCCTCGACATAGAACGTCAAACGCATTTTTAGTTTATTGTAAGCAAAAATCACATTATCATCCTCGTCCTTATAATTGCGATCCGGCTTGCCATAAAGCGTTGTTACATCATTTTGTTTCATTCCGAAAATGACCTTATCAATTCCGTGTTTTGGATTTATTTTCATATTCATTTATTTACCCGCAAAGTTCGCAAAGTTTTTTGCAAAGTCCACTATTTTTTACAGTTTAAAATTAGCACTTGACAAATTCCGCAATTGTTTGTACTAGTCTTTATTTAGGCATGACCTAGCTGCGGTACTATGGTATAGATCACTTGCATTAGTGCTGCAACAAGGACGGGCTATCCGTTATGACTGTAGTTCATTAAACTACGCTAAAAATAAAATATTGTAAAGTAATCATTAACTAAGCTGCTTTAAAAAAAATTTCCACTGCACTTCTAAAAAAATATCAAAAAAAGAGAAGTAATCCCTCACACAAAAAAGCGGCAGTACAATAAGAACCTTTTGTTTAACAAAACAATATTTGTAAAAAATTTAGTATCTTTCAATCACAAAATCAATACAATATGACTTGGTCAGCAAAACTAATTAAACACAATAGCGAAAGTAGAATTGGGGTCTATTTTGAAAAAAATCAAGATTTAATTGCCCGCATAAAACAAATAGCAGGAGCACGATGGAGCCATCAAAAAACAGTCTGGCACCTACCAGACACACCTGAAAACAGGTTAAGATTTAACATCGAGCCTATGACAAATTCACTCCCCTCGACAGAGGCGGTGGTACAAATTGAAAAATTCAAACAATGGATGCGTTCCAAGCGCTACAGCGAGAGTACTATTAGCACCTATTGTGAAGCTTTAAAATCATTTTTGGTTTTTTACCGCGAAAAACCTATTGCCGAAATTACCAATGAAGATGTGATTATCTATAACAACGACTATATTTTAAAAAATAAGCTGTCAGCTTCGTACCAGAACCAAATTACAAACGCCATCAAGCTATATTTTAAAACTATAAAAAATACTAAAATAGAAATTGATAAAATTCACCGGCCAAAACGAGCTAAGCTATTACCTAATGTATTGAGTAAAGAGGAAGTAAAAGCTATTTTGGAAGCGCATAGCAATATCAAACACAAGATGATGTTGAGTCTGATTTATAGCTGTGGCTTACGTTGCGGTGAACTATTGGCATTACAACCCGTTCATATTGATTCATTAAGGAATATTGTACTACTAAAAAATGCCAAAGGTCAAAAAGATAGAATTGTCCCCCTTAGTCCTAAAATATTAGAAATGTTGCGGGGCTATTACAAAGTATTTAAACCCACTATTTACTTATTTGAAGGACAGACAGCGGGCATGGGCTACGATTCTAGAAGTTTACAGTTAGTTTTGAAACAAGCCTTGCAAAAAGCAGGAATTACAAAACCCGCTACTTTGCACTGGTTGCGACACAGCTACGCGACGCATTTATTAGAAAGCGGTACAGACCTAAGATATATCCAAGAATTATTGGGGCACAGCAGCAGTAAAACAACTGAAATATACACTCATGTTAGCACAAAAAGCATTCAACAAATAAAAAGTCCTTTTGATGACTTGTAAGAAAATTTTAGTATATTTGAAATGAAGTAAAGCGAAACAAACCTTCGCCAATCTACCCATATTTGGGTGTATACACGAAGGTTTGTTTCGCCTATATACTAGTTATGCAACAGTTAACTCGTGTCCTGTTAAAAAGAAGTATAAATTTTGAAGTTCGTGAACATATTTAATTTCTTTTCTAAAATTTAAGAAAGAATATTTTCCATCAGAACTATTTATTTTAAATCTATTACCGTATTTTATTGTATAGTAACCTATTTTTCTATCGCTTTTTGTTGGTAATGAATAGTAAGTCATTCCTAATTTATTAAACCATTCTTTTGTCAATTCAATTGGCTCAATTAATTCAATATGATAAAAAATATCAATCCTTTGATTAATAGCGACCTTTCCATAATTAATTAAAAAGTCTTGAACTCCAGTTATAGTCCCTACTTCATTATTATTATAAATGATAAGGTTTCCTAATCGTAATTCGTTTATAGACATAACCGATTGCATAACAGCGGTTTTGTCGCATTGTGGCAATTCTGCATTTTTGGAAGTATTTTTCATAGTCTTAATTATTAGTTTATTTTTGTTATTATTTTTGATTAACCGCCACAACGACGACAAAGCCGCAGGACGTCAGGCTGTGAAAAAACCTCCTTTTCTTATAATTCTACAAATAATACGTACACCTAAACTACACTATAGTCC
>NZ_JBGQOR010000014.1:0-42188 GCF_052119725.1 Flavobacterium sp. W20_MBD1_R3
TTTTACTTTTATTTAACCTTTTCATGACTTTCTCTTTAAGTCGCTGGAAACATGATTCTTGAAGCGCTAAGTTTTTTTATAAATAATCCCTCCTTCCCCAAAAACATACCGCTTACCTCGCTAAAATGACTATTCCTACTACAATACCAGCCCTTCGAGCTTTTTCTTCCTCTGATAAATATCTCGAAATTTGACAATAAATTGCGTTTTCAGTACATTACACCTTACTACAACGACTTCCTTAGCCCCGATAGCAGTGAAAATCCTTTTCTCTCGTTTCTTTTACGAGAGAAAAGATTGCAATGGATAGCGGGAAATAGCTCCTGATAGAAAACCCAGTTCTTTACTATATATATATAATGAGTCCCTATTTTGCATTTATTCCTATTAAAGCAACAAACCTTGTATATATATTGTGTGTATTTCTACAATGCTCTATATTTGCATTCTTAAAATAATAAACAATGATTAAGATTACTTTACCCGATGGGTCAGTTAAAGAGTTTGCTTCAGGAACAACTCCAATGGATGTTGCCAAAAGCATAAGTGAAGGATTTGCAAGAAATGTAATTTCGGCATCTTTTGATGGTACAACTGTAGAAACCACGACTCCTTTGACAACGGACGGTAGTCTTATTTTGTATACATGGAATGACGAAGGCGGAAAAAAGGCTTTTTGGCACTCTACTTCACATGTAATGGCACAGGTTCTAGAGGAAATGTATCCAGGTATAAAATTAACTCTCGGACCAGCAATATCTAATGGGTTTTACTATGATGTAGATTTTGAAGATCAAAAGATCACAGACGCTGACTTCAAAAAAATTGAAGATCGAGTTCTTGAAATAGCAAGAGGAAAGCACGAGTTCAAACTTCGTCCCGTATCTAAAGCAGCAGCTTTAGAACTGTATAAGGACAACGTTTACAAAACAGAGATGATTACCAATCTTGAAGACGGTACAATTACATTTTGCGATCATGACACGTTTACTGATTTATGCCGCGGTGGTCATATTCCAAATACCGGAATAATCAAAGCGATGAAGATCATGAGCGTTGCCGGTGCTTACTGGCGTGGTGATGAAAAAAACAAACAGTTAACCCGTGTTTATGGAACTTCGTTTCCCAAACAAAAAGATCTAACAGAATACCTTATATTACTAGAAGAGGCAAAACGTCGCGACCATAGAAAACTAGGAAAGGAATTGGAGCTATTTGCTTTTTCACAAAAAGTTGGAGCTGGTTTACCTTTATGGTTGCCAAAAGGTGCTGCATTGAGAGATCGTTTAGAACAGTTTTTGAAAAAGGCTCAAAAGAAAGCGGGTTATGAGCAAGTAATTACGCCACATATAGGCCAAAAAGAATTGTATGTCACTTCGGGTCATTATGCAAAATATGGTGCAGACAGCTTTCAACCCATAAGCACTCCAGCTGAAGGTGA
The DNA here is from genome assembly GCF_052119725.1 of Flavobacterium sp. W20_MBD1_R3. Lineage (NCBI taxonomy): Bacteria > Pseudomonadati > Bacteroidota > Flavobacteriia > Flavobacteriales > Flavobacteriaceae > Flavobacterium > Flavobacterium sp. W20_MBD1_R3. Next base: position 1,442 of record NZ_JBGQOR010000014.1, read on the forward strand.
AGAGTTTTTATTGAAACCAATGAACTGCCCTCATCACTGTGAAATATATAATGTAAGACCATGGTCTTACAAGGATTTACCAAAGCGTTATGCTGAATTTGGTACAGTTTACAGATATGAGCAAAGTGGTGAATTACATGGTTTAACTCGCGTAAGAGGTTTTACTCAGGATGATGCACACATTTTTTGTACTCCGGAACAACTAGATGAAGAGTTTAAGAAAGTAATTGACTTAGTACTGTATGTTTTTGGTTCTTTAGGTTTCGAAAACTTTACGGCTCAGATCTCTTTGAGAGATAAAGAGAATAGGGATAAATATATAGGAAGTGATGAAAACTGGGAAAAAGCAGAAAATGCTATTATCAACGCAGCTGCAGACAAAGGATTGAGCACCGTTGTTGAATATGGCGAAGCTGCCTTCTATGGCCCCAAATTAGATTTCATGGTAAAAGATGCTTTGGGAAGACAGTGGCAATTAGGAACGATTCAGGTAGATTATAATTTACCAGAACGTTTTGACCTAACTTACAAAGGATCTGATAACGAACTACATAGACCAGTGATGATTCACAGAGCACCTTTTGGTTCGATGGAACGATTTATAGCTATTTTGCTGGAGCATACTGCAGGGAATTTCCCGCTTTGGTTAATGCCAGAACAAGCTATAATCTTGTCTTTGAGCGAGAAATATGAAATATATGCGAAAAAAGTTTTAGATTTGCTAGAAAATCACGAAATTCGCGCCCTCATTGATAATAGAAACGAGACAATCGGGAAGAAAATTAGAGATGCAGAAATGCAAAAAACCCCGTTTATGTTGATCGTAGGCGAGGAAGAAGAGAAAAATGGAACCATTTCTATCCGTCGTCACGGACAAGAAGGAAAAGGAAATATCAGCGTTACAATAGAAGAATTTGTCGCTATTGTCAACGATGAAATCAACAAAACATTAAAAGTATTCACAGTTTAACTTAAAAATATAAAGTCATAGCAATAAGAAGCAACAGAGGTTACCAACCTCGCGTAGAAAAAAAAGATGCCCATAGAATAAACAGTCTGATTCGTGGTGTACAAGAAGTGAGACTTGTAGGTGAGAATATAGAGCCTGGAGTTTTTAAACTTTCAGAAGCTTTGCGATTAGCTGACCAATTTGAATTGGATTTAGTTGAGATTTCCCCTAATGCTGAACCTCCGGTTTGCAAAATCATGGATTACAAGAAATTTGTTTACGAGCAAAAGAAACGTGATAAAATCCTTAAGGCGAAATCTACACAAGTAATCGTTAAGGAAATTCGTTTTGGACCTCAAACAGATGAGCATGATTATGAATTTAAGAGAAAAAACGCAGAAAAATTCTTAAAAGAAGGAGCTAAATTGAAAGCGTTTGTTTTCTTTAAAGGCCGTTCTATTATTTATAAAGATCAAGGTCAAATCTTATTATTAAGATTAGCAACAGATCTTGAAGAATTTGGAAAAGTAGAAGCGATGCCGGTTCTGGAAGGAAAGAGAATGATCATGTTCATAGCTCCGAAGAAAAAGAAATAAATAAGTCATAAGTCCAAAAGTCTTAACGTTAGACTTTATGACTTTTGACTTTTAGACAAAACGATAAGTAAGTAAGAATAAATTAAAACACTAGGAAAAAATGCCTAAAATGAAAACCAAATCTAGCGCCAAGAAACGTTTTAAAGTTACTGGTTCTGGAAAGATTAAAAGAAAGCATGCTTTTAAAAGTCACATCTTGACTAAAAAATCTAAAAAACGTAAATTAGCTTTGACACATTCAGCGCTAGTTCACAAAACAGATATGAAAAGCATTAAACAACAATTAAGAATTATATAATTAGTATTAAGATTTGAGTATTAAGACTCGAATTTTTAAAAAATTAAATTCTTTAGGTTAAAACAATTTAAAATAACCTTGGAGTATGGCCATTAAGTGCTTTTGATTTAATTCAAGCCGCCTGCTACAAAAAAACAATAAAATTATGCCAAGATCGGTAAATTCAGTTGCAAAAAGAGCAAGAAGAAAAAAAATAATGAAGCAAGCCAAAGGTTTCTTTGGTAGACGTAAAAACGTTTGGACAGTTGCTAAGAATGCGGTAGAGAAAGCAATGTGCTACGCTTACCGTGACAGAAAAGTGAATAAAAGAAATTTCCGTGCTTTATGGATTCAACGTATCAACGCTGGAGCTAGATTGGAAGGAATGTCTTATTCACAATTCATGGGGAAAGTAAAAGCTAACGGAATCGAATTGAACCGTAAAGTTCTTGCAGATTTAGCGATGAATCACCCAGTAGCTTTCAAAGCAATACTTAATAAAGTAAAATAAACGTTTTATAACTCAATTTAGATTACTTACTTATATAAAAACCTCAATCGAAAGATTGGGGTTTTTTTGTTTGAACTAATTTCGCCCCAAGCCGATATCATTCTTTAAAAATAGTCTCGCACTTGTATCAGTATCCTATTTAAATACTGTAATTTCGACGAATGTTACTACAAAAGCCAACTTCTTCTATTTGCGTCTTGTTATTCCTGCTACTACTAAACATGCAATCCTGTACAGAAAAAACAGACAATATATCTCATAAGAAAAAAAATGCTGCCGAGATAGATCGTCTTATAAATCTAGGTGAAAAACATTTTGAGAAATTAGAATATGACAGTTCCTACTACTACTTCAACGAAGCAAAATTAGCTTGCGATGTAAAAAAAGACACTACCAAAATCATCTATAGCTTGGTTAATCTGGCAACTATAGAACAAAATCAAGGAGATTATTCTGGGAGTGAAGCTACAATTCTTGAGGCTTTTCCTTTTTTAATAAACAATTCAAATCCCTTACACCATTGGGGTGTTTATACCACAATGGCTATTAATTATATGCAATTATTTGACTACGATAATGCATTATATTACAACAACAAAGCCTTAAACTTAAATACTGATGAGGATAGAAAGGCAGCGAGTAGAAATAACATTGCTTCTATATATATGGTTAAGGAGGAATACAAAAAAGCTATCACAATATTTTTACCACTATCCTTGAATAAAAAGATTTTTAAAGCCCCGGAAGACTATTCTAGAATAATAGAAAATTTGGGCTATTGTTATTTTAAAACGGGCAATCCAAAAGGGATTACATACATAAATGAATCACTAAGAATTAATAAACAAAGGGGTTATTCTTGGGGAATAATTACCAGCTACTGCCGACTTTCCGAATATTACATGAAGGAGAACCCAATTTTATCTCAAAAATATTCCAAATTAGCCTATGAAAAAGCTACGAAAGTAAACGATATTAATGATCGCTTGATCAGCTTATCATTATTAATAGAAAACAGCCCAAAAAATCAAACTAAAAAATTATCATTAGACTACATACGGATTAACGATAGTATAAACAAAGTCAGGCAAAAAGCTAAAAATCAATTTGCTAAAATAAAATATGATTCTAAGAAAGACAAAGATGAAAATTTAGAACTGAAAACACAAAAAATAGAAAATGCACTTTTGTTAGAAAAACAAAAGAACAGAAATCTAATCTTATCATTTGTAATAGGAATCACACTGTTATTAAGTATTACGCTAGCTAACTTTCTCATTGCTAAAAATAGAAGAGAAAGAATAAAGACTTCGTATCGCACTGAAATCCGAATTTCAAAAAAACTTCATGATGAACTAGCTAATGATGTGTATCAAACCATGGCTTTTGCTGAAACACAAGATTTATCTACAAATATGAATAAAGAAATACTACTGACAAACCTAGATACCATCTATTCTCGGACTCGAAACATCTCCAGAGAAAATAGCACTATTGAAGCAGGAGCTCATTTTGAAGCAGGTTTAAAAGATATGATGTCCGGTTTTCATACACATGACGTTAATATATTAACCAATGGAATGGATATAATCAACTGGAATTCTTTAAACACCACTAAAAAAATTACTCTTTATCGGGTGTTACAAGAATTGCTCATCAACATGAAAAAACACAGTCAATGTAGTTTGGTTGTAATAACGTTCAAAATAATTAAAAATAAACTACAAGTAGATTATACTGATAATGGGGTTGGAACCGTACTTGAAAAAATAACTTCCCAAAATGGACTTCAAAATGTGGAAAACCGTATTCATGCTATAAAAGGAACTATTAATTTTGACAGCAAATCCAATAAAGGATTTAGAGTTCGTTTTATTTTTCCAATATAATAAAATCCGTATGTTTCAAAAAATATTAGTCGCCGAAGATTTAGACACCATAAGCATCGCAATAATTCAAGCACTTAAAGCGCTTTCTATTTTAGAAATTCACCATGCTAAATACTGTGATGATGCTTTTATTAAAATAAAAAAGGCACTGCATGTTCAGGTTCCTTATGACTTGTTGATTAGTGATTTATCCTTTAAACCTGATCACAGGCAAAATCGTCTATCCTCTGGAGAGGAACTTATTGAAGCTGTAAAAAAAATTCAACCAGATCTTAAAATTATCGTGTTTTCTATAGAAGATAAATCCTTTAGAATCAAATCACTTTTTACCAATTTAGGCATCAATGCTTATGTTTCTAAAGGAAGAGATAGCATTCCTGAGCTCAAAAAAACGATAGAAAACCTTTATACTAATGAAAAGTCTACTCCATCTATTGAAGTAAACCGGGCTTTAAGAAGTAAATCCATTTTTGAAATTGAAGCTTATGACATTTCACTTTTAAAGTCTTTATCTCTAGGACTCACCCTTGAGGAAATTTCGTCCGAGTTTAAAGGTTCTGGAATTGTTCCAAACGGCACTAGCAGTTTAGAAAAGCGCATCAATAGACTTAAAGAATATTTTAAAGCCAATAATAATGTGCATCTCATAGCTATCACTAAAGATTTAGGACTTGTTTAATTTCCCTCTATTCGGCTTTAAATTAGCTATCTCTCCAGTTAGCAATGTGTTACAATTACAACATAAAATAGCGGTAAAGCTTTAGCTAGATTTTTTAGCAAATAAAAGTCAGGACTAACCATAAAAACTCCAAAAGGATTAGTTACTATAAATTTCACCTTTTTATTGTATTCTCAAATCTTTGAAATCTAAATTCCCCTACTTTGTATAGCCATATTGACAAATATGACGGCAGCTAACAAATTATTTTCATTAAATATTATGTGTTTACGGTTTCCCGTAAAATACCAATTTAGAAAGTAATTAGTTTTGGTTCACTAAATGAAATCAAATGCCCCACATTACGATAGACGATTTGGCGATAAACCCAAATTCAAAAAGTAGAATTTTTAAACACAAGAAATACCTGCGAATAAAAAAAAGTATAACCGCTTGCATCCGCATATTGCTGGCACTTGTACTTCTACTTTCATGCAAATCAGAACCAAAAAAGCAATCTCAACAGCGACAAATACTTCAAAACCATACACACCGAAAATATGATGATGACGAATTAGAAGTGAAAATCCACACTTTAAAAACTAAAGTATACAAAAAAACTACTAATGTAGATTCTCTTTTCAAAAAAGAAAATATGTATTTCGCTTATCCAATGCAAATTCCGATTGAATTTTCTTCAAAAATACAACAACCAAAAAACTCCTCTGGACAGCGCAAAGGCAAAATAATATATACCTCAAAAAGCAAAACGCAGAACCAATGGAAACAGTACTAACATCAAATAGCATCTCATTATTTTCAATTCAAATAGCGATACTGACCATCGGCGGATTGTGGATTATATATTTGGTATACAAAATTTGGAAAAAATAATCCAAATGAGGAAAACCGTAAAGAAGTGATTTTTTATCGTGGTATGTTTGAAGATCATTAACACCAAAAACCTATGGAATTAACCATTCAACTTAAATCATTAGCAGATAAAATCAATTTGCTAAAGGATAGAATAGAAACCGAAGAATCTACAAAGCATGCATTTGTGCTACCCTTTATTAATATGCTAGGCTATGATGCCTTCAATCCACTAGAAGTAGTACCCGAGTTTACTGCTGATATTGGATTAAAAAAAGGTGAAAAAGTGGACTATGCTATTTTTCAAAATGGTGAACCAATCCTAATTGTTGAATGCAAAACCTGGAAAGAAAACCTTTCGGTGCATAGCTCGCAGCTCTTTCGCTACTTTCATGTTACTAAAACTCGCTTTGCGCTCTTAACAAATGGAATTCAATATCAGTTTTATACCGATTTAGATGAGAAAAACAAAATGGATCAGAAGCCCTTTTTGGAATTCGACATTATCAATCTCAAAGAAAATTCGATTACTGAAATTGCTAAATTCCATAAATCAAGTTTTAATGTTGATCATATTCTAAACAACGCGAGTGCATTGAAATATGCCAAAGAGATCAAAAAAGAAATTAATGATGAATTAGAAAATCCTTCAAATGAATTTGTTAAACTCTTTGCTAATAAAGTATATGCTGGAAGACTTACTGAAAAAGTGATGGAAGAATTTAAAATCCTAGTTCAAAAAGCCTTCAATCAATTTATTAACGAAAAAATTAATGACCGTTTGAATGCAGCACTAAATAAAGAAACAATCAAACAACAGGAAGAAAAAATTGAACCCGTTGAAGAAACCAGCAAAGTAATCACTAGTGAAGAAGAACTGGAAGCCTATCGCGTTGTCCTCGCTATTTTAAGACGAAAGGTTCCTGTAAATCGGATCATTCACAGGGATACACAATCGTATTTTGGAATATTACTCGACGACAATAACCGTAAACCTTTATGCAGACTCCATCTCAACGGAACTAAAAAATACATAGGTCTTTTTAATGAAAACAAAATCGAAATAAAACACATCATTCAGTCGATTGATGATATATATCAGTTTGAAAACGAACTACTAGAAACAATTGGGTTATACGAAGGAGAGTGATTTGCGTTATATAAATGGTTACAATACTGAACTAGTCCTATAAAATAACCTTTGGACCAGAATCATCCACGAAAAAGTTAGATCACAAACCCTTAATTGATGAGAATATTAAATATTAATTTTAAAATAACATGCCTTTTAACAATAATTTTAAAAAGATAACTGTAGCTGAAAACGGAATAATCTTAACCTACAAAACAAAAAAATCGAAAGAATTATTATTTTCTGAATTAGACAAGACTCATCTTAAAATAAATAAAATAAAGCCAGTTTACAAACTGATACTAATTCTGATGCTACTAATTGTGGAGTTCCTTTCCTATTTGTATCTGCAAGCTGAATTAATCTTATTAATTTCTTTTTTTCTGATTGTAGTCATTACTTTACTAATGAATAAACATAAAAGCTATAGTATAAAAATACGATTGAGAGACGGTAATGTTATCGAAGAAAAAATATTGACCAAACTAAAACTGGAAACTATTGATATAATAAATGAAGTTCAAAAAGGAATTTACAACTATAAAATAAATTTAAATAAGAATTAGGAATTTAGAACGAAGACACAGAAAACAAAAAAATAATCTATAACATCTAAAATTTACATCAAATTTCATTTAATTGTGCTACGTTTGGACGACACCCTTTTTTATCAATAAAAAGTATTTTTAATATTTACCCAATTACATGAAATTCTTCCTTTCTCTGCTAGTGTTCTTACTAACCACCTTTACTTTTGCCCAAACCAAACTCCTTTCCTGGAACATCGCTAATTTTGGTAAATCGAAATCCGAAAAGACTATTCTTTACATTGCAAACACACTGAAAAATTATGATATAATTGCCCTTCAGGAAGTAGTTGCCGGGTATGGCGGTGCTCAGGCCGTAGCGAAATTGGCAGATGAACTCAACCGAAAAGGAGCCAAATGGGATTACGTAATCAGTGACCCCACCAGCAGCAGCGCCTATAAAACCGAAAGATACGCCTTCATTTGGAAAACGAGTAAAATAAAGAAAATAGGAAAAGCATGGCTAGAAAAAAAATACCAGCTGGAGATTGACAGGGAACCCTATTTTTGTACTTTTCAATATGAAAACAAACAATTTACTCTGGTTAATTTTCATGCGATAACAAAAAAAAAGCAACCTGAAACCGAGATTAAATATTTTAAATTTTTACCTATTGAATATCCTGCCTTGAATTTAATTTTTGCAGGAGACTTCAATTGTCCGCAATCACACACTGTTTTTAATCCCTTGAAAAAAATGGGGTTTCAATCTGTTTTGATAAACCAAAAAACTTCTTTGAAACAAGAATGCAAAAAAGAGATTTGTCTTGCATCTGAATTTGATAATATGTATTACAAAACGTCTAAAATAAAACTTCTGAATTCAGGAATTATTGCTTTTTATAAAAACTTTAAATCGTTGAAAGAAGCCAGAATAATATCTGATCACATCCCTATTTGGTTTGAATTTGATTTAAATTGAGATGTTTGCATCGAACAATAAATATTTTTCCATTGGGAAATAAAAGAGAATAACACACACGAATGGAGTATAAAACCCTATTCGTATTTAAAATTTATAAAGAAGGAAAATTGGCTCAATCCGTGTTAGTTTACTACTAAATTATTCAAAGACTTCAAACGAAATCCCATCATAGCTGGCAAAAACCATACTAGGATGTGAATCGTGATGATGAATGTTTCCTTTGTAATCGATAGCAATAGCACCTGCAAAGCCATCATAGGGTTTTAATTCGGCAAATGTTTTATCGAAAGCCTCTTTTAAAGAAAAACCATCGGTTACGCGAGTAACAATTTTTGCAGCAGTAGCGTTACTCATTATGTCCTCACCTACTCCGGTTAAACTCACTCCACAAAATGCATTTGCATAATTCCCCGCTACGGTTGCTGAATCAGAAATACGTCCCGGAATTTCAAAACCTTTTCCTCCAGTAGATGTTGCTGCAGCAAGTTTACCAGAGGCATCAATAGCAACGCAACCTACTGTTCCTGTTCCCGTTGCTGCTAGTTTTGCTTCATATTCTGCACGTCGTTGTGGTGTTTCAGTAGAAAAATATTCAAAGCCATTTTGTCTGGCAAAATTAGTAGCACCGCTTCCGCCAAGTACACGATCCTCTTGTTGCAACAATCTTTGTGCAACGTGTATGGGATTTCTAACGTCTTCAATATTGATAACTCCACTCATTTTCTGAGTTGTACCATCCATTACAGCAGCACTCATTCTTATTTTCCCATCACTTTGTATTTGAGAACCAGTTCCCGCATTAAACAGCTCATCCTCTTCTAATTGGTAAACAGTATAAACAACTGTTTCTGCGGCCGAATGCGTTTTTAAAAAATCATAAGATTGTTTTACAATACGCTCGAGTGCTTTTTGTTTGGCGATTTTTGTCTCATCTTGAGTGGAGGATTCAGAAAAAAACCCCCCGTGTATAATTAATTTCATTTTTTGATGTAGGCTTTTGATTTGGCAACTTTCTTCCTGAAAATGCAGGCTAGATAATTGTTCATAAATTTAAAGGTATTGTGAAGTTTGAATTTGCATCGTATGCGTTTCAATATTATAGGTGTCGTTCATACTCATTACATGAACAACTAAATTATTAATCGAAATAGGTTGGCCCAGTTCTACCGCTGTCAAATTAGTATCTTTAATATCACGACCGTCAACTAAAATAACCAGACCGGAGCCTATCGCTTCCATTTTATTGTTATTTGTAATTAATAAACCGGTATCCTCCCCTAATCCAATGCCAAGAACTCTTGGGTTACTCACAACGGCTTGAAATAACCGACCTATTCTTCCTCTTCGCACAAAATGAGTGTCAATAATGACTCCATCAATTAATCCCAATCCGCTGGTGATTTTAACTTCTCCTTTTAATAGGGCTTCACCACTGCTTCCTTGATAAATCATGTTGTTTGATGCAGCTGCTGCTCCTGCTGAAGTTCCAGCATAAACAAACTCTTCGTTATGGTATTTATCCAATAAAATATCATGAAAGGGTGTTCCTCCCAGAATGGAGGTCAAGCGCAATTGATCACCACCGGTAAACATAACAATATCAGCTGCCCTTAATCGTTCTAAAACAGCTTCATCGGCCGCTTCCTCCCGTTTTTCAATATAAAGAACACCGATGTTTTTAGCTTCCAAATATTCAAAAGCTTTTATGTATTCTGGTCCTATTTCCCTTGGGATAACTGAAGCGGTTGTCACTACTTCAATACGAGACAATTCCTTATGTTTTGATTCGCTGATGATTCTTTTAAGAATTCCAGTTTCAAAAAAGTTTAAATTATTTGAAGCATTCTTATCAAAATCAGCTTCGGCAAAACTTCCTTTATCTACCGCACCGCCTATTATTATTAGTTTTCCTAGTATATTCATCCAGCAAAAATAACTAAAAAGATAAAAAAAGAGCTGTTGAACTTCTGTTTATTTTCAAAAATCAGATTGATAACTACTATTTATTACTTTTCAAAGAATAAATTTTGATTCATATCTTAAAAAACTATACTTTAGTTCTGTACTGTCCTATTTTTATTGGATATTTACATCGAGTCCTGATTTTTTTTTAGTGCTTAAAAATAAAAATAACAGCAACAGATTCAACCCTTTTGTTTTAAAAAAATAACATTCCCGTCTTATGAAAATAATAAAAGTACAAGCCCTTCGTGGTCCAAATATTTGGAGTATCCAAAGAAAAAAATTAATCCAAATGCGGTTGGATTTAGAGGAAATGGAACAATTTCCTACCAATAAAATAGACGGATTTAAAGAACGTATTGAGGCCATGTTTCCTTCAATGATTGAACACCGCTGTTCAGAAGGTTGCCGTGGCGGATTTTTTTCCCGAGTAGAACGAGGAACCTGGATGGGACACGTAATTGAACATATTGCCCTTGAAATACAATCTTTGGCAGGCATGGAAACCGGATTTGGAAGAACCCGGGAAACAAAAACTCCAGGGACTTATAATGTCGTTTTTAGTTATACCGAAGAAAATGTGGGAATGTTTGCCGCGGAATCTGCTGTTACCATTGCGGAGGCGTTGATTGCGGGGACGGAATATGACTTGAATGCCGATTTGCAGAAAATGCGTGAAATACGAGAACGTGTTCGTCTTGGCCCAAGCACCGGAAGTATTGTTGAAGAGGCCGTTTCCCGAAATATTCCTTGGATACGATTGGGTACAAATTCCTTAGTACAGTTAGGATACGGAATTAATCAAATGCGTTTTCAAGCTACTATTACCTGCAAAACCAGCAGCATAGCCGTAGATATGGCCTGCAATAAAGAACTGACAAAAAAGATGCTCGATATGGCTTCGATTCCCGTTGCTAGTGGAAGTATCTGTTCAGACGAAGAAGACTTAGCTGAAACTATTAAAAAAATTGGCTACCCCATTGTTTTAAAACCATTAGATGGAAATCACGGAAAAGGAGCCTCGATAAATGTTACCAACTGGGAAGATGCAGTGTCCGGTTTAGCTTTTGCACAGCAATATGGAAAACGAACCATTGTTGAGAAATTCATAACTGGTTTCGATTTTAGACTCTTAGTAATCGATAATAAATTAGTTGCTGCTGCAAAACGAGTTCCTGCACACGTAATTGGAAATGGAACAGATTCCGTTCAGCAATTAATTGATATTACGAACATGGATCCAAGAAGAGGATACGGACATGAAAACGTATTAACCCAAATAGATGTAGATCGAGATACTGAGGATTTACTCGAAAAATTAAACTATACCCTAGCAACCGTGCCTAGAATTGGTGAAATTGTATTCCTAAAATCTACTGCTAATTTAAGCACTGGAGGTACTTCTGTTGATGTAACTGATATGATGCATCCTGAAAATATTTTTCTTGCCGAAAGAATTTCAAGAGTTATTGGACTGGATATTTGCGGTGTAGATATTATGGCCGAAAACTTAACACAACCTTTAAAAGAAAATGGCGGCGTAATTCTAGAAGTAAATGCCGCACCCGGTTTTAGAATGCACCTCGCCCCTTCTGAAGGATTACCAAGAAACGTAGCTGCTCCGGTTATTGATATGCTTTATCCTCCCGGAAAATCCTGTCGTATTCCAATAATAGCCGTTACGGGTACCAATGGAAAAACAACTACTACCCGACTTATTGCTCATATTGTAAAAAATAACGGATTCAAAGTAGGATTTACTACATCAGATGGGATTTATATTCAAAATCACATGATGGAAAAAGGAGATACCACAGGACCTATCAGTGCCGAATATATTTTGAGAGATCCTACCGTAGAGTTTGCCGTGCTGGAAACTGCAAGAGGCGGAATTCTTCGTTCCGGTTTAGGCTTTAACCGCTGCGATATTGGAATCATTACTAATATTCAAGAAGATCATTTAGGTTTAAGTGACATTCACACCTTAGACGATTTAGCCAGAGTAAAAGCCACGGTGGTAAAAAGCATCAAAAAAGATGGCTGGGCTGTTTTGAATGGTGATGATGAACATTGTGTAAAAATAGGCCAAGATCTAAATTGCAATGTTGCTTATTTTAGTTTAAGTGAAGACAATGATTTCATCAAAAAATTATGTGCCGAAGGAAAAACGGTTGCTGTTTATGAAAATGGATTCATAACCATCAAAAAAGGAGAATGGAAAATCCGAATTGAACGTGCCACTCACGTACCGTTGACACTAGGCGGAAAAGCAAAATTTATGATTGCCAATGTTCTTGCAGCCACTTTAGCAAGTTACTTATGGGGTTTCAAAACTGAAGATATCAGCTTGTCTCTACAAACTTTTATTCCAAGTGCTGCACAAACACCAGGACGAATGAACATTTTTGAATTCAAAAAATTCAAAGTATTAATTGATTTTGCTCATAATGCATCCGGTTATAAAGGAGTAGAAGACTACTTAGAAAGTGTTGAAGCCACTAAAAAAATTGGCATTATTGCCGGAGTTGGTGATCGCAGAGACGAAGACATCATAGAATGTGCTAACATAGCCTCCAGAATGTTTGACCACATCATCATCCGACAAGAAAAATATTTAAGAGGAAGAACTGAGGATGAAATCATCTCTCTAATTCTTGAAGGAATTAAAAATTCAGGAAGATCCGTAACCTATGAAATTATACCTAAAGAAACAGAAGCCATCAAACATGCCATCAACTGTGCTGAGGAAGGAAGTTTCATCACTGCATTAAGCGACGTTGTTACTAATGCAATTGATATTGTTCAGGAATATCTGGATAAGGAAAATGAACACGGAAGCGTTTAATTATTTATTGACTTAATCACAAAAGCTACAGTAAAATGTAGCTTTTTTTTTGAATTTCAATTATTTGGAGCTATTCCTGCTGTCCGTTTTATCTTTCTTTGCCTAAAGAAGGCAAAGAAAGGATGCCACTTCCATCAGGGCTAAAAAAAAAGGCCAATCGGTAGTGATTGGCTTTTTAAAATTAAGTTTTTAATTTTTTCTTCTTGGCTGCAGGAAACAAAACATTGTTTAAAATCAAGCGGTATCCAGGTGAATTTGCATGCAAGTCTAAAACCGTAGGTGGATCGCCTACCTGATGCTGAAAATCTTCCGGATCATGACCGCCATAAAAAGTAAACATTCCTTTCCCTTTCTGTCCATGAATGTAACGGGCTTCCCCATTTAGTTCACATGTTCCAAGAACTAAAACATTTGATTTTACAAGTTCAGCATCAAATGAAGTGGTTTGTCCCATAAATCCTTTGACAAGTTGCGTGTGATTTTGACATAACATAGTGGGAATAGGATCCCATTTAGCCGAAAATTCCATTAAAGTGAAGTAATCTTTTTCCATCGGAATTTTACGTTTTGAAGTCATATCAATATCCGAGAACTCATATTGTTCTGGTCTTCGCTCTAAAATAAAATCTTTAAAAGCAAAAGAATTGCTATAATTCATCTTCGATTGGTAATTTGCTTCACTCGCATCCCCATCAAACATAGCCTCACAAATATCTACCTCATCCGCTGCAAGAGCAATATCAAAACTATCCGTTGCAGAGCACATGGCAAACATAAACCCACCTCCTATTACAAAATCTCTAATCTTTTTAGTAACTGCTCTTTTTTCTTCAGAAACTTTTAAAAAGCCTAATTTTAGTGCCAATGCTTCGGCCTCCTTCTTTTGTTCAATATACCAAGGTACATTTTTGTATGCCCCGAAAAATTTCCCATATTGACCTGTAAAATCTTCGTGATGCAAATGCAACCAGTCATAAAGTAGTAATTGATCTGCAAGTACTTCCTCATCATATATGGCGGTAAAAGGAATTTCGGCATAGGTCAAAACCATTGTTACTGCGTCATCCCACGGCTGTTTCCCTTTTGGTGTATACACTGCAATTTTTGGTGCTTTCTCTAAAATAACAGATTCCATATTTTGGGAAGGACTAGAGATTTCATTTAAGATTATCAATTCTTCCCCTTCTGAAACGATTTCAAAACTTACTCCCCTAATCTGACATTCTTTTCGTATTTCTGCCGCATCTGGTAATAAAAATGAACCACCTCGGTAATTGAGCAACCAACTTGCTTTGTAATTTTTCTCCAGACACCAAAACGTGATTCCATACGCTTTCAAATGATTTTGTTGTGTGGTTTCATCCATTGGCAACAAAATAAAAGAAGCTTTTGCAGAGAAGGATAGTAGAAATAACAGAATATATATAAATCGATTGGAAATCATTGTATTGCCTTTTATATTTCAAAGATAGAAAGGAAGCCATTTAAATGAGTACTATTTAACTTTTAAATCAACGCATCAATCTACTTTCTAAATAAAACCACGTAAAAATACTTGTAGCCAGACGATTTAGTATCGCTAGATTTATATTTCCAACCGAATCTACAATAAATGAAAAATTTAATACTGAATTTCAGCAAAAAAATAACCATATTAATTTTAAAGCGATTTTAAAAAAAATCGATTTCTATGTACTAGTTGGAGTTCTATTTATTTTCTACACTTTATGTTTTAATTATTTTGTCCTATAATGCTACATCTAGTCCATAAAACGAAAAAACCAATTATTTCAAAAAATTATTATGCAGCATTATCAGAAGAAATTCTTTTTAGTGCACGATTAGGACAAGATACTACTTCCCTTACAAGACAACTCTTTTATATAAGACATACCAAAATTTATAATTAAATCTACTTATTATTGCTCAAATAGTTTGTTCGTTTGTACTAGAAATAACAAAACAAAAAGCCCCAAATAGTGTCTAACTTTTTGGGGCATGTTCCTATTTTACTTTAGGCTTTTTTATTTTAAAAATAGAAATTATTATCTAGTCACAAAAACTACATTTTTACATTTGTGATTGCATTCGCTTTATAAGCTTGCGTATTTATCGAAGATACTGCAATTCCGGTCAAAGCTGCATCAGTTCTTTTTTCATCGTCAAGAGTGAGCGACAATAAATTAGCTGCTTTGTTTTCCCCTAATGTTTTTGCAAAAGCATGCAAAGTCCCATACGTTGCAATTTCATAATGCTTTACTTTTTGATCCGCAGCAATGATTCCGGCATCACGGACCATACCAACATCTGTTTCTCTAATGAGATCATTTGTCTCTTTTAATATTCCTTGCATAGCATCACATTTTTTAGCAACAGGCTTAATACCGGTCACTTCAAATATTTTTTCTAACCGGGAAACATGTTCGTGAGAATCACTTAATTGGTTTTTTAAGGAGTTCACTAATTCCGGTGATGAAGCATTTTTGACCATTTTGGGTAAGGTTTTAGTCAATACTTTTTCAGCCCAATAAATGTCTTTCAATCCAACTTCAAATAAATCTCTCAATCCATGTGCTGCGTTTTTTGTAGCGCGCACTGTCCCTTTAATTTCTTCATTTTTACTGATGGTAGTTCTCATAACGATAGTTTTAAAGATTAATTTTAATAACGATTACTGCAAACAATATTTCGCTATATAACGCTGTACTTACTTTTTTAAGCACAATAAAATTAAACATATTAGAACATAACTAACTGTTAATTAACTAATTGATAATAAGAATTATATTATTTATCGATTTGAAATTTACTCATTTACGCTGTAATTTTATTTTTGAGACTACTCCAGCCACCGCCATTATACACTTTCATAAAGCCATTTGATTTCAAAATACTTTTTGCCGAAGCCCTTCGCATTCCCGAAGCACAACAAGTAATAATAGGCTGGTTTTTATCTTTTAACTTAAATAAATTATTGCGCAATGTATCAACAGGAATGTTCATAGAACCTTTAATGTGTCCTGCTAAATATTCTGATTTACTACGCACATCTACTATAACGGCCCCTTGTGCTATCAAATCTAGATAGTTTACTTTGGCACCAAAGCCGAATAATTTTTTAATTCTGTCTATCATTTTATTCTATTTGAGATTGATAATAATTCACATCCATCCAGGAACCTCCGTTGTAGCATTCCAGTCCGTGAGCAGTTAAAAATACTTGAGCCTGTCCACTTCTGTTTCCGGATGCACAGCACAATACCAAAGGCGCTTTTAGCTCCTGTATTTCTTGCATTCTATGTGGTATTTCATTCAACGGGATATTGATCGAACCCGCAACATGACCACCTATAAATTCGTCATAGGAACGTACGTCGACAATAGTCCCTCTTTTTTCTTTTATTATTTTTTCTACTTCCATTTTATTTGTTTTTAAAGATTCGTCTGCTTTGCATAAAAATGCAACCATTACAAAATTACAATTCCAACAGGAAAATCTATCCTATTTTTAGAAACTAAAAGTAAAATATAGAAACACTACTCGTTTTCAACTACTTTTTAGAGTGAATGAAAAGCTCAAACCTAAATTAATTTCTGCGATATGTACCATGCCCGTAGCTAAATAACGTAATAATAATTAACCTCTTTAAATTGAAATACAACCGCTATAAAAGAATAAAAGTTGTCCGTATTTTTGTAGTTAAAATAGTCGGCTACCAAAAATCGTAATTTATAAATTCCAATTTAAATTCATTTGTAGTATAAAAAATCAATGATACTACCATTTTATCAGTCGCTTTATCATCGAGGTACAACTATATTTTAGTAATTTTGTCCAGTTTCTTTATTATAACTGATCTACCACAAACGGCTGTTCAGCTTGATATATCTAAAATGTAACTGGATAATTGACATCTATTCTTTTGCAATAATGACATCGTTGCGGCATGCTTTTTGCACCATTTAGTAAAATAAGTATTAATAAAATAAACAAATAATCATGTCAGAAAAAGGTAAAAAACAATTTGGAGTTTGGATGGACACACATCATGCAACTATTGTAGGTAGAGAAAGTATAGATTCAGGTGAATTCGTTGTTTTAGGTCACGAACAAGAAGAAGGTCAAGGTGGTAATTCCAGCGAGAATGCAGCTAATAATGCGGAAAGAGATTCACTTCACAAATTATTCAAAAACATCACTGCTCACATGCAAAATGTTGATGAATTGCATGTAACCGGTCCTGGTACAGCTCAAGAACAATTCATTAAATATTTGAGTGAAACTCCACAATACAAAAATGTTGAGACTAAAGAAAGTACTTCTAATAAAATGAGTGATGAAAGCTTAATTGAATACATAGCGTCACAATTCAACTAAACAAATACAAATAAACACAAAGAGGCTGTCCGAAAAGACAGCCTTTTTTGTTTAAAATTATTTCGATTGGCATTAAAATTTAAGAATACATTACCCTCCATATTTTGTTTGATATTTCAAAGTCGATTGTAGTACCCTTAAATTTTTATATTATATTCGTAGAAAAAACATGCGTTTCTTAATCGTTTTACTATTGGTATTAAATGGTCTTTTGCTGGTTAACTGCGGTGCAAAAAAAAGAACTGACGTTTCATATTTAACAGCGTTCAATAAAAAATCAGATGAACCACTGCTAAATATTTTTGTTCCCAGTAAATCAAATTCGACGGCAAGACCTGTTTTAATCTTTATTCATGGTGGAAATTGGAACAGTGGTAGAAAAGGAACGTATGATTTATTGGGAAGAAATTTTGCCAGAAAAGGCATTATTACTGTAATCCCCAATTATACGTTGAGTCCCAATGCTAATTACGATGATATGGCCATACAAATTGCATCCGTAATTCAGTGGACAAAAGAGCATATCAGTCAACATAATGGGAATTCTACTAAGATTTATATCACGGGACATTCAGCAGGCGGACATCTAGCAGCTTTGAGTGTCATGAATCCTAAATATGGTATTGAAACGGGTACAATTGCTGGCATTATCCTCAATGATGCGGCAGGACTGGACATGCTACATTATTTAGAAGAAAATCCACCAACGGACAAGGATGATTATAGTACTACATGGACCTCAAATCCGCAACAATGGAAAGATGCTTCTCCCATCTATTTTTTAAATAAAAACACACCACCTTTGTTAATTTATGTAGGAGACAAAACGTATAATTCTATAAAAATTGCAAACAATCGTTTTGTAGCTGCTTTACAACCATTTCAATCTCATGTGACGCCAATTCGCTTAAATAAAAAACACGTCCCAATGGTACTTCAGTATTTCTCGCCTTGGAGTAATCGATTTGATGAAATTATTGCTTTTATGAAATTGCACAACAAGCAAAAACTTTAACTATACCGCAAAAACCTAATAATTAAAAATGCTGCTATTAGAATTAACCCGCTCCGCATAATTATTAAAATTTCACTTATGTTTAAATAAAAAAATAGAACTCAAATAGCTTGATTTGTAAGCTTACATCGCTTTGGTTTTAAATATAAAAGTGCAACAACTTTCATAATATTCATAGCTATATTTTTATGCATTTAATAAATTGAATACTACTAACAGCTTGAAATTACAGGAAAAGGAAAATTGGTTTATGCTCTTTTTTTCAAAAGGGCATCAATAGAAAAGGAACCACTTCCTAATAAAAACATCGAACAATAAGCCAAAAAATATAATAACGCTGGTTCCATTGTTCCTAAATCGTGATTAATATGAACAATAAATACCGCAACTGCCATTGTAATTATAAGCGGAATTAATGCTAATCTGGTCCATAATCCTAGAATTATAAATAAGGAACACAACACTTCGGCAAAAACAGTCAGGGTCAATGATGCTGGAACTCCAATGCCTATTGGATCCCCAAATTCCATGCTGCCATTCATTAACTTCATCAGTTTTGGAATACCATGACTCAGCATCAATAAACCAAATGTTAGTCGTAAAATAAGGGAAGCCCAATCCGTTGCATTAGCAGACCAAGAAGCTGGAGAAAACAGTTTATGAATCATAATTTGAGAGATTTAAATATTGATCAAACATAGGATAATTTTAGTTGTCTTTAGAATAAAAAAATCTCTTGGCATGTATTTACGCCTTACAATTCAAATACCCACTACACAATTTTTCTAATTCAACCCAAACAACCGGGCATCATCAGGTACTTTTTTAGTGCTTTGGGAATCCAGCACAAAAGATTTATTTATGTCAATATGCTGATAAAAAACGAATTACAATTCAAATGTTTTGCTACGAAAAATTCTATTTACTAAAATTTAAACGCAATAAAATTCGCCCTCGCAATTATGTACAATACAATTATACCACACAACAAAATGCTATTCTCTATATTTTTGTTTCTAAACCTAACAACAATCAGTATTCTTAAATTTAAAAAGTTGCCCTTGTACTTGTGCAATAGCGACTCACTTTAAGATTTTTTTTGATTTAATTGTTAAACCGACGAAGAAAACATCCTTTAAAAATACGTATTATAATAAGTTTAAAATTATAATCTATACAAAGATAGGGTAATTTGTTTGTGAGTTGTCTTACTAGCGAAAGCTGTCACTAAAACGGCAGTCGATAATCCTTAAAATTTAAAATTATGAACACACTTAAAATTGCACTCATTTTGGTTATATTTAGCTTTAGCATAAATAGCACTGCACAAGAAAACGATGAAGCCACTACTGCAAAAAAAGGTACTGACCAATCAGCATTAGCCTATTACCAGCAACGCGCTACAGAAGATGCAAAATATGAGCAAGAATACAAAGCAAAAAATCAAAGCGAAGATAAAGCCTTTTGGCAAGAACAAAAAAAATACGAAAAACAACTAAAAAAGAATAACCGAAAAGCATATCACGCCTACATTCAAGGCAAAAAAGATGCTTACGCCGAGCATCAGCATCATTGCAATCACGATCACCACAGTGATTATTTTTACAGCAACGCACGGTTTTACTATTATGAATATGATAACAGAAGGCATTATAACAGAAGTACAAATCGTCCTACTATAAACACTCCAGTACGAGTAAATACACCAAGTGTTCGTTTAGGTATTTTTTAAAAAGAGTTTTTTTTTAGTTTTATTGGATTCTTTTATTTGAATCCAATAAAACTATAATCAAATAGCGTTAAAGTTAAAAAATAAGGAGTAAAAACAAATATTTAATGCTTTTAATAGGTCTAGTCACGCAACTCTTTTAGACTTATCTCGCATTATTGCAGTGAAGTTTCTTGTATCTTATATCCTGTAACAATTTTGGAGTTAATATCTTTTTGTGGCAATGTTTAGAAAACTACCTGATCATAATGGTATATTAGTTTGGTCAAGACTTCTTTTTATAAAGAACAATGCTATTAATTATAAAGATGTACATCTTCTCCTTAGTAGATGTACATCTTTTATCACATAGATGTACATCTTTTGACAAAAAGATATATATCTTTTGATAAATTAGTTTGTTTTAAATCGTTTTAAAAACTTGACTTTTATAATAATCTAGCTTTCTAGCGTCAATTTGCTCGATTAAATTTAATTTATCTTTTACAGATAGAAAGCAATGCTGAAACACTATATATAAGATGAATTTTAATATTTGTTTTCTATTCGTGTGCAACTTTATAATTATATTTGCTTCATTTAAAAAAAATAAATGCTCAAAAATTAATCAATTTACACAAATACTTAAATTCCATATAGTAAAATAAAATATCTTAAACTCTATTTATTAAAATTCAAAAAGGAAACACATTTGTAGTAATAAAGATCGCATTTTTATTTTAAAATAAAGTATCATCATTACGTTGCCCAATTTTCATTTATTCAAATAGATGCACTAAGTAAAGTACCCTACAATTCCTATGAAACAAAATATCCTTTTTGCTTTGAATCGCTTGAAAGAAAAACTTTGGTTTAGGCCATTAATTTTTTGCATATTATCTGTTTTTGCGGCATTGCTGGCTAGTATAGCGGACAGTAGTGATCTTAACGATTTAGTTCCTGAAATTAAAACCGAGTCATTAGCAAATTTATTAAGCACTATTTCAGGAAGTATGCTGGTGATTTCTATTTTTGCCGTAGGTTCAATGATAGCAGCTTATTCGGCAGCAAGTAACACTGCCACTCCACGTTCATTTAAATTAATTACTGCTGATGATGTTTCGCAAAATGCACTTTCTGTTTTCATAGGATCATTTATATATAGTATAGTAGCCATGGTAGCATTACAAAATGGTTATTATGGTAAAGCGGGTCACTTCATTTTGTTTCTTTTCACTTTACTTTTTTTTACGTTGGTAATTGTTACTTTTTTGCGTTGGGTAGAACGTATTTCAAAGCTTGGTCGAATGGGACATACCATTAAACTAGTGGAAGAGGCAACCGCGAATGCCATAAAAGCCCGATTAGAAGCACCAACCTTAAACGGTGTTGCGATAAATCCTAACCAAGAAAGAGGCTTCGCTATTTACAGTGATGTCACCGGCTATGTACAGCAAATAAACATGTTCAAACTGCAAAAAATTGCCGAAACATGGGATGCTTTCATAACGGTAAATACTCTTCCAGGTAGTTTTGCAACAAAAGACAAACCATTGTTTTATCTAGTAATTAAGACAAAAGCTTCAAAAAAACCTGATTATCAGGAGATGAAAAGTGCCTTTACTATTGGTACTATGCGCTATTTTGATGAAGACCCGCGTTTTGGATTGATTACGTTAAGTGAGATTGCCAGCCGCGCTTTATCACCCGCAGTAAACGATCCCGGTACCGCTATACAAATTGTAGGTAGTTACGTTCGAATGTTTTCATTATGGAGTAACCCAATACAAGATACAAGCTCTCAAAAAGATGTTTATGATAGGATTGCTGTACCAGAGATCATCATTGCCGATTTATTTGAAGATGCTTTTAGACCTATTGCACGTGATGGAGCTGGTAATATTGAAGTTATGATTCGCCTTCAAAAAGCCTTTAAAACCCTTGCAACTATTGATAATTTTGATTTAAAGAAAGCCGCTATGCAACATTCCCAGAATGCGTATGAAAGAGCGAAACTAGAAATGAAATACGAAACAGACTTGGCGGAATTAAAAAGAGAATGTTTATTTGCAAAATAATTTTTAAAAATAAAAATATTGTATTCCTGACGTAAACTTCCTGTTGTTAAAAAATTCGCTGTACTTTTCAAAAAAGAAGAAGTTTAATAATACTAATTTTCATCCTTAAACTATTTTTTTATCCCATCATTTTACAAATGCTAAAAAGGGGGTAGATTTGTTAGCCCCTCTATTTTTGCCGTTTGTATTGATCCCTTATTGGAAAAAATTTCTTGCAACGTCAGTAGATTACAAGTTTTCATCCTTATGTTTAGGAAAAACTGACCTGATGCGTTACCTTGTGCTAAACAGTGCATACAATAAAATGACAAAAATGAAACAAGTATTTATTCTCTTAACCATTCTCGGACTTTTTTCTTGTAATCAAAAGACACAAAAAAAAACCACACATGGCGAATGGATAAAAGGAACCGAAAAGGAACAAATTACAACCATTGAAAAACAATTTAGAGGCTTTGACAATGCAATGGTAGAAACAGGTTATCGATACCAAGAACTGTATTGGGCAGGACAAGATCAAAATTGGGAATATGCTGAATATCAAATAAAAAAAATAAATATCGCAATTGAAAATGGATTAGAACGAAGACCTAAAAGAGCAAAATCTGCTGAGCATTTTTTGACTTATGTTCTGCCAAAAATGAAAAAATCATTAGAGAAAAAAGACACTTCAATTTTTAATGAAAATTTTAAAACTATGACTATCAATTGCAACAGTTGCCATGCAATGGAGAAAGTACCTTTTTTTAATGTTCAAATTCCAACAGTTCGACAATCTCCAATAAAAAAATAAAATGTTCAAAAAACTCATTCACACAGACAATTCAAAAACCACAATCATAATCCGTTTGATTGTTGGAGTAGTGTTTTTATCAGAAGGCATACAGAAGTTTCTATTCCCTGCCTTACGTGGAGCGGGACGATTTGAAAAAATTGGTTTGCCCTCTCCCGAATTTCTGGGAAGTTTTGTAGGCCTATTAGAAATATTTTGTGGCATTTTAATTATCTTGGGGTTACTTACACGATTAGCAAGTATTCCATTTATTATCATAATGATTGTAGCATTTGCCGCGACTAAATCAGAAGTGTATCTAGAAAAAGGGTTTTGGGAAATGATGCATGGAAGCAGAACGGACTGGGCAATGCTTTTAGGAAGTGTTTTTTTGTTGATTAAAGGAGGTGGCTTCTGGTCAGTGGATAAAACTTTATTCAAAAATAGAGCATAAAGTTAATTTAAAGAATTACGCCACACATTATATTAAGCTCGTAATAATTGACTTTATTAGTCTCGCAGCTCCTGTTACAATAATGCCGGATGAATTGGTTACAAAGTAAAATAGTTGTCCAAACAACAATTTTTAGACTTTAGGAGCCTGTTATATTTAAAGGATAGTGCAGATTTGTAATTTGTACAGCAACATTAGGACACAAAGAAGTACTGTTATTATTTTCTGTTTTTATCAATTTAAAACAAATAGACAGACTCTTTGGTTATAGAATATTTAAATAGTTGGACGTATTTAATGTCATACTAAAAAATGAGTGAAATAATATTTTACATATAAGTCCCATAAGAATTAAACCTTAAATGACCTTCTGATTATTTAAGTTACATAAGGCTAACACAATCGAAACTTAAACTTACATGACTTATTTGGTAAAAAAAATAAGTCATTGTTTTATTCTTATTGCTTAAGAGGTAGCAGTCACCGTGGGAATTAATTGCAAATTTACTATTGAGACTCACTGTTAGATTAATTCTATTTCTTAGTAATTTTTACATTATTTTAAAATCAAAAACATCTTTTAACTTATACACCACAATTGTTCCTCTGGAGATTTTTTCTTCAATATTCAATCAAACTGACAACCGCTTTTATATAATAAAACCGCTTGTTATCCTTTTAAATAAATCTAATTACTGTATATTACCACTTTATCTAAAAGTGGAAATTATGAAAGAAAATAAAATACTAAATTACATTAAGGATGTGCTAGAAAATATGCCAAGTGGCTGGTTGAATCTAACAACACACCGACTGGATATTTATGAAGAAAAATTGGCGAAAACCCAATTTTTAGACCAGTTTGAAATCTTGTTTAATGCTAATATTTCTGAACCAAAGGCACTAGAAGCGTTACCTACAGCTTACGATTACATTCGTTTGGGTCATCCATTATCTTGTATTTTAGAGTGGGCAATTGCTCACTTACATTTAATAAAACCGGAAAATATAATTAGCTTTTCATCTAAAACAACTCCTATTTTGGCAGTGTTAAGGGAAAATTTATTAATTGGTAAAAATACTCAAATCGTTTATACAGGTGAATTGCCAGAATTTTTTGATATTGAAGTATTGAAGCGCATTTATGGCTATGAGTTTGAATTAAAAAAAGCGGAGACAGCATCAGCCATTCCCAATTTTGACGGAAGTACCATTTTCATTGCACAGCAAAATGAAATTAGTTTTTTTAGTTTAACCCAAAATAGTGACTTTTTCATTAATATTCATCCTAGATTTGGAAGTCTTTTAGTTATTAATGGCAAACAAAACGAGAGTTACATCTCAAAAATACAGCACGTTAGACGAAGAGAGACGATTGCAATGACACCAGCCAATTGTCTGGCCGCGTTAAAAATTCTAACTGCGCAATCTTCTTTAGAACCAGAAGAAAATAACATCGAAAAAAATAAAGCGCTAGTTTTAGATTCGATTGCAACCATTACCGGAAGTACCATAAAAGCACTAGTTGCTTCAAGTGGACTATCAATGCAATATGCAGTTGTCATGGGACTAATTCACGATGCAAAAGAAAACCACAAAGGAAAGGCAATCAAAATTATTGTTCCGCCCAATTGTTATGGTGGGACAAATGACCAAGCCAGAAGAGTAGCAGCTAGTATTGACTCTGTTGAAATACTAGATTTACTCGTTGATGGTGGTGAAGATATGGTGAGCAGTATTGCTCTTCTTTTAGATAAAATTGCCAATGAAGATGCAATTCCAATCATCATTGCTGAAATTCCAACCAATCCCAGAGTTGAAGTTCCGGATCTTATAAAATTAAGCGCTGCATTAAGTAAACAACGTAAAACTGCAGCTGGTGCAATTGCCATCGATCCTATTTTTGTTTTAGATCAAACCTTTTGTCCTAACGTACATTTTTTAGGTGAAAAAGATATATTATCCCCAATTAGAACTATTTCATACGTAAGCGGATCCAAGTTTCCAAGTGGCGGAAAATGTACTGCAGGCTATTGTGTGGGAAATATAAAAACGAAAGAATTGATGCAAAAAATTGAATTACATCTAAAACTTTGTGATAATGGAGCTACCAATCTTCAAATGGAAATTTTAGCAAAACAATTGCCTTCAATGAATGAAAGAATTAAGGATGCTTATGATAATACAAATGAATTTGTAAACTTTATAAAAGAAACTTTACCGGCAGCTAAAATCAATTTTGTTTCAGCAGCATTAGCAGAACAAGGATTTACACCTTCCGTTTTTTCATTAGACCTTCCTAGTCAAGGCACTACAACGGAAGAAAAAGAAGCGCACAAAAGAAAGCTAAATCTTATGTTAATCAATTTAATGATTACAGAAATTCCCAATGAAAGTAAATTTTGTGTGAGCTATGGACAGTTAAAAGGATCATATTGGACAGTGCCGGCGACATCAACGCAGGGAACCACTAAAGAGGGTGACAAAGATTATATCGTACGTGTATCCATTTCACCTGACCTAGACTTAGAACTTCATAAAAAAGTCTTTTTAGATTTTGTCAAACAAATGTGATTCTGAACTAATTCAGTTCCTGCATCGATTAAAAAAATTAAGCTAAACGTACGATCCGTTACACTAAAATGTAGAGTCTCAAATTATTTCCTAAGAAGAACAACTTATACAAAAAAGCGAAAATAAGCAAGCCTTCCCTTGCCTTTTTCGCTTTTTTTAACCACCTAACTAAAACAAAAAAAATAGTTGTCAATTCAATTTAAATAACTAACTTTCATGTACTTATATAATTTATTAAATTTAAATAAGGAAAGTAAAGTGAATTAATTTAGATATTGTTCGAGTATGAAATTATCATTAGAAAAAAAAATAATCATTGGATTTGTAATCAATCTATTTGTTGTTTTTGCTATAGCTTGGATTTTTATTTTAAGGATTGATAAAAAAAGAAATCCAGCTTTAGATACTTCATTAAATTGGATCGAAATTGCTTTGATTATTCTTTCTGTTATTTTGCTAACCGTTGTTTATTTTATTATTCGGGCACAACTTCGTGCTAAAAATATTTCTCAAAATTTACTTCTCGAAAACAAACAATTGCTCCAATCAATTATTGATACTACTTCGAGTCCCATATTTATTAAAAAAATAAATGGAGACTATCTGCTGATTAATAAACAATTTGAATCTTTATTTAAAATTTCAAATGAAGAAATTATAGGGAAAACAGATCATGATTTTTTGCCTGCCGCGACTGCAGATGCGTATCGCAATACCGACTTTGAAGTTTTGAAAGCATCAAGAGAATTGAAAACAGAAGAAATTATTGAACAATCGGACGGAAAACATACCTACATAGCGGTTAAATTTCCTTTGTATGATTCTGCTAAACGCATTTACGCTATTGGTGGAATTTTAACTGATATTTCCGAAAGAAAGAAACTAGAAGAATCCTCTAAAGCCGCAGATACCTTTTTTAGGATGTCGGTTGATATGATGATTATTTCTTCTATGGAAAAATTTATAAAAGTAAATCCGGCTGTTAGTAAAATTTTAGGTTTCACCGAAGAAGAATTATTAAGCAAAAACTTCTTAGAATTCACACATCCCGATGATATTGCAATTACTAAAAAAGAAGTACTCAAACTACAAACCGGCGCCTCATCCATTAAATTTGAAAACCGATACATTTGCAAAGACGGATCTATCAAGTGGCTTAGCTGGTCTGTATTCCCTGAAGTGAAAAGTGGGTTATTGTATGCTGTTGCCAGCGATATCACCGACAAAAAAGAAATAGAAAATGCATTGAATATTGCAAACACCTTTTTCTATATGTCATTTGATATGTTTGTGGTAATTAAAGATCAGAGTTTTGTAAAAGTCAATCCTGCTTTTACCAGAATTTTAGGATATGAACAGCAAGAAATAATCAACAAACCATTTTTAAGCTTTATACATCCTGACGATGCCGGAATTTTCATGGAAGGCATCAATAAATTAAGAATCAGTGATTCTGTGGTCACACATAGAGTTCGAGAACGCCTAAAAGATGGTTCCTACAAATGGCTAGACTGGACCATTACTATTGATATTCAAACCGGGATTATATATGCGGTTGCGCGAGATGTTTCGGATTTAATTAAAAATGAAGAATCTTTAAAAATATCCAATATGTTTTTCAATATGGCATTTGATATTTTAACCGTAGCAAAAGATGAGCATTTTATTAAAATAAATCCTGCCTTTACCAAAACACTAGGTTTCAATCAAGACGACATGAATCGAATGAAATTCTTAGATTTAATTCATCCTGATGACAAACAAACAGCCAGCGAAGTGATGCAAAGACATTTGCAAGGGGAATCAATTATCAATTTCAGAACGCGGTTCCTTTGTAAAGACGGTTCCTATAAATGGCTCGACTGGAATAGTACTATTGATCCGGATCACAGTATTTTTTATTCTGTGGGACGCAATGTAACGGAACTTGTAGAACTAGAAGACAAACAACAAAATGCGATTGATGACCTTTATGAAAATGAAGAAAAATTACGATTAATAGTCGAAAATATCAGTGAAGGAATTATTGTGGCAAATGCTGACAAGAAAATAATTATGGCCAATAATATGGCTAATGCCATTTTTGGAATTGAAGAAGACGATAAAATATCTACCAATTTAAGTAATCATTTCGAGTTGTATTTTCCAGATGAAAAAACTATTTTCCCTTCGCAAAACTTGCCTATGGAGCGCGCATTAAGTGGTGAAGTTACAACAGATATTGAAATAATCCTCTGGAACCCGGTGGCTCAGGAAAAGAAAAGAGTGTTGATAAGCGGCCGTCCATTAGTCGATCAAAATAACAATGTAGTAGCTGCGGTTGTCACTATAAAAGACATCAGCAAATACAAACAAATGGAAGAAGAATTGAAGGAAACCGAATCCAAATACCGACAACTTATTGGTTATAGAAAAGGTGGTGGTGATCCAATGATTTAAAACAAACAACCACGAATTCCTATAATTTATTTTTTAGATTTTCTTTAACCTCGGTTATCCATTCTTTTTTTAGAATACTCAATACAATAGTATCGCGTCTGGCTTCACTTCCCAGCGTAGGCATGTGATCCCGTAAAACACCTTCTATTGTACAACCGATATTCACCATCGCGGCAATACTTCGTTTGTTATTAAAATCCGCCCGAAATTCAACGCGTTCCATTCCTAAAGTTTCAAAGGCAAATTGCAATAATAAAAATTTACAATGGGAATTTAATCCGGTTCCGCGAAATGCTTTGCCATACCAAGTATAGCCCAATTGCAGCGATTTGAATTCTAAATTAATGTCATAAAAACGACTACTTCCTGCATACTTTCCTGATTTTTTATCGAAAATAATAAAGGGAAATTCCGTTTGATTTGCACGTGCTTTTAGTGCAATTTGAATGTATTTTTCCAAATTTTCCCTGCCATTGGCACGAATCAAAGAATATTGCCAAGTTTCCGGTTCATTCATGGAAATCTCTAATAAATTTTCGGAATCAGACTCCTGCAAAGACCGTAACATTACAGTTTCGTCCTCCAGGACAAGGGAATGGGAAAAGTCAAAATCCATATTGGCATTCAATTTAGAGTTAAGAACTAAAGACGTTCAAATATAAACCATAAAGGAATACAACAGTAAATATTCTTCTTGTCACACTCACAATCACTCATATTGCTTGTGTTGTGATTACTGACCATTACCTCAATAATCCAACTTAATACCTGTTAATACTTTATCACTATATTTTTTCTTACATTTAGTGTCTAAAGCAAAAATGATCTTTGCTGTAAAAATAACGTTGAACCAAAATCTAAAAAATGAAACCAACACAGTTATTAATGTGCTTTATGGTGCTTATTTGTACTTATTCATCTCAAGCCCAAAATCAAAAATCAAAAGAATTCAAAGTAGAATTTGAAAAATTTACCTTAGAAAACGGCTTACAAGTTATTTTGCATATCGACCGTTCAGATCCTGTGGTTGCCGTTGCTTTGACGAGTCATGTAGGTTCTGCCAGAGAAAAAGCAGGCCGTACAGGATTTGCGCATTTGTTTGAGCATTTACTTTTTTTGGAATCGGAAAACTTAGGAAAAGGAGGTCTTGATAAAATGAGCGCTCGCATTGGTGGGGCTGGAGCCAATGGCTCTACCAGCAGAGATCGCACTAATTATTATCAGACCGTTCCTAAAGATGCATTAGAAAAAATGATTTGGGCCGAGGCTGATAAATTGGGTTATTTTATCAATACAGTTACAGAACCAGTTTTAGCCAAAGAAAAGCAGGTCGTGAAAAATGAGAAAAGACAAAGTTATGATAACAGACCCTATGGGCATAATTTTTCAGTAATCTCTAAAAATTTATATCCGGCAACGCATCCGTACAGTTGGGATGTTATTGGTTCTTTAGAGGATTTACAAAATGCAACATTAGAAGATGTAAAAAGTTTTTACAATCGCTGGTATGTACCCAATAATGTGACATTAACAATTGCTGGAGATTTTGATGTTAAACAAACTAAAGCTTGGGTCGAAAAATACTTTGGTGAAATAAAACGTGGCGAGGTAATTCCAAAAATGGAAAAACAGTCCGTGATATTGACCGAGACCAAAAAACTGTATTATGAAGATAATTTTGCCAAATTGCCGCAACTCACGCTAACATGGCCTTCGGTTTACGAATACCATCCTGACAGTTATGCTTTGGAAGTTTTGGCCAGTTATCTTTCAAAAGGTAAAAAAGCACCTTTATATAAAACCTTAGTAGAGGATAAAAAATTAACGGATGCCACGGAAGTTTTCCAATATAATTCAGAAATAGCAGGCCAGTACATGTTGAGCGTAACAGCTTTTGAAAAAACAAATTTGAATGAAGTAATAAACGGTGTTGACGAAGCTTTTAAAAACTTTGAAACCGAAGGAATTTCACAACAAGATTTGAACCGAATTAAAGCGGGACAAGAAACTGCTTTTTACACAAATTTATCTAGTGTATTAGGAAAAGGGTTTCAGCTCGCACAATATGAAATTTTTGCAGGAACTCCAGATTACATCAATCAAGATGTGAAAAATATTCTAGCCGTAACTACCGAAGATGTAATGCGTGTGTATCAAAAATACATCAAAGGAAAACATTTTGTTGCCACTAGTTTTGTTCCAAAAGGAGAAGCCAATTTAATCTTGGAGGGTTCAACATTAGCCGCAGTTGTTGAGGAAAAAATCGTTGAAGGAAAAGAAGATTCGTTTGATGCCAGCATCGCGGCAACGTATGAAAAAACACCTTCTAAATTTGATCGAAGTATAGAACCGACTTATGGAGAAAGTCCTGATGTAAAATTACCATCGGTGTGGAAAAGCAAATTGTCATCTGGTCTAAATGTTCTAGGTATTGAAAACCACGAAGTGCCGCTTGTTCAATTTCAAATGCAAATAAAAGGGGGAATGTTGCTTGAAGAAGCAAATAAGATAGGAGTTTCTAACATGCTGGCAGAACTGATGACAAAAGGAACCAAAAACAAGACTCCACAGCAACTAGAAAATGCAATTGAAAGTCTGGGAGCAACCATTAGAGCGTATGCAAGTGATGAATCTATATTTATATCAGGAAATACCTTAGCTAAAAATTACAATGCAACTATGGCATTAGTTCAGGAAATAATATTACAGCCGCGCTGGGACGCAAAAGAATTTGATTTGATTAAACAAAGTACTTTAAGCCAAATCACACAACAGAAAGCAGATCCGAATAGTATTGCCAGAAATGAATTCAAGAAATTACTTTATGGCAATGAATCTATTTTAGCGAATAATCGCATTGGTACTGAAATTTCTGTAAACAGCATTACTATGAATGATTTGAAAAATTATTATGCAAAAAATATAGCTCCTTCGGCGACTAATTTCCAAATTGTTGGTGCTATTGCAAAAACGGAGGTGACCAATTCATTAGCGACTTTAAATAAAAATTGGGCGGCTAAAAAAGTTAGGGTTCCTAAACCCATTGTCACGAATACGATAGCTTCCTCAAAAATTTATTTTTATGATGTTCCGGGTGCAAAACAATCGGTAATCCGAATTGGTTATCCTGCCCTTGCCGCAACTGATGCAGATTTTTATC
Source organism: Flavobacterium sp. W20_MBD1_R3 (assembly GCF_052119725.1). Taxonomy (NCBI): domain Bacteria; kingdom Pseudomonadati; phylum Bacteroidota; class Flavobacteriia; order Flavobacteriales; family Flavobacteriaceae; genus Flavobacterium; species Flavobacterium sp. W20_MBD1_R3. The sequence continues at coordinate 33,224 of NZ_JBGQOR010000014.1, forward strand.
CTGTTCAAATTATGAACTACCGATTGGGTGGTGGTAGTTTTGCCTCACAATTGACGCAACAATTACGCGAAGGAAAAGGATATACGTATGGCATCAATTCTTCGTTTAATGGTTCTGCTAATAAAGGTCCATTTATAGTTTCAAGTGGTGTACGTTCGAATGTAACGCTTGAATCCGTAAGTTTAATCAAAGAAATTGTATCGCAATATGGAAAAAACTTTACGGAGAATGATCTTGAAGTAACGAAAGGTTATTTAATAAAAAGTAATGCCAGAGCATTTGAAACCTTGTCTTCTAAACTGGAAATGCTCTACGACATCAGCAACTACAATTATGCCGATGATTATGCGAAACAGCACGAAAACATTGCAAAAAACAGCACTATTGGCGATATAAAAAAGCTTTCAGAAAAGTATTTGAATGCTGATAAAATGATTTATTTAGTGGTGGGTGATGCTGAAACACAACTGAAAAAGCTAGAGCAAATTGGTTTTGGAGAACCCATTCTTCTGAATAAACCAGCGGTAAAATAAGTTGATTTTAAACTAATTTGGGTTAAACATCACTGATTGCTTTAGCCCAGATCGTAGTGAAAATCCCGACTGCAAAAAAGATAATTTTTCTTGTCCTGAAAGAGCGACCAACGGAAGCTCCTTTCAGGACTTAGAAAAATATTTTTTTTAAAGGAGGATTGTAACGGAGCGCTGGATTAGCTCCTAACAATTTTATTCATTCATTTCGTCATGACGCTCTGGAACTTGCGGATCATACAGCGGACATTTGAATTCATCCATTATATTCACTAAAGAATCCATTGTTTTTCCTTCCGTGCCATAACAATCAATTTTTATACTTTGAGGCGTCGTTCGGATGTGAAAAGCACCCACTCCGCTGTTGTTTTTCCAACTTTTCTCGTCTACTTTTTCCCATTTGGAAAAAACTGAGGCGATTCTATTCAAGATTACTTGAACAGGAAGTTCTTCAAGGCCTTCAATTTCAGCTTGTTCTTCTGAAATTGCTTCATAAATTTCGTGATGGTTGAGATAAATTCCCTCAAGATATTTCCAAAAAACCAATTCGTACATAGATAAAAAATTTAAAGATTAAAGAATTGAAAGATTGAAAAATCAATTTCAATTGAAGCTTTTTAATATTCGAAAGTTCCGTATTCGCTGGTAATAGTTAGTTTTTTAGCCGTAGCAGCTTCTACTCTACCTACGATTTGTGCTTCAACATTGAACGATTTTGAAATCGCAATAATATCTTGTGCAACAGCTTCAGGAACATAAATTTCCATACGGTGACCACAATTGAAAACTTGGTACATTTCTTTCCAATCCGTTTTAGATTGTTCTTGAATTAACTGAAACAATGGCGGAACCGGAAATAAATTGTCTTTTATAATGTGTAAATTTTCTACGAAATGTAATATTTTAGTTTGAGCTCCACCACTGCAATGAACCATTCCGTGAATTTCATTAGAAGAATATTGGTCTAAAATTTTCTTGATAATTGGCGCATAAGTTCTGGTTGGCGAAAGCACTAACTGTCCTGCATCGATTGGTGAATTTTCAACGGAGTCTGTCAATTTTACTTGTCCGGAATAAATTAATTCTTCAGGAACTGCAGCATCAAAACTCTCAGGATACTTTGTTGCCAGATACTTCCCGAAAACATCATGTCGCGCTGATGTTAATCCGTTACTTCCCATTCCGCCATTATAGCTTTTCTCGTAAGTGGCCTGACCAAAAGAAGCTAATCCTACAATGACATCTCCTGCTTTAATGTTGGCATTATCAATAACTTTTGAACGTTTCATTCGAGCCGTAACTGTTGAATCTACAATTATTGTTCGAACAATATCGCCTACATCTGCCGTTTCACCACCTGTAGAATGTATGGTTACCCCAAAAGAATCTAATTCTTTAATCAGTTCTTCGGTTCCGTTGATAATTGCAGAAATTACTTCGGCGGTAATCAAATTTTTGTTTCTTCCAATAGTAGATGACAGCAGAATATTGTCCGTTGCTCCCACGCACAATAAATCATCAATATTCATGATCAAAGCATCTTGAGCAATGCCTTTCCAAACGGAAATATCTCCAGTTTCTTTCCAATACATATATGCCAAAGAGGATTTAGTTCCTGCCCCGTCAGCATGCATAATGAGGCAATACTCCTCGTCTTGGGTTAAATAATCAGGAACAATTTTGCAGAAAGCTTGTGGAAATAATCCCTTATCAATATTTTTTATGGCATTATGAACATCTTCTTTGGATGCCGAAACACCGCGAAGTGCATATCTTTTTGAAGTATCTGAACTCATGTAGTCTAGTTGTGAAGCCTGCATTATGGCAGGTAGTTGTGTGGCAAAGATAATTATTTTTTTGGGTTTTGCCAATCGAGTTTAAGAACTGTTTCATACTAGAATTACCGTACAAATATTTTTTTTTACATCTTACGTTATGCCTCTGAGAGGAATATCTCAAAAAAAAATGTCTATCGGAAACTGATAGACATTTTTTTTAATAAAGGAGATGTAAAATCTATTTCCATTCCGGCATAGAGCCCCCGGCAAATAAAATAGCACGCGTATCTACATCATTGATACTTGCTTTTACAATGTTATTGACAGAAATTCCATCATTAGAAGTGCTGGTAAATATCACTTCAGCCTCATTTGGAGAAAATTTCACATCAAGATCATTAAATCCATCTGGTTTACTTGTATCAATTTCTGTTGAAGAATTAGTAGATCGGTTATAAATAAAAATTCGAGAATCTAGTCTTCTGTAATTTGAGCTTTGGTAACCTGAAACATCTCTTGTATAAACAATACTTTGGTTATTTACAGAAATATGCAAACCGCTTGTGGCACCTGCCAATCCTGATAGCACTTGATATTGAATAATTCCTGAGGCATTAATCACATAAATCTCAACATTATATCCGGAGATATCGTTTACTTTAAGTACAATTTGAGTTCCATCTTGACTCCAGTCACACTCTGATATAAATTTTCCGTTTGGTGTCTTGAATAATTCTACTAATCCGCTACCATTAGCATTAATTCGATATAATTTATCAAAGTTTGGATAAATGAGCTGACTTCCGTTTGTACTCCAACTATAATTGATATGCTCCATATTGAATCCGGCAATTGGTATAGCATTTGTTACTTTAAAAATTCCTGAGCCGTCTGGATTCATGGTATAAATCTGATTTTGGGATCCATCTGAACTTACATAGGCGATTTTTTTTATTTGTAAATTTTTTCTAGGTCGAAAGCTATTCACTTCAGAAGAGGACAATTGCAATTCATTTCCAGCTTCGTCAGCTGTAAAAATAACATTATTGCTATTCACCTTTTTCACATATAAAAATCTCGGATTAGGAAATGCTAGTGTTGTAAAAGTATTTGTAACACTGTTTGAAGGGGTATTGATACCATCAGATGAAATTACCTGCCAATAATATTTTGTACTGTAGCTTAAACCTGAAATCTCAAGTGATGTAGTCTTAATATCTTTGTAAGTTGTTACAGCATCAGTTGTTCCGTTCTTAACAGTAACAATATAGGTAAGTGGATCGAGTTCTTTGTCTGTAGCGGTCCAAGTCAAATTTAATTTTAAAGCCTGACTTTTAGCATTATCAACTGGAGCCGTCAAAATAGGGATATCCGGTGGCTTATTATTTAATGTTGATATATCTAATTCGAATATAATTTGGACCGTAGTATTCTTAGTTATGGTTGCCGGTTCAAATTTAGAGATGTATCCATCTTTTTGTGCTTGAAAAGAATATTTGCCAACTAAGATTTCGCTAAATTCAAAGTAACCATCTTTATCTGAAAAGTATGTACTTGTTGTAGGGCTAGTAGAAATTCTTGCATTTGTAATAGGTTCGAAAGTTTCAGAATTAACGACTCTTCCTTTTACGGTTCCCATTCCACTGTCGTCAATCTGTTCTTCACTGCACGATACGAAGAGAATGAAACACATTATGATTTTTATACCTAATTTTTTCATCTTTATGTTTTATTAATTATTTAGACACCTGAATTCGTTTGTACTTTAATGTTTTAACTCTTTTCTGCTTTTTTTTTGAATCTAAAACCATATTTTACTTCGCTTTATTTTTTAGTTTGCGAGGAAAATAATAAGTCATACCAAAACCGAAACGCCAATAATAATCATCTCGAACTCCACTGACGGCATAGTCAATATTATCCGAAAAATTCAAATTGTGCTCGCCGTACAACTTTAAACCAAAATTATTCGTGACCAGATATTCAATCCCAGCGCCGTACAAAACTTTAGCATTAAAATTTTCGAAAGCAGAATTAAAACTTGTTCCAAAACCACCAAAAAAGTAAGGAGTGACAACGTCATAAGGAAGAACTAGGTATTCTAAATTCAATTCTAAAGAGGCATATCCCACATCTAGCTTATCTTTATTTCCTAATCTAAACACATTACTGGAAGCGCTTAAATTTAAATTGGGCTTTACAAAATACTTAATAGCGCCCCTTAGCATTGGCTTCGCCACTGGATTAGGGTAATCTCCTGCCATGTAGGTTGCGCCAACTGTTGCTTCTAAACCAACTTTTCCTCTCTTTTCATTTCTGTTTCTACCGTGAAGCATCGCCAAATCCGCTTCCTCTTTTTCCTTAGTGTAAGAATCTATAAAAGTGGTAACTTCATTTGAAGTGGCATTAACTTCCCAAAGATTGTTTTTTATTCCATCTACAATCAAACCTTCAACTGCTTTTTCGATGGCCTCAGTAACAGCAAGCTGAATTGGTTCATTTCTAGTAAAACCAGTTTCTACTTCAAGAAGCCTCTTGATATTTACATATTTGAATAAATTAGCATCTACGCTTTGGGATAAAATTGTTTTAGAAACATATACCGTATTCAAAATTTTACCGTTTGAGGTTGAAACTAACCGAAGATAAATAGAAATTCGATCCTGTCTGTAGCGTGTAGAACCGCCAGTTCCAAAATATCTGGCACCAAATCCACCAGTAATAATGTTAGAATCATACGAAATTATTCCGCCCTCTAATAAAACTCCAGCAAACAACAAGGGAGTCAATTGAGTTTCGGGAGTTTTTGAATCGGTGGCGTATTCTTGACGTGTGGAACGTATAATATTTCTTTCATTCAAAAGATTTCCTAAATTTTCTCTTTCGATTGGAATAAACCACTTAGAATCTCCCAAAGCTTTAATTAATATCGAAGTAGCTCCTTGGGTTACCGCAGTGCTAAAAGTACTTCCTTGATCTATTGCCTTATATTGTCCCGTTTGATCTTTAAATTTATAAACCCCTACAACAATTTGTTCCTTGGGTTTAGGCAGTTTTGTCAATAAAGAGGTAGCAGGTGTATTTTCTCCATAGACCGCTTTTTCAATACCCATAGGTTGATTGAAATAAGCGCCGCAACTTGACAAAAGAAAAACAAACAGAAGTGTGATAGTAGTGTTTTTTTTCATAACATTAGGTAGTATTTAGGGCATATTTTGGGCAAAATTGCATACTAATTAGGCAAAATTTTAAAAATCAATTTTGCGCTAATTGTATTGTTTTCTAAATTATAATGGTGTTCTTGTTGAAATTTAGCGTGCAACTAATTTCCTGGAATAATTATCTGGGTTTGTTCACCGGTATCTGTATCCAATATATCAACTACTAATCCTAGGTTTGAAGGGTATATATCAACTGATAAACTCCCAAAAACATAAGCTCCTTCCTTGATTCCTCCTTCTCCAAACTGTTTTTGAAATAATGAACTAGATATTTGATTCAGTATTTGATTGTTCAGATTTTGTTTGAATCGTTCTAATTCTGTTGGTTGTTCAAATCCGATTCCTGCATCTTCTTTAAAATCATTTTGGGCTTCAGCGGAACTGAGTAGCCACTGATAATTGAAAGTATCGCCACCAAAAGCTGGATTTTTTGGTTTGTAAACCAGATCTTGAGCACTTAAATCACTATAAAACAGGCATAATACGGTTGTTAAAAATAATAGTTTCATAATATTAGTTGTTTAAATGGAAAAAAAAACTGTTTTAAAAAGACGTTTTAAACCTAAAAAAAATAATCCGTCAAATAGTAATCACTTCGCAATCAATAGTAAAAGACACAAGCGTAGATCAATATTGTGTAATGAATTTGGCTTGTTTTTCAATATTTTTAAAATATTTAAAAATTTTTGCTCCAGATGTTTCAGCCATATATTTCAAAAAATCTTCGTCTGGTCTGGCGATAAACTCTTCAATAACATCACTATCCACTTTAACCGTTATTTTTGTCGTTCTACCAAGAGTTAATTCCTCTTGAACCAGAATTATTTTTTGCGATTTGATGTTTAATTTGGAAAACTCAGAATAAAAAAGATCGTAAAAATCGCTTCCTAACTTAGTTTTTGTTTCATTTGAAACTATTCCTATCATTTCTAAACCATCTTTTGGCTTAGAAACCGTTACTTTAGTTTCGTCTTCACCACCAAAAACTACACGATCTTTTCCTATGATAGCATTATCTTCATCATAAATCAACAACAGAATGATAATTTGATCATTTTTGCCAATATTGACTTGCGTTTTAGAGAGGAAAACTTTTTGAATCGGTTCTAGTGTTACTCGCCCATCTTGAGCATTATCTGATCGATTAGAATTCAATTTGTTTTTTTTGAAAACCGTAAGTTTAAAAGAAATATTTCTGAATTCCGATTTTAAATTTTCTACTGTCCCTGTGGCTGAGAGCGTGTTTTCGCTTTCTTCAATTTCTATTTTTGGTTTAATGTCTTTATTGATGTTTTGAGAATAACCAAATAGGACATGAAACAAAAAAAAGATACAAACAGTTCTAAAAGTAAGGGATTCCATAGTCTAGTGATTAAAAATATAAATACTGCCCGAATTTCCGGTTTGCGTAATTTTTAAATCTTTAGAAATTGAATTTGTGCCATTATTAAAAAGAGACAAATTATTTCCTTCTTGATTAATTGACATATTTATAGCACTATTAGAGTATAATGAAAAATCACTTACAAAATTATTTGCTCCCGATTGTGAAATGGTCTCATTCAAATCTCCTGTATTTTTATACAAATTCAAATAATTATTAAATCCATTTTGGTTAACCCCAATTTCATAATTTTCAGACTTTACCGTAACGGTCGAATAATTATTGAAACCCACTTGTTGCACTTGGATTAAATTATTGCTTATAATAAAATTATCTACTGCTTGGGATTGAACAGTTGAGCCAAAATTAAGGTTAGAAATCATACTTTTATCAACCAAATTATATAAATCTGATGCGGCATTTGTCTGTAAAACCTGAGCTTTCACAAAAAATACATTTAAAAGTACAATGACAAATAGGAGGCTATTTATTTTTGATTTCATGACTTGTTTATTTAATTGTCAAACACATAAAAACACAGATTCTGATACTAATTAGCAAGATGAATCACAAAACTAAACTCAAAAGAAATGAATGTAAAAAATAAAATTACTTGAATTAATTTGTAGGTTGAAGTTTAAAATTCATCGCCATTAATTTTACATAAGAACATTAGATTAAAAAAAAAGGGACAGAGCTGAATACATACAACTCCATCCCTTTTATTAGTCTAAAAATTAGTTGGATTGCAATACTAAACTTGCATTGCCTAATCCTATTTGGTTAACAGTACTCATGTGACTGTTACCAGATTGAAAAGTCCAAGCATTGTTTGCAGTTCCATTTTGATTAATGTAAGAAGTATTATCAGCTCCAAATTGCACAGTCAATGCATTATTGTACTCTCCATAAGTATCAACGTAAGATGCATTTCCAAAACCAACTTGAAGAACTTCTGAATTATTATCGTGACCTTCTTGCATCACGTTTGAATAATTACCTGCAATAAACTGCAAAGTAGTAGAGGAATTATCTCTTCCTATTTGTGTAGTTTGAGATTCATTAAAGAAACCTGCTTGTCCAGTTACAGCATCATTTCTTCTGCCATCTTGATCAATGTAAGCTCTATTGCCCATACCAAGTTGTCCAATGTAAGCATCATTGCGACGACCGTCTTGTTCAACATCTGCCAGGTTAAAGTAGCCACCTTGATTCGTGTCAGATTCATTTTGTCTACCTTCTTGATTAATGATGGCCCAATTACCAACCCCTAATTGAAGAACGTCAGAATCATTTTGCATTCCCACTTGTGTTACAAAGCCAACATTACCGGCTCCTAACTGGTTTACCATACTTACGTTCCCTTGTGCAAAAGCCAATGAACCTACTAGCATCGCGGAGATGCTCAAAATTACTTTTTTCATAATAAATATATTTAATTGGTTGTTAATACAAATTAATATGTAGGTTAAAAAAGCGATTTGGGAACCTCTTTTTGGTAATTTTTAGTAAGAAATTTGTTTTTAATTAAATGCTTATTTCAGTATTACATTTCAAAGATAAAAAAGAATTTAAAGAATCAAAAAACTAACAAACTGTTTTTTAAACCTTTAAGATTTTTTTCGATAAAGTGTTTAAGTATGTCGATAAAGGGCAAAAACGAAGCTTTTAATCGTACGACAATTACTAATAATTTTTAAAGGTTTTTTTGTGATAAACAAAAAAAGAGGCTTTTCAATGAAAAGCCTCTTTTAAAAATATTAGTAAGTAGTTTACTTTGTGAACAATAATTCTCTGTATTTTGTTAAAGTCCAGATTTCATTGTCTACTAATAACTCTAATTTATCACAGTGATTCCTGATGATCTCAAAGTATGGTTTTACTTTGTTACAATAAGCTTCTGCCATTTCCTGTGCATCAATCAAATTATTAGCAATTTTTCGCTCGTTTGTCATTTCCTCTACCTTAGTATTGATTCCTTCAATATGGCCTGAAATTTCTTTGATCAAAACTATTTGCTCTTTTGCAATAGTTTCGAAATCAGTTCCAAAA
>NZ_JBGQOR010000015.1:0-40278 GCF_052119725.1 Flavobacterium sp. W20_MBD1_R3
ACTGCAGTTATGTGGGAGAGTATGTCGTCGCCTTTCTTTAAAAACCCTATTCCTATCGGAATGGGGTTTTTTGTTTTATTCTTTTTCGCTGAATTCTGAAAGCTATTGTTAAACGTCCTTTACCTATTTGACTACATTTAATTAGTAGGCTAAAGTATTACGGGTTTATAGTTCTTTATACTGTGAGTATGGAGATCTAAAAAGGATTAGTTATGTAAAATATGAATTCAGTAGAGAGTTATAGTATTGTCTTGTCTTTGTGTTAATTAAGATCTTTTTGGTCGGTATTATGAAATTTTAATTGGTTAGAAGCTACTTTCTATCATTTTTTGAAAGGCTTTTCACTGTTTTTGCTCTAATCTTGTATCGAAATTATTCATAATTGGGGCGCAATCAACCCATTCATCCCTGATCTTTCTGCGGAGGATGGATATCCAAATAAAACTATTAGGTTTTACAAAAGGGTCATTTTTTTTTTGGAATTATGCTGTGCTTTTGCTGTTCGCTTATTACGATAAGTCCAGCTTTTTTAATGTATTTAAAAAACTCAGAATCCGTTTGTTATTCTTAAAGTTTCCGTATGTCCAATAATATCTGTAACGGTTTTGTCGGAAGCAATCATATTTGTAAACTTGTTGTTTGCATATTTAATACTTCGATCATAGCTATTTTTTTCAATTTTTTTCTAATACTTTGATTTTTAATCATTTTTAGGTTGCTAAAATAGTTTGCTTTATAACTATTTTATTTTTTAAGGTTTGATCAATGATTTTCTGTCTATGTGATCATTGACGTTTCAAATTTACTATGTCATTTTCTTCAATTAATTATAAGTAATGTCCATAAACGTAGTTTTTTAAAATTCTGTACAGAAATGGTTCTGTTAATAAATTGGGTCTTTTAATGACAGGTGGTTAAAATTATTTGTCATCTTGAACTTTAAACTAAATTTAATTCTTAAGCGCAATTTGATTACATATTTTTTAGCTGTAATTCACGATAAATTTTTACCTAATGAAGTAAATCTACCCTCATTCGAAGACTTTTAATTCTTTGTCGTAAATTAAAATAGATCGGAGTTGTTTTTTTATATAATATTCAACGCTATAATTTTTTTCTAAAGAAAACTGGCTTTTCCATTGATAATTAATTGGTTTACCAATTAATTATAATTTTTATTGGTGTTTCTTAGGAAAAATATTTTCATTGTTTCTGATATAAGTATAAATCATTGATCACTTTATAAAAGATGCCGATTGGCGATATTCGTTTTTTATATAAATATCGTTTGTATGACTGTTTTTGTAAAACTAAACTTGATCTTTTAACGTATATAAAATTTTAATCAATTATATAGTTAGTAGATATGAGTAATAAAGTAAATAAATGGATTTATGTTTCTTTAGTTTTATTGTTTTTTACTAAATCTTTTTCTCAGTATGAATTCAGTGATGGAAGAATTCCCAAACAAATTTCATTGCATAATTATACTAAAATTGTAGATGTTGGTCTAGATACTTTAGATATTCATTATATAGTGACTAATTTTAATTTGCTTAATCCTAAGAAACTTCAAACAGAAAATGATGATTTAGGTTTTTCCGAGAATAATTTTTGGTCTAAAACAGAACTTAGGAACTCTACTGATCTCACTTTGAACTATTATTTAGAGACAGCTAGACCGATAACTGATGTAGTTGAATTGTATTTTATCAATAGCACTTTGGGGGGAATCACTAAAATGGTCAGTGGTGATAATATGCCGTTTTCCGAACGTAGTTTTGATAATCGTAAAACTATCTTTAAAATTACAATTTTGCCAAATTCTAGTCAGCAATTATTCTTACATGTAAAAAGTGATGGTGAAGTTGTGAAGATGCCTTTGATGCTTTATTCATCAGAAAATTTTATAAAGTTGATTTCTAATGAACAATTATTTTTTGGTATATTCTACGGGATTTTAGTAATTGTTTCTATTATTTACTTTTTCTTTTATTTTGCCTTAAGGCAAAAAGCATTCTTATATTATAGCTTATACGTTATTTTTATTGGCTTAATGCAGTTTTCGTTAGATGGTTATTTTTATGAGTTAATTACTCATCAAGGTGGTTGGTTTTCGCTTCGCGCAGTATTGTTTTTTGCTATGATTGCTGGTTTTTTATTGGGCAAGTACAGTGAAGTCTTTTTGAATATCAAGAAACATAATAAAATACTTTATTTTTTGTTTACTGTGCTGTATTTTTTAGCTTTTGCTCTAATTTTATGTATTCTATTTGTCCCTAAGGCTTTAGTTTATTGTTATCCATTAGCTAACTTGCTGGGATTGCTGATTCTTGTCTTGATTATAAGTTCTGTAGTTTATCTGTATTATAAAAAAATACATGTAGACGGTTTTTTTACAATGGGTATTTTCTTTCTGGTGCTCGGCTTTGGGATTTTTATTCTCAACAACTTCAGTCAAATTCCCAATTCATTTTTAACAGAAAACAGCTCTAAACTAGGTACTGGTTTAGAAGTTATTTTTCTTTCCCTTTCTATGGCTAACTTGATTCGGAATCTTAAAAATGAGAAAGACAATCTTAATCGTCTTGCTTTAGTGCGTTCTGAAGAAATGAATGATTTGAAGTCTTATTTTTTATCAAATATTAGTCATGAATTGCGTACTCCATTGAATGCAATTATGAATTTAATTGAGTCTATTTCTACTGAAGTGGAAGATGATTCTATTAAACATAAATGCAAAATAATAAAATATTCTTCGCATAGTTTGTTGGGGTCTGTAAATGATATTCTTGATTTTTCTAAGATTGAAAAAGGAGAATTACAACTGGAAAACAGTCCATTTGATCCCGTACAGGCATTAGAATACTTGAAGAATAATGCAATTAATCTTGCTACAGATAAGGGACTCGAATTCCAATTTTCTAAATCTGACAGTATTCCTGATTTTTTAATTGGAGATGTTAACCGATTGGTTCAGATTGTCAATAATGTTTTGAGTAATGCCATTAAATTCACCATGAAAGGGTTTGTGAAGTTGGGTATCGACGTAGAAGTATTACCTGGTAACAGAGCTAGGTTAATAGTAACCATTGCAGATTCCGGAGTGGGAATTTCCCCTGATAAGAAGGAACGTATTTTTGATTCTTTTTATCAAAAGAGTAATAATAATAAAAAGAAATTCAGTGGACTTGGATTAGGGCTGTATATCGTAAAAACATTGGTCGATATGCAAAGCGGAGAAATTAGAATGGATAGTGTAATCAATGTGGGAACTACTTGTGTTATTGCAATTGATTTTGAGATCTCTGAACAACAAAAAATTACCGAAAACGCTATTGTAAGAGTTAGTGAAAATGATTTACAGGGGAAATCCATTTTAGTTGTTGAAGACAATCCTATAAATCAGATGGTGATAAAAATGATTACTAAAAAATGGTTAAACACCACGGCGATGTATGTGAATAACGGAGAGGAAGCCTTATTGGCATTGAGTGAAAATCAATTTGATATCGTACTAATGGATCTTCAAATGCCTGTTATGGATGGTTATGAAGCTACAATTGCAATAAGAAAAGGAGAAGCAGGTGCACGCAATAGACACATTCCTATTATTGCTGTAAGTGCTGATGTTATGGAGGCCACAAAACAGCGGGTTCTGGAAATAGGAATGAATGATTATTTGTCTAAACCGATCAAAAAAGAGACCTTGTATGAGTTGGTTAAAAATTTAGTATTAACTAAATCGTAACCGTACGTAAACATGTTTGATACCTTTTTTATCGGAATCTCTTTCATCAATTTCTAGAATATCGGTCAGTGATTTTAGCATTGGTGTTAATTTAGAAAAACCGTAATTTCTTGGATCAAATTCGGGTTTTTTCTTTACAATAAGATTTCCAACATCACCAAGAAACGCCCATCCACTGTCATCAGCTATATCTTCAATGGTCGACTCTATTAATTCGATGGTGTGTAAATCAATTTTATTTAACGTTTTTGAAGCTACCTTTTTAAGGTCAGAAGTAGCTGGTTTTTTTGTTTTTTTCTTGATTGCTCCATCAAGAACCTCTATGTATATGAAGCGATCACAAGCAACAATAAATGAGTTGGGTGTTTTTTGCTCACCAATTCCAATTACTTTCATTCCGGATTCTCTTAATCTAATTGCTAAACGAGTAAAATCTGAATCACTGGATACTATACAAAAACCATCCACCTTGTCAGAATACAATAGATCCATGGCATCAATAATCATCGCTGAATCTGAAGAGTTTTTTCCTACCGTGTAGCTATACTGCTGAATAGGTGTAATGGCATGCTCGAGTAAAACACTTTTCCATCCGCCTGCATTTGGTTTTGTCCAATCTGCATAAATGCGTTTTGTGGTAGGTGTGCCAAATTTAGTAATTTCTTCCATCATTCCCTTGACATTACTGTAGGGTACATTATCAGCATCAATTAGAACAGCTAATTTTAACTCTTTTGTATCTTGTGACATAGATTCTTTTTTGAAATAATTATTCAAATATACAACGTTTATTGATAATTTGATTTTGATTCAGCTTTGTATTACTTTTTCGGTAAATATCTTTTTGTTATGTTATTAACAGGAATAAAGCAATTTTTTTTTGATATTGTAACAGATATCTAATAAAGCAGGAAATTGTTAGTAATTATCATCGTAATAAACTAAAAATAAATTTGTTTTCAAGTCCTTTATAAAATATAAATAATTAATTTTGCAACTGCTTAAAATTAAAATTATTACTTGATATATTATGGTAAAAGATTTATTCGAAAGGATTCAAAACAATAAGGGACCATTAGGAAAATGGGCTTCACAAGCTGAAGGTTATTTCGTTTTTCCTAAACTAGAAGGTGAGTTGGGTCCAAGAATGCAGTTTGGTGGAAAAGATATTTTGAATTGGAGTTTAAATGATTATTTGGGTCTGGCTAATCATCCAGAAGTGCGCCAGGCAGATAAAGATGCTGCTGCTCAATATGGTGCGGCTTATCCAATGGGAGCACGAATGATGAGTGGTCACACTAAATATCATGAACAATTAGAAAATGAATTAGCTGCTTTTGTAATGAAAGAATCAGCATATTTATTGAATTTTGGCTATCAAGGAATTTTGTCTATAATTGATGCTTTGGTAACTAAAAATGATGTTATAGTTTATGATGTTGATGCGCATGCCTGTATTATTGATGGCGTTCGTCTTCACATGGGAAAGCGATTTACTTACCGCCACAATGATCTGGCAAGTATGGAGAAAAATTTGGAGCGTGCGACAAAATTAGCCCGAGTAACCGGAGGTGGAATTCTTTTTATAACGGAAGGTGTTTTTGGAATGCGAGGACAACAAGGGAAATTAAAGGAAATTGTTGCTATGAAGCAAAAATATAATTTCCGTTTGCTTGTTGACGATGCTCACGGTTTTGGAACCCTAGGAAAAACGGGTGCAGGTGCAGGTGAAGAGCAAGGCGTTCAAGATGATATTGATGTATATTTTTCTACTTTTGCAAAATCAATGGCTAACATTGGCGCTTTTGTGGCAGCTGACAAAGATATCATTGATTACTTAAAATACAATATGCGTTCGCAAATGTTTGCTAAATCATTGCCTATGATTCAGACAATTGGTTCTTTAAAACGATTAGAATTGTTGCGTAATCATCCTGAATTGAAAAACAAACTTTGGGAGAATGTCAATGCATTGCAAAATGGATTACGAGAACGTAATTTTAATATTGGAGACACAAATACTTGTGTAACGCCAGTTTATTTAGAAGGTAGTGTTCCTGAAGCTATGGTTATGGTAAACGATCTAAGAGAAAATTATGGAATTTTTCTTTCTATTGTAATTTATCCGGTTATTCCAAAAGGAATTATTTTGTTAAGAATGATACCAACAACTTCTCATTCACTTGCTGATATTGATGAAACATTAATTGCTTTTGAGGCAATTCGTGAAAAATTAGTAAATGGAACTTATAAAGAAATTGCAACCAAAACTAAGGTTGACTTAGATGCTTAATAAAAGTTTAAGACTTGAAAAAAAATCCATTCTATATTTTTAGAATGGATTTTTTTTTGTTAATTTTTTCTTTTGTTACCAAAATTTAATATCTAAATTTTTATGTTGCAAACCATATTCAGACGGACATTGTGGAAATGGAATTTTATTTAAAATGGTTTACTTATGCTTGCAATTAATATAAATTTTAATTTTAAAGGTATTGTCTTTAGCCCCTAATAGTAGATAAGTTATGATGTTGATTATTGCAAATCTTTTTATAAAATAGCAAATGTGGTGCATAATTCTATTATTTAAAAAGTAAATTATCATCAATTATGTGCGGTATTGTAAAATATTAAAAATCCATAGAGAACCAATAGTTTTTTAATTCTTAGCTCTCATTAGAAGTTATAATTCTAATCTATACGTGCATCTTCGTTTGTGAATTACAGGATTAAAATGTTTCCATAAGTTTAAACTAGCTGCATTGTCAGATAATTCGGGAGTCCGAAAACAATTAATAATCCCCTTTTCGGTAAATGTGTCATAATATTCTTTGAAAATAATTGCTGTAACTGCTTTATTTTGATACTCAGGCAATACACCAATTAAATAAAAAATGACATCTTTACTATATTTTCTGGCCATTAACAAGTGTAGGAATCCAAAAGGGAATAAACGTCCTTTTGATTTTTGTACTGCTTCCGCAAAAGAGGGCATTACAATGCTAAAAGCGACAATATTGTGATCTTTGTCTTCAACAAACTTTATGAATTCAGGATTAATAAAGCTGATGTACTTTTTTTTAAAATACTCTTTTTGAGTATCCGATACAGCTACAAAGGAGGATAAAGAAGCGTAAGATTTATTAAATAAATCAAACATTTTATCTACGTGGGGCATGACGTCTTTCGTAGTTTTAAAATTAAGGGGACTTAACTGATACCTTCTTTTTACTAGATCATTAGCCTTTTCAAAAAATTCTGGTTTTACATTTTCAAATGGAAATTTACTTTCGATATATTCTTTTTCTTTTACAAAACCTAATTCTTCAAAATGGTTGGCATAATAGTCATGGTTGTACCAGGTGATCATTGTTCCCATTTCATCAAAACCTTCGGTCAGGACTCCTACTTTATCTAAATTTGAAAACCCCATGGGTCCTTCTACGTATTCTAAATTGTTTTTTCTGCCTAGTTCGTATACTTTTTCTAAAAGTGCTCTAGTGACCTCGAGATCATCAATAACGTCAAACCAGCCAAATCGTACTTTCTTTTTTTGTTGGTTATTTACTTCACTCCAATTGATAATCGCAGTAATTCTTCCAACTATTTTATTGTTTTTTTTAGCAATGTAAAAATAGGCTTCTGCAGTTTCAAATGCTGGATTTTTTGTCTTGTCAAATCCTTCGAGCTCTTCCGAAATTAATGGCGGAACCCAATTTTTATTGTTTTTGTAGAGCGAAAATGGGAATTTGATAAAATCCGTTAATTCGCTTTTTGTTTTAGCTTCAAGAATGGTTATCATTAGGGATGATTGAGTCAATGGATGGTTACTTTTTTTTTCAACTGCAAAATTACGAATATAATTAACTTTTAGTTTAAAAAGGTAAAAAAAGCCTACTTATATGTTTTGCCGTTGTCGTTCTTTTTTTTTAAATAAAACATCTAAATTACTAAGAATGTATTTTTCTGCATAGTACGATGATCTAATTCTAGGTGCATTCATTATAGTTTTTGATTAATAAATTTTTGAGTAAAAAACCTATATTTTTTGTAGTTCTTTTTTATAAAATGTAACTTTAGAGCACAAAACAAAAAAAAATGGAACTAACTTGGACCGAATTCGAAAAAGTGGAGATGCGTGTAGGAACTATAATCGAAATACTTGATTTTCCGGAGGCTAGAAAACCGGCATATCAACTCAAAATTGATTTTGGTTCTGAAATTGGAATCCGTAAAACCTCTGCGCAGATTACTATACGATATCAAAAAGAAATGCTCTTAAACCGACAAATTGTTGCGGTTATAAATTTTCCTAAAAAGCAAATTGGGAAATTTAGCAGTGAATGTTTGGTGTTAGGAGCAGTTGGCGAACAAGGTGATGTAATTTTACTTGCTCCTGATTTTAAAATTGAAAATGGATTGCGAATAGGTTAGTTAAGCTTCTAGACTACTGGTACTTCTTGCCTCTAATTTTTCATATTTATTATGGATTGCTAGGATTATAACTCCAAATAAAACTGCCGCAACGATAAGTATGGTATTTAGGATTCCCTCTGTACCAAAAGAAAGTTTTATCAATATTGTTGAGATGATAAAGCCCGAATTGCGAATGACTTTATTAAATTTATCCGAAAGGAAAAATGAAAATAGTAGTAAAAGTACTTCTATCAAAATTAAAATTGTGAAAAAATCAGCAAAGAAAATCTTATTGATATCCTTAATTTTATCAACGATCTGTGTAAGGGAAAAGAAACTTTCATAAATCCAGTGGGCTAAGCTATATATCGATAAAACTAAAAATATAGGTATTAGTCCAATAGCGAAAACTTTTTTTAATTTGATAAATGAATTTATATCAAATGTTTTTTGAATTTTAGACTGCTTAATTTCATTTTTCTTATTAAGGTTATAAAAGAGAAATAACAAAAAGAATAAAATTATTGTAGCAAAGATATCAAGCGTGAAATTTACATTAGCTTGTGAGTTCAGCCAATTATCGCTAAATTCTAATTTAGTTAAGTCTTTAAAAATCCGACGGATGATAATTAGTGTGATGATTTCGTATTGTTTTCCGATGTATATCGTTGTTGATTTGGGCAAATAATAAACTAATAGATATACTTCGTAAATTAAAATAAACGAGAAAGGTGTATAAATTGCCGATATTGGATTGCTTAATAATTTAGAATAATCATTAATCAAAATGATTTTAAGGTCTACTAAGGCGATTATAGTTAAATGCAGCAAAAAACTGATTATTGCTAATGATACAAAGAAAACTTCAGTTCTTTTTTTAGTTTTTTCCGATAAAAGTGCAGAGTACAAAAAACTAAATAATGAATTGGCTTCTTTCATTTGTTGTCAGTTAATTTAAATGCTTTATAAGTGTACTTTTTATGTTCTGTTAATTTTTTAACACCTGCTATTATTTTAAGTAAAGTCTCAAAAAAATTGAGTGGAACTAGTGAAAATTTTATTTAAAAAGGGTCATGCTATTTCGTAGCTCTAAGTTATTCTCCAAAAAATAATTGAACAAAGTGGCTAATCTTTTCAATTTCTCGTTAAATATAATTAAATAACATTTTAAATCATTAGGATAACCCTCTTTTAACTTCCGTTTAAAGAGAGATAGTATGATTCTAAAAATCATGTGATTGCGCATTTTAGATCTATAATTAGGAGGTTTAGATTATAAAGAAGACTGTAAAGTCATCTGGTGCCTGTAACGGTTTTATAATTTTGGCTATTTCTACTATTCATTTGAGTGTACAAAAAAAGTCCAAAAATCAATTGACTTTTGGACTTTTTAATTGGTAAGTAAGTAACTAAAAATTAAATATCATCAAATTCTATATCAGTAAAAGATGATGTTTGAGGTAATATCTCATCATTTGATTTTTCAAATGCGTATTCTTTTTTGAAATCTTTTTGGTGACGTTCAGATATCACTTCTTCTCCTTTATGATTCAAAACGTAAGAAGTCATTTCAGCTAATATTTCGGTAAAAGCAACAAAATCCTCCTTGTACAAATAGATTTTATGTTTTTTGAAATGAAAAGATCCATCTTCCTCTGTGAACTTTTTGCTTTCGGTAATCGTAATGTAATAATCATCTGCTTTTGTCGCTCTCACATCAAAGAAATACGTTCTTCTTCCAGCTCTTAAAACTTTAGAAAATATCTCTTCTTTTTCTAACATGTCATGTTCTCTCATATTCCTTTCTGTGAATTTATGGTTGTTAACTAGTAGTCAAAAATCTATAAAAAATATGTATTACACAACAATTATAACATTTCTTTTTCTGAAAGTTGTTTTAAATATAGTGCGGCATAGTACCCTTCTTGATTTATCAATTGATTATGAGAACCTTGTTGTATAATCTGACCTTTTTCAATAATTATAATTTTATCTGCATTTTTAGCTGATGATACTCTGTGACTGACGATAATCGTAGTTTTGTCCTTACATATTTCTTGTAAGTTATTTAATATTGCTTCCTCAGTTTCTGTATCAACAGCAGATAAACAATCATCAAAAAGTAAAATGGGAGGGTTTTTAATAATTGCTCTTGCAATAGAAACTCTTTGTTTTTGTCCGCCGGAAAGTGTGATTCCTCTTTCACCCAAAACAGTTTCATATTGTTTGCTGAAAGCCATAATATTCTCGTGTACAACAGCACTTTTGGCAGCAGATTTTACTTCGGCTTCGGTCGCATTTTCTTTACCAAACATTATATTGTTTTTGATACTATCTGAAAATAAAAAAGCGTCTTGTGGTACGATTCCAATACTATTTCTTAAATCAAATAAATTAATGCTGCTTATTTCATTTCCGTCAATATTAATTTTGCCTTCTGTGACATCATTCATCCGAGAAATTAACGATAAAATAGTTGATTTACCAGACCCGGTATTGCCTAATATTGCTAAGGTTTCTCCTTTTTTTACGGTAAAAGAAATATTTTGTAATGCATTAATATTAGTGTCTTCGTAGGTAAAACTTACGTTTTCAAAAGATATAGAACCTTTGATGACAGATTTATTTTCATTTTTGTTTTTTATTTCTGGTTCAATTTTGAGAAATTCGTTGAGTCGTTTCTGCGAAGCTTCGGCCTCTTGAACCATGGAAGAAACCCAGCCTAATGAGGCTACTGGCCAAGTAAGCATGTTGACGTATAATATAAATTCAGCTATGGTTCCAATGCTTTTGATTGTTCCATCGATATACATTAGACCTCCAAAATAAATTACAACTAAGTTACTGATCCCTATTAATGCTAACATTAGAGGTCCAAATAAAGATTGGACTTTGGCTAGATTTAAGCTTTTACTTTTGCTTTCTTTGGCCAAATCCACCATATTATTTTGATGTTGATTTTCCAATGAATATGCTTTTATTACTCTAATCCCTGAAAATATTTCTTGCGAAAAACTAGAAACTTTAGATAAATATTGCTGAAAGATTGTACTTCTAATATTGATTTCTGAACTTAATTTAAAAATAGCAAAGGATAAAAGGGGTAAAGGCAGCAACGTATAAAGCGTCAACGTGGGAGAAACATTGTACATATACACGATTACAATTGCAAAACGGATTACGGTATTTATTGTGTACATTACTGCGGGGCCTACGTACATCCTTACTTTTGACACGTCCTCACTAATGCGGTTCATTAAATCTCCGGTCCTGCTTTGTTTGTAAAAATTTTGAGATAAATTTTCATATTGACGAAACACTTCATTTTTGAGGTCAAATTCAATGTGTCGCGACATTACGATTAAAGTCTGTCTCATTAAAAATGTAAGAAAACCTGCAATGATCGTAGTGGCAATAATTAGTAATATATTTGAAATTAATTCTTCATGAATAACAGATTTGGCTACGGTTTTATCTTTGGCGAAAGCCTCAATTGCTTTAAATGATTTGCTAATCAACTTAGGTGTGAAGAGCATGAATATTTGAGCAATAATTGTAAAAACGATTCCCAGTAAAAAACTGTATTTATATTTGATGAAGTATTTATTTAAATAACGTAATTCTTTCATTTTTTTAATATATTCTGTGTTTAAATATTTTAATTTTAGTATTAAAATCTTATTTTTAATAATTTCAATGCTAAAATTTTTGCTGTTGAAGTTGACGAATTAACAATTTTTTAGTAAAACGTTGATGCATATTTAAATTTTGTGTAAATTTGATTTGTCTTTTTGACAAATTCATAAATTTATCACTATAAAAATTTCACTATGAACGCAGCTTTCACAACTGGAAAGGAACTTCAAAAAATGGATCCCGTTTTTGGTCAATTATCATTTGATGATCACGAACAAATTGTATTTTGCAACGACAAAGATACAGGTTTAAAAGCAATTATTGGTATTCATAATTCGGTAATGGGTCCAGCTTTAGGAGGCACACGAATGTATAATTATGCAAATGAATGGGAAGCACTTAATGATGTGTTACGTCTTTCACGTGGAATGACGTACAAAGCAGCAATTACAGGTTTGAATATTGGTGGCGGTAAAGCAGTGATTATTGGCGATGCCAAGACTCAGAAAACACCAGAACTGATGCGTAAATTTGGGGAATTCGTACATTCTTTAAGTGGAAGGTATATCACGGCTGAGGATATGGGAATGGAAACCAAAGACATGGATATTGTAAGGGACGTAACCCCTTATGTTACTGGAATTTCAGAATCGAGAGGTGGTTCTGGAAATCCATCGCCAGTTACTGCTTACGGCGTGTATTTAGGAATGAAAGCGGCCGCAAAGCAACAATTTGGTTCTGATGTTTTGACCGGAAAAAAGGTGTTAGTTCAAGGAATTGGTCACGTTGGTGAAATTCTAGTTGATTATTTAACCAAAGAAGGAGCGATAGTTACCATTGCTGATATCAATGAAGAAAAACTAATGGAAATAGGAGCAAAGTATAATGCAAAGATTTTCAGAGGCGAAGATTTATACAATGCAGATGTTGATATTTACGCGCCTTGTGCGATGGGAGCAACGATAAACGACAATACAGTTCATATAATTAAAGCAAAAGTAATTGCTGGTGCTGCTAATAATCAGTTAGCTGATGAAAATGTGCACGGTGCAATTTTACAAGAAAGAGGTATTCTTTATGCACCAGACTTCTTGATTAATGCAGGTGGAATTATCAATGTGTATGCAGAATTAGCACATTATGATAAAGCAGAAATTATGCGTAAAACAGAAAACATTTACAACACTACACTGGAGATATTTGATTTTGCTATTGCGAACAAAATGACAACGCATCATGCTGCTTTGACTATTGCTCAAAATCGGATTAATCAACGAAAATTAGAAAATCTCAAAAAGTAGGTTTTAGTATTTAGCAATCAGTTTCAGACCTAAACTATTTATCGTGAAGAAATACTGATTGCTGAATACTATAAAATAAGCGAATATATATTTTATTTTAAAAAATGAAATACTTATTTTTGCACACTAATTAATAAAAGTTCTTACAAGGTGGTAAATAGAAGACACATTCGCGTTAAAGTTATGCAATCCATTTATGCGATGCATCAAAGCGGTTCAGATAATCTGGAAAAAGAAGAAAAATTCCTTTTTTACAGTATCGATAATATTCAAGATTTATACCTTATTATGATTTCTTCTTTGATTGAAATTTGTAAAGCAGAAACTGTCTTTTTACACAAATCAAGTCTAAAACATCTGGCAACTCCCGAAGAACGAAAACCCAACGAAAAATTCATTAAAAATCGAGTTTTTCAAATTCTAGCCGAAAATAATTCAATTAGTATTGCTCTGGAAAATCGTAAAATTAACAATTGGACGTTGAACGATGATTATATTGTTTTGCTTTTGAACGATATTAAAGCTAGTAAATTATATGCGGATTACATGAGTAATGCTGTGAGTAGTTTTGAGGAAGACCGACAATTTATTGTTGATTTATTTATGGATGTAATTGTTCCAAACGAGAAATTATATGATTATTTAGAAGACGATAAGTTGACTTGGGTTGATGATATTCCAGTTGTAAATACACACATTATTAAGCAATTAAAAGCGATTAAAAATGGTGAGGATGATAACTTCAGAGTCCCAAAATTGTATAAAGATAACGAAGATAAGGATTTCGTTAAAGATTTATTTCGCAAAACGGTCTTAAATGAAAAAGAATTGGCTAAAGAATATTCTGATAAAACACCCAACTGGGATAGTGAAAGGATTGCTGAAATAGATACAATTATTCTTAAAATGGCAATTTGTGAATTCTTAAAATTTCCATCAATTCCTGTAAAAGTGACGTTGAACGAATATTTAGAGGTTGCTAAGGAGTATTCTACGCCAAAAAGCAGTATTTTTATCAACGGAATTTTAGACAGCCTAGTAAAAGAGCTGCAAGCCAGCAAAAGAATTATAAAAGCCGGTCGCGGTTTAATGTAATAACTAACAAATAAAAAGAGAATTAAAATTATGGAACAATTAACGCAATTTGCACCGTTTATATTAATGTTTGTGGTGATCTATTTCTTTATGATTAGACCGCAGCAAAAAAGAGCAAAAAACGAAAAAGAATTTGAAAGCACACTTAAAGTAGGAGATAAAATTATTACTAAAAGCGGTCTTCACGGAAAAGTTTCTGAGCTTGCCGACACAACAGTTATTGTTGAAACGATGTCAGGAAAATTAAAAATGGAACGTTCCGCTATTTCTATGGAGATGAGCGCAGTATTAAACAAAAAATAATTCCTATTTTTAGAAAGAAAAAAGTCCCAATCTGAGTAGGTTGGGACTTTTTTTTGGATAAAAAGAATCGGATTATTTCTTATTCTTTTTGTTCTTCTTTGCTTTTTTAGATTTTGCCTTGGCTTTTTTAGCTTTAATCTTTGCTTTAACTTTGGCTTTTTTGGCTTTGTCTTTTTTAGCTTTTTTAGCCTTTTTGGCTTTTGCTTTAGCCTTTTGTTTTGCTTTCTCTTTTGCGTCCGCTTTTAAAGCTTTTTTCTTGTCTTTGTCTTTCATTTTTAACTTCTTTTTTGTGTTCTTTTTTGTGTTCTTTTTTTCTGAAGCATCATCGCTTGTATCATCATCGCCTTCAATCGAGATGGTTATCGTTTCTTCAATTATTTCTGTGACAACTACTTCATTTTCCGGTTCGGTAATTTCTGTGGTTTCTTCTACAGGCTTAATAACTTTTGTTCTTTTTGCATTGACCGGTTTGTCAATTTCAGGTTGTACTGGAGACGGTTGTGTCGTATCCTCCTCTTTTTTGTGTATCATAGTTTTTGTAATTAATATTTTTTTGGTTTATTAAATCTGATATCCTTTGCAGTGTTATTAAATTGTTAATTAAACGTTAGCAAATGTAATGATTTATTTCATTTTCCAATGTTAAGGTTTTTGGTAAGTCCATTAAAATTTTCAAAAGCTAGTATATTCGCAGAGCAGTGATAAGTATAAAGGTCAAGCTTATAAAAGGAATTTAAGAGTAGTATTTAGCAAAGATTGAAAGGTAAATGGTTGTAAATGTCAGTTTCATTTTGTTTTGTAGCTTATATTTTGTTAACGGCTTATTAGTTCAGATTAATTTGACCAATGCCTTAATTTTCTTTTAATTATCTCTCTCTGGATAATTTTTTTTAAAATATTAGCCGTTTTGTATATTTCTTATAGTTTGATTGCCATATTGTTAGCGGGATAATTATAAAAAAGCCCTAAATAGCAATTGACTATTTAGGGCTTTTATGTAATGAAGATAATTTAATTTTAGTGATTGTCAATTAAGTCATTGGTTTATTAATTCAATGGTATAATCTTTTCAATTCGGTAATGATTATTTTTTCTTGTTTTGCAATTTTAGTAGGCGCTAAAAATTAATATTTCTTGGTTGCCGAAAAATTACGAAAAGCTACTTCTATATTCTGTAACTTCTTTTGTTAATCAATTCCCGGATGCTGTAGACTGCCGCTGTTGTAAATGCTATTTTTGCAATGTTTTTAAAACTCTTTCGTGTGTGATTACTAAAAAGTATTTTTGTTTTAAACCAAGATACAATCGCAAAATTTAAAGGTAAACTACTGTTCGAATCCTACAAATTTAATTGTCTTGTGATACCCATGAAATAAACTATTTCAGCCTACTCAATCATTGCTTTTAGTTCAGTTTTGACAATGATTGATTTTTTTAAATTTTAAATCTTTTGTCTAACTATTGTTTTTGTTCCCAGAATGAATTGCTTTTAAATATTCCAACGCTTTTATTTAGAAGACTTTTCTGCAGCAGTCAATTCAGCTATTTTTACGATTACTTCAACCGCTTTTTGCATGCTTTCGACAGGTACATATTCATATTTTCCATGAAAATTATGTCCTCCTGCAAAGATATTAGGACAAGGTAATCCTTTGTAAGATAATTGTGAACCATCAGTGCCACCGCGAATAGGTTTTATAAGTGGTTTAATTCCAATTTCTTTCATTGCTCTTTCGGCGATATCAACAATATGTTTTACAGGCAACACCTTTTCTTTCATGTTGTAATATTGATCTTTTATTTCTGAGATAACAATATCTTCACCAAATTGTTTTGCAAATTTCTTGTTGATCTTTCGAGTAATTTTTTCGATCAACTCTTTGCGTTTTTGAAACTTTTTCTTGTTATGATCACGAATTATAAGTTCTAAAACTGTTTCTTCTATACTTCCCGTTAAATGGTGTACATGGAAAAAACCTTCATATCCTTTTGTTTCTTCTGGAGTTTCTCCAGAAGGCAGTTGATTGATAAAATCGTTGGCAATTAGCATCGAATTGATCATTTTACCTTTGGCGTAACCAGGATGCACACTTTTACCTTTAAAAGTGATTTTGGCACCAGCCGCATTAAAATTTTCGTACTCTAATTCTCCTACTTGGCTGCCATCCATTGTGTAAGCCCAATCTGCTCCAAATTTCTCTACATCAAAATGGTGCGCACCACGACCAATTTCTTCGTCTGGCGTAAATCCAATTCTTATTTTTCCGTGTTTGATTTCGGGTGTATTGATCAAGAACTCCATTGCAGTCACAATCTCGGTAATTCCGGCTTTGTCATCTGCTCCCAGTAAAGTTGTTCCATCTGTAGTGATTAGTGTTTGTCCTTTGTATTGTAATAAATCCTTAAAATAACTAGGTGATAATACGATATTTTTAGACGCGTGTAGTACAATATCTTTACCATCGTAATTTGGAATAATTTGAGGTTTTACATTTGCACCACAAAAATCTGGTGATGTATCAAAGTGAGAGATAAACCCAATAGTTGGTACTTCGTGTTCTACATTACTAGGTAAAGTTGCCATAATGTATGACTTGTCATCTATTGTTACGTCCTGCATTCCTATAGTTTTCAGTTCCTCAACGAGTTTATTAGCTAAATCCCACTGTTTTTCGGTACTAGGAGTAGTGTCTGAATTAGAATCAGATTCTGTATCAATAGTTACATAACTGATAAAACGGTTTATGATATTTTGCATTTTTCTTTGTTTTAGGCAAATATAATCATTTTTTAAGCATTATTTTTACGTAAAGTGAGGACTAAATTTGCACTTTTATAATTGTTTCGCTTCGATCTGAAAATTATTATTTAGTTTTAAAAATTATTCTCTTTTGTCATAAAGAAGTCTCGTTAACTATTTTATGCTGTTGCTAATTTAGTCTTTCTAATTTTTCACCGTTGTTAATCTGCTATACTTATACATTTTAAGATTTTATGTGCAATTTTAAAAATTTGAAATTTTACTTGCTGCATATCAGTATTTAAAGTCTCTACACTTTCCTAAATTCTAAAGGTTGTAATTTTAACTACTAAAGGAAACAATAAGTTAAGTTTGAAAAGTCATGTACTCAATAATGATTTAAGATTTTTTTATAAACCAAAAATATTATTTCCAAATATTTATTTATCGGTTAGATAATTCTATTTTTGCAACACGCAACAACACACTCATGTACAAATTACTATTACGTCCCATACTTTTTTGGTTTGATCCTGAAGAAGTTCATTATTTTACTTTTTCATTGATTCGGATTTTATCTAAAATCCCGGGATTTTCATCTGTTTTTAAATTGCTTTACGACGTCAATGATTCCCGATTAGAAACGGAAGTATTTGGATTGAAATTTAAAAATCCAGTAGGACTTGCCGCTGGGTTTGATAAAGACGCCAAGTTGTATAGAGAGTTATCAAATTTTGGTTTTGGTTTTATCGAAATAGGAACTTTGACTCCAAAAGGTCAGGAAGGAAATCCTAAAAAACGATTGTTTCGTTTGAAAGAAGACAGCGCCATCATAAACCGAATGGGATTTAACAACGGCGGAGTGCAGGAAGCTGTGGAACGTTTAAAAGAAAATAAAGATGTCCTAATAGGCGGAAATATTGGAAAAAATAAATTGACTCCAAACGAAGAAGCGACCTCTGATTACGAAATATGTTTTGACGCTTTATACGAGTATGTCGATTATTTTGTTGTGAATGTAAGTTCGCCAAATACACCAAACCTGCGTGCTTTGCAAGATAAAGAGCCTTTGACACAATTGTTGCAAACGCTTCAAAACAAGAATTTGGCTAAGCCAAAACAAAAGCCAATATTATTAAAAATTGCTCCAGATTTGACAGACGAGCAATTGCTAGATATTATTAATATTGTAAAAGAAACCAAAATTGCTGGAGTTATTGCTACTAATACTACAATTTCTCGTGAGGGTTTGCAATCCGAAAATAAAACAGAAATGGGCGGACTTTCAGGAAAACCATTAACAAAACGATCTACAGAAGTGATTCGGTTTTTGTCTCAAAAAAGCAATAAAGCTTTTCCAATTATTGGAGTGGGAGGTATTCATTCTGCCGAAGATGCAATAGAAAAATTAGATGCCGGAGCAAGTTTAGTTCAGTTGTATACCGGTTTTATTTATGAAGGACCAGCTTTGATAAAAGCCATAAATAAGAAAATTTTAGAAAGATTGTAGCTTGTAATCGGTTGTAAATTACAATGCTTTTTCAATTTTTGAATATTTGAGATCAAAATTTATAATTCATAATTGTTTTTCTATCTTTGGCTATCTATGGAGCCAATAAAAATTATAGAATGTCCACGCGATGCCATGCAAGGCATTAAACCATTTATTCCTACGGAAAGAAAAGTATCCTACATTCAATCATTATTGCGTGTAGGTTTTGACAGCATTGATTTTGGAAGTTTTGTTTCTCCCAAAGCAATCCCGCAAATGCAGGATACTGCCGAAGTTTTGGCACGACTTGACTTGTCTCAAACCCAAAGCAAACTTTTGGCTATTATTGCCAATACGCAAGGGGCAACTCTCGCTGCCGTTCATCCTGAAATACAATATTTGGGTTTCCCATTTTCGATTTCTGAGAATTTCCAAATGAGAAATACCCATAAAACCATAGCCGAATCATTAATCACATTACAAGAAATTCTGGAAATTGCCGATAAAAGCAACAAAGAAGTGGTGGCGTATTTATCAATGGGATTTGGAAATCCGTATGGCGATCCTTGGAGCGTTGAAATAGTAGGAGAGTGGACTGAAAAATTGGCTACTATGGGAGTGAAAATACTTTCACTTTCGGATACGGTGGGAAGTTCCACTCCTGATGTAATCTCATATTTATTTTCAAATTTGATTCCAAAATATCCCGAAATAGAATTTGGTGCGCACCTTCATACCACACCAGATAAATGGTTTGAGAAAATTGATGCCGCTTACAAAGCGGGATGTCGTCGTTTTGATGGAGCTATTCAGGGTTTTGGTGGTTGTCCAATGGCGACTGATGATCTTACGGGTAATATGCCTACGGAGAAATTATTGTCTTATTTTACAGCACAAAAGGAATTCACGAATATGAGCCCAATGAGTTTTGAAAGTGCTTATAATGAAGCTTCTAAGTTGTTTGGGGAGTTTCATTAAAATAAATAAGTAAATTATTGTTGAACTCTTTACTTTTTAAATAATAAGTGTATCATTGATGCGTTGAATATAGAATTCCCAAATACTACCTTTAACCTATAAAATCATGAAACTACCTGCCTTAAATAGAGTTTTTTACCTATTTGTACTGCTGCTGTTCTCTTTTTCATGCGCTAGTGATTTAGATTATGATCAGGCGAATGATATAAAACTGGAGCCCGTTTTTATAGCTAATTTAGCCTATTTTGATGTTCCTGCAAATGAATTTGTTACTGGTGGAGTTGAACAAAATGTCATATTTGATGCACCAACGGTGGATGTTTTCAATGATAGTTTTTTCAGGAAAAGTTTAAAAAAAGTAGAATTTTTCCTTGAAATGGAAAATACGATAACTAGATCTTATGTAGTTGATATAGTATTTTTAGACCGAAATAACCAAGTCGTTTATACTACTAATTTTACTGTTCCGGAATACGCGGGCGTAGAAAATAAAGTGACCAGAACGGAGATATTCGAAAATTCCCAACTTGACTTATTAAAACGAACTGTTAGAATTGCTTTCACATTAAGGATGCTTCCGGGTGCTCCATTGACAGAGAATAGTTCAGGCAATTTGAAATTGCGTTCTGGTGTAACCGCTTATTTAGTAGTAGAATGAGAAAGTTAATTTTGATATTTGTTCTATTTCTGGCAATAGGTTGCTTTTCACAAAACAAACAAATTTTATATAATTTCACTTCAGTACCACAGTCGTTGATGACAAATCCTGGTGCAGATTTCAAGTATAATTGGTATGCTGGAGTTCCTTTGTTGTCTGGAATTTCTGCAAATGTAGGCTCAAGCGGGTTTTCAGCATATGATTTATTTGCGGATAATGGAGTCGATTTTAATGTGAAATTACGCAATGCAGTATTTTCTACCACCCGAAAAGACAAAGTAGCAATTAACGAACAAATAGAAATTTTTAACGGAGGTTTTAAAATAGCAGGAGTGGAAAGTGATTCGTTTATTTCGTTTGGAATGTATCAGGAGTTCGATATGCTAAGTTATGTTCCTAAAGATATTGCCATTTTAGCTTTAGACGGAAACAGGGACTATTTGGGTAAAGTGTTTAATTTGGGCGATTTGAGTGTAAAAGCAGAGATGCTATCCGTTTTTCACCTTGGATTTCATAAAAACATCACCGAAAAATTTATTTTAGGAGTTCGTGGAAAAATTTATTCCAGTATTTACAATGCTAATTCTACAAATAACTCCGGTTATATTTATACGATTCCTTCAGATAAAGGAGTTTATGAACAGATGATTTATTCACAATTGCAGCTCAATACATCGGGAATTGCTAAATATGATGATGAAGATTATGAGCCAAATGTGGTTAAAGATGTTACCAAAAGAGCTCTTCTTGGGGGCAATTTAGGGCTGGGATTTGATGCTGGTTTTACCTATTATCCAAAGAAAAACATACAAGTTACCGCCAGTGTTATTGACATAGGTTTTATTAAACACAACAAAGAAGTGGAAAGTTTAACGTTTAAAGGTACGTATAAATACGAAGGTGTGGTTCCAAATTTCAGTTCCGGAAATTCAGCAGGAGATGGATATCAAGAATTCAAAGATGCCATTCCTTTAGATACGTTGTATGCGGATTACACAACTTGGCGTCCGGTAAAGTTCAATACTTCAGTTCAGTATTCCTTTGATGAAGAAAGACCGGAAGATTGTAATTGTCTTAATTATGATCCAGAGACGACTTATAAAAGTGCGGTTGGCGCCCAGTTATTTGTGATGTCTACGCCAAGAACTCCATTAGTCGCTTTTACCACGTATTACCGAAGAAAAATATTCAAGGCATTGCAAATGAAAGCCACGTACACGCTAGATTCATATTCGTACAAGAATATAGGATTGGGATTATCCAGTCATTTTGGACCTGTTAATTTTTATGTTTTAGCAGATAATCTTTTAGAATACAGTGATGTTACGAAGGCAAATAGCCTTTCTTTTCAACTCGGGCTGAATGTTATTTTTAAGAATAGTAAAAAGTAAATTGCTGATTAAAATTGGACTTTTCTTCGTTTAAATCCTTTGTAAATTTCGATCCAAAGCACTGAAACAAGCCCCACTAAAATACTTAATCCTATTTGGAATCCTGAAACCCTTTCGAATTGGAAAAAAGCAGCAAATAATGGTACAAATAATAACGAAGCTGTAATTATAATGGTTACGCTAATGATCATCAAAACCAAATTATTTTTGTATTTTAATGTTGTAAATATCGAGTAATAGAAAGAACGATTCGTCAGCGTCAGAAAAATGTTAGACGAAATTAATGTTAGAAAAACTACTGTTCTCGTTGCGCTTTCCGAACAATTTGTAGTTACACAATATTGGTAAACAAACAAAAGCCCCGCGGTGATGACAAGTCCTTGAATTATACTGATGGTAACTTCTTTAAGTTTAAAAAAAGTATTGGTAAAAGGTCTGGGTTGTAACAGCATTAAGTTGCGTTCCATAGGTTCATTTTCATAAATTATAGAGCAGGTTGGTCCCATGATTATCTCCAGAAAGATGACATGAACCGGGGAAAAAATATTGGGGTAGATCCAACCTAATGCCAATGGAATAAAGACAATCAAGATGATTGGAATGTGGATGGAAATAATGTATTGGATGGCTTTTTTTAGATTATTATATATTTTTCTGCCCATGGCAATGGCGTCAATCATTTTAGAAAAATCATCGTCAATAAGAATCAGGTTGGCGGCTTCCTTGGCAATTTCGGTTCCCTTTTTTCCCATGGCAATTCCAATATGCGCTGATTTCAAAGCAGGTCCGTCATTGACCCCATCACCCGTCATAGCTACAATTTGATTGTTGTCTTTTAATGCTTTTATAATTTTGAGTTTGGCCTCGGGAAACATTCTTGTAAAAATGGACGTTTCCATTACTTTTTCTCGAAGTGTAGCATCGTCCATGGCCATTAATTCGTCCCCATTTAGCGTTTTATCCGCATTTCTAAAGCCAATTTGTTTGGCAATTGTAGCGGTTGTTTCAGCATTATCACCCGTCACAATTTTGACTTGAATTCCGGCTTTATAAAAAGTTTCGAATACTGCTTTTATATTTGCTTTTGGAGGATCGTAAAACGCCACTAATCCTTTAAAAGTAAAGGAGAATTCCTGTTGCTTTTTAGGATAATCAGTACCTGAAAATTCAGCTAAACCAACACCCAGTAGGCGATATCCTTGCAAAGCCATTTTTGTCATTGCAGAGAGAATTTGTTTTTTTTCGTTTTCGGTTACATTTGAAGTTGCGATCAATGCTTCGGGAGCCCCTTTGGCAGCAATATATCTCGTTCCATTTTGATTTTCGAAAACATGCGTCATCATCGGTGGTTTTCCATCCAATGGATATTCATGAATCAATTTAAAATTAGGGCGTTGATCTGTTATTTTTAACTTCGAATACGCTTCGTGCAATGCAATTTCCATCGCGTCAAACGGAATTGGTTCGCTTGCCCACATGGCGAGACTCAGTAATTCTATATCATGCTCATTATTATTATTATTAGTTTCATCACTGTTACTTCCTTTAATAGTATCATCAGATAACGTAAACCATTGCGCCAAACTCATTTTGTTCTCGGTGATCGTTCCCGTTTTGTCGGTACAAATTACGTTTGCGCTTCCTAAGGTTTCCACCGTTTTTGTCTGTTTCACGATGATTCCCATTTTCATTAAGCGCCAAGAACCCAAGGCCATGAATGTAGTGAATGCTACTGGAATCTCCTCAGGAATAATGCTCATGGCCAAAGTAAGCGCTTTCAACAGACTGTCTAAAACATTATTTGAATTGTAATAATTGATAACCCAGACAAAAACAAAAATTACCAAGCCAGCAAGAGACATTTTTTTTACAAAATTGCCCATTTGGATTTGCAACGGGGTTTTTTCTTCGACAATTGCCTCTAGACTTTTTCCTATTTTTCCTAGTTGGGTTTTGTTGCCAATAGCAGTTACTTCGCAAATTGCCAAACCACCAGTTACAATGGTTCCAAGAAATACGGTCTTATTTTCGGCAGTTTCATTTTTAAAAACTGCCATCGATTCTCCGGTAAGAATAGATTCATTTACCGAAAAATCATTGGATTTAATAATTACGCCATCGGCAGGAATAAAAGTACCTTCTTCTGTTTGGATGAGGTCGCCAACAACAATTTCCTCACTTGGAATTTCAGTGATTTCTCCATTGCGAATAACTTTGCTTTTAGGTTGGGATAATTTCTTTAAAGATTCAATTGCCGTTCTGCTTTTGGATTCCTGATATAATGAAATTGTGGAAACCAATACGATCGCGACAATCATGAAAATTCCGTTTCCATAATCACCGATAATAAAATAAATGCTTGTTGCGGTTAGTAATAGGAGAAACATAGGTTCCAATACCATTTCGAAAAGGGATTTCAAAAATTGATTTTTTTCCTGATTCATGATCGCATTCGAACCAAAATTTGTTCTCGAAAGTAAAACTTCCTCGTTTGAAAGCCCTTTTAATTCTTGTTGGGTCTTTGTCATAGCAAAATAAATTAATTAGATTTTCTGCATTGGAAATCAAGAAGTATTTTGAGGGTAAAAAACAGACATTATACTGCAATTTAATTATTTCTTGTAAAATTATAGCAATTTTTTGCTTAAAATTATCTATATTTGCACGCAATTAAACCTCAAGTACAATTGCAATGATCGCACACAACTCTAAGATTATCGGTGAAGGATTAACCTACGATGATGTTCTATTAGTTCCTAATTACTCAAATGTGCTTCCTCGCGAAGTGAGTATACAATCCAAATTTTCAAGAAATATTACACTAAATGTTCCTATTGTATCCGCTGCTATGGATACTGTAACTGAAAGTGCTATGGCAATTGCCATGGCTCAAGAAGGAGGAATAGGGGTTTTGCATAAAAATATGACTATCGAGCAACAAGCTGCGAAAGTTAGAAAAGTAAAACGTGCAGAATCCGGAATGATTATCGATCCGGTTACTTTGCCTTTGACTTCAACGGTTGCAGATGCTAAAAACGCCATGAAAGAATTTGGTATTGGCGGTATTCCAATTGTAGATGAGAATAAAATTCTGAAAGGAATTGTTACCAATCGTGATTTACGTTTCGAAAAAAATAGCGCCAGACCTATTGTTGAGGTTATGACTACTAAAAACTTGGTTACTGTTGCTGAAGGAACTTCTTTGGAACAAGCAGAAGTAGTTTTGCAAGGACATAAAATCGAAAAACTACCGGTTGTAAATGATAAATATGAGTTAGTTGGACTAATCACATTTAGAGATATCACTAAATTGACCCAAAAACCAATAGCTAATAAAGACGTTTACGGACGTTTGCGTGTTGCTGCAGCAATTGGTGTTACAGGTGATGCGGTTCAAAGAGCTGAGGCACTTGTAAAAGCAGGAGTTGATGCTATTATTATTGATACGGCTCACGGACATACGCAAGGTGTTGTCAATGTGTTGAAAGAAGTAAAAAGTAAATTCCCTCAAATAGATGTTATCGTAGGTAATATAGCAACTCCTGAAGCAGCTAAATTTTTAGTTGAAAACGGAGCTGATGGTGTAAAAGTTGGAATTGGTCCAGGTTCTATTTGTACCACTCGTATTGTTGCCGGTGTCGGTTTTCCTCAGTTTTCTGCTGTTCTTGAAGTGGCTGCGGCCATCAAAGGGACTGGAGTTCCCGTAATCGCTGATGGTGGAATTCGTTACACAGGAGATATTCCTAAAGCAATTGCTGCTGGTGCTGATTGTGTGATGTTAGGATCTCTTTTGGCTGGGACCAAAGAATCTCCAGGCGAAACTATTATTTTTGAAGGTAGAAAATTCAAGTCTTATCGCGGAATGGGTTCTGTTGAAGCGATGCAAGAAGGTTCTAAAGATCGTTATTTTCAAGATGTTGAAGATGATGTAAAAAAACTAGTTCCCGAAGGAATTGTAGGTCGTGTACCTTATAAAGGAGAATTAAACGAGAGCATGCAACAATTTATAGGAGGTCTTCGTGCCGGAATGGGCTATTGTGGTTCCAAAGATATTCCAACCTTGCAAGAAACTGGGCGTTTTGTTCGTATAACTGCCAGCGGAATAAACGAAAGTCATCCACATAATGTTACAATCACTAAGGAAGCTCCAAATTATTCAAGATAATTTTTTAGTTTTAAAATAAAAAAAGGTATTATTAATCCTGTTAGCGGTGTTAATAATACCTTTTTTTATAATTTTGAAAGTGTTTTAATCGGTTGATTCAGATAAGTTATTTTTCAAATGTTCACTATCCCAACTGTGATTAGTAGCTGCAACTTGGGAATAAATATCACTCTTGAGCAATTGTTCTTGTAATTCAATTTCTTCCTTTATCGTTACCATATAAGCCATTTTATCATGGCGTTTTTCTGCTAATTTTCGCGTAGTGATTTCATCATACTTTATAAATTGTTGCCCTTGTCTTGTTGCTGTATATTTTCTGTGACCTAATTCTACTAACGCATCAACACCCATATTGACTGCACTATATAAAGTTTCCCGATAAATATGTTTTACTTTGTGATCAATTAATTCATAGGCATCTAATCGGTTACGAGCGCGAGTTAAGATCTTTAAATTTGGGAAGTGTTTTTTTAAGGTTTCGATTACTTGCAAATTTACTGTTGGATTATCTATGGCGGCAATAAAAAGTTTTGCTGTATCGCAACCTGCTGCTTTCAATAATTCTAAACGTGTTGCATCGCCATAATATACTTTGAATCCCATTTTTCGTAATACATCAATGCGGTCTGAATCGTAATCCAGAATAGTTGATTTGACTTTATTGGCTCTTAACAAACGACCAACAGTGCTCCCAAAATGGCCAAAACCAGCTATGATAACAGGATTGTCTTCATCAATATAGTCACTGTCCTTTTTTATTTCTTTTTCCTTAAATTTTGAATGAGTACTAATTAACCGTTCGTTTATAAGAAGTAAAAATGGAGTTGCCACCATACTCATTGCAATTACAGCCATAATTTGATTGGCTAAAATATTAGGTATTATGTTCAGTTGCATGCAAAAACTCATGATCACAAAACCAAATTCTCCGGCCTGACTTAATCCAAAAGCAAATAATAGGTTCTGATCAACATTTTTTTTATGAAACCGACTAATGATGAATAAAACAATGAATTTGACTAATGTTAAAATTGCTCCAAAAACAAATATAAAAAGTGGGTTCTCAAGAATCAATTTAAAATTTATCGATGCGCCAACCCCTAAAAAAAATAGTCCTAAAAGTAATCCTTTAAACGGAGCAATATCCCCTTCTAATTCGTGCCGAAATTCGGAGTTAGCTAACACCACACCAGCCATAAAAGCTCCTAAAGCAGGACTTAAACCCACTAATTGCATCGAATAAGAAACACCCACTACCAGTAATAATGCGGAAGCAGTGAATAATTCTTGCAATCGGGTTTTAGCAATAATATGCAATAGGGGCACAAATAGAAAACGTCCTGCAAAATAAATTGTCGAAATACTTCCTACCACAATTAAGGTTTGCAACCAGCTTGGGAAACCTGAAATTAAGGATTGTTGAATTTCATTTGATGTTTCAAGATTTACCGTAGATAAAAGCGGCAAAAAAGCCAAAATCGGAATTACGGCGATGTCTTGGAAAAGAAGAACAGCAAAAGAGGAACGGCCTACAGACGTATTTGACAATCCTTTCTCTTTTAAAGTTTGAAGTACAATTGCTGTAGAGGATAATGCTAGTGCCAGTGAAATAGCTAATGTCGTTTCCCACTTCCAATCCATAAAATAAAGACATCCTAAAAATAAAAACAATGTTGTTCCTATTAGTTGTGCGGATCCCATACCAAGAATAAATTTCCGCATTTTCCAAAACTTACTCGGTTCCAATTCTAAACCAATTAAAAACAGCATCATTACGACTCCAAATTCAGCAAAATGCATAATATCTTGACCTTCTTGGCCAATAAAACCTAGTACATAAGGACCTATTATTATCCCGGCAAATAAATAGCCCAATACAGAACTTAGTCCCAGTTTTTTAGCAATGGGAACACAAATTACGGCTGCTGATAAATAAATTATTGCCTGAAGTAGAAAATTGGTATCCATGTTATTGTTGTATTGTTGCAAACCATTCATTTAGATAATGGTGCTGTAAAATTGTTTCTGTATCAAAATTGTTGTTTTCTAAGTAGTCAAGAAGATAGCCGTAAATCAGTCCGTTTTTTTTATAATCGTCCTTGGTCATGTTGTGTGTACCATGCACAACAAACGGCGGTAAATATATCATATTGCATACTTTTGCAGTTTGGTTAAATGGTTCCAGTAATTCAGTTACACTGTATCGCTCACTACCCGTTTCACAATAATTTTCTTTATCGCCACCGGTAGTGATGACCTGAAAAATAAACTTACCTTCTAATGCTTTTCCTTTTTTTCCATATGCCCAGTTGTGTTCTAGCACCATGTCAATCCATTGTTTCATCAAGGGAGGACAGCTATACCAATACATAGGATGGTGCCATATTATGATATCGTGTTGGCTCAATAATACCTGCTCATGTTTTACATCAACATCAAAATCGGGATATTCCTCGTATAAATCATGAAAAGTTATATTTTCTGATTTTGGAATATTATCTACTAAGGCCTTATTCGCATGTGATTTCTCAAAAAGCGGATGGGAAAACAGGATTAATATTTTGTTTTTGGCCATAAAAATTATTTTGATTTTTTTTATAATTCTAATTTGTTATTCAATTGGTATTTAGTTGTATACGATATTTAAAACTGCCTAAAGATATGAAATATTGCATGGTAATAATACTGAAAATTAGAACACAAAAATAGATTTATTTTGAAGAATCTAGAAAAATATATTTTTAGTTTCAAATTAAATTTATCTATTTATTTGTCTTTGGTGACTAGAAGATAGTATTCTTTGTAATATTTCAGCTTCTTTCAATTTATAAACACAGCTCATTGGGAGTATGTATTCAATGTGCTAGTGCTAGTGTTTTTTATGGAGTCAAAAGGAATAAATTTCTCGAGATATTTTGTACTCAAAGTGAGGTGCATTGAGAGCTGTTTTTAATTTTATTTTTTCTCGTTCTGTTTCAATCTTACTCAGAAGCGGGATTATAGGAAAAAAAATAAAATCATAAGTAAAAACTAATGCCGCGCTAAAGGTTAAGTATAATTTTAGAGTTTTATTTAAATTTAATTTTTGAAAAAGGAGGTCAATAATTTCTTACTTCCTACTACCCAAAGTATATCATTCTTTTCTAAAATCATCCCGGATTCTGGATTCAGGATGCGTTTTCCGTTTCTTTCAATTCCCACGATTAAAGCATTTGTTTTTTCTCGTAATTGCGAATCTCTGATATTTTTACCTATAAATTCTTCCTCTTTGAGTTCTAATTGTTTTAAAATAATATCGGTATCAGCAATTTTTTCTGGGATTTCTATCTCATTTTGGTGCAAATAAGATTTAAAGGAAGTAACTTGATTGTCTGTTCCTATGACGCAAATTTCATCTCCTGGGAACAAACGTTCATTTTTATTTGGAATATTTATCATTATATCACCCCGTTTAATAAAAGCAATATTGATGCCCAGCAATTCTCTAATACGTAATTCTTCTAATGTTTTTCCCGCAATATTTGATGTTGGTGCAATATCAAAAGTAGTCATGTGACCGTCCCAAGGCGTCAGGTCGCTTCTACTTCGAATCGCTTTTTTTATTTCTCTTGCATTTAAATTCTTTAGGAAATGTTTCTCTATTTTGTAATAGTGTGATTTTAGTTTTTTTGGTACAACAATATATATTGCAACAGCAGTTACTAATGCTATGATTGCAATTATAGGAGAGAAAAATATATTTAATAAAAAACCAATATAAAATAGGCCTAAGATCATCCGTAATAACACCATCATCCAAATAGGTCCACGATATTTACGTTCTTCTCGTAATATAGCAACTTCTTTTACAGCAACCCTACGCAGAGATAATGCCCATAAAAAAGGGGAAATTATTACTAAAGTGATTACTGCCGCAAATATATTTCCAAACTGTGAGCCTTCAACTAAGGGCAGAATGAACTTGGAAGAAAGAAGGGTAATTGCCACAATAATTATAGAGTGGATCGTTACTTGTGTTAGGAAGGCCCGCACTACTATTTGCCAGTTACTAACCAATTTTATAGATTGCGTATTCGCACTGTAGCGTTCAATTCTTTTAGTCCATTTTCGGGGTAATTTCTTTTCCAAATACTCTGAAAATGGACTTGCGAATTTGACCATGAACGGGGTTGTAAACGCTGTCACTGCAGAAACAGCTACTACAATAGGATATAAAAAATCACTGGTAACATTCAAGGTCATTCCTAACGTTGCTATAATAAAAGAGAATTCCCCTATTTGTGATAAGCTCATCCCTGTTTGTACGGATTGTTTCAGGGGTTGTCCAGAAAGTAAAGCCCCAATGGTGGAACTGATTGATTGCCCTAAAATCACTACTAAAGTTAAAATTGCCACAGGAAAAGCATATTCGTACAACGTTTCTGGATTAATTAACATACCAACTGAAACGAAAAATACGGCTCCAAAAAGATCTTTCACGGGTTTAACTAAATGTTCGATATGTTCTGCCTGAGTAGTTTCCGCAATGATAGAGCCCATAATAAATGCACCTAATGCGGGAGAAAAGCCAACATTGGCAGCAAAAATAACCATCATCAAGCACAAAGCAAGTGAAATGATCAACAGCATTTCGTCTGTTAAGATACTTTTTGCTTTTTTCAGTAAAGTTGGAATGAAAAAGATACCTCCAACGAACCAAATAGTTAAGAAAAAAATCAGTTTAAGAACAGATAATAATAATTCACTTCCTGAAAATTGTTGACTCACAGCAATTGTAGAAAGTAAAACCATCATCAAAATAGCCAAAATATCTTGAACAATAAGCGAACCAATAACTATTCCGGCAAATTTTTGGGTTTTTACACCCAGTTCATCAAATGTTTTTAGAATAATAGTAGTTGAAGAAATAGAAAGAATTACCCCCAGAAAGATGCTATCCATGGATTTCCACCCAATCCATTGACCTACTAAATATCCAACGGTAACCATTGTAATAATTTGCGTCACGGCAGTAATCGATGCAGTCCCGCCTACTTTCATCAATTTTTTAAAACTGAATTCAAGTCCTAAACTAAATAACAAAAAGATTACTCCAATTTCTGCCCAAACTTCGACACTTTTTAGGTCTGTCACAGAAGGGAAAAAATCGAAATGATTTCCAGCTAAAAAGCCAGCAATCAAATAGCCTAAAACGAGCGGCTGTTTTATTTTTTTAAATAACAAAACAGCAACGGCTGCTGTCATCAAGATTAATCCTAAATCACTGATAAGGGGTTCTAAGGTGTGAGAGGCATTTGCTACTGTTTCTGCGGCATTCATATAAGTTTGGTGCTGTTATTGGGGTTTTTACGGATATTGGTAAGATATAAAAAAACTTTAATTTTTCATCTGTTAATTCTGCTTAATACGAGTATTTATGTTTTTTTTAGCAAAAAAAATCCCGTAAGTTAGAATTTATTATGTCTAACAGCGGGATTTTATTCTCTATACGATTTATTTGAAACTTATATTCCTAGGAAATTACTTGGAGTGATTTGCATCAACTCTGCTTTGATTGCATCCGAAACATCTAAGGTTGCTATGAAACCGTGAATCGCTTTTTTATTAATCGCTTCATTGGTTCTTGTCAATCCTTTCAACGCTTCATACGGATTAGGATATCCTTCTCGACGCAAGATGGTTTGAATCGCTTCAGCAACAACAGCCCAGTTTTTCTCTAAATCTTCGTGAAATTTTGGTTCGTTCAATAACAATTTGTTCAATCCTTTCAAAGTAGCTTCAAAAGCGATTAACGTATGTCCTATTGGTACACCAATATTTCTTAAAACCGTACTGTCCGTCAAATCACGTTGCAATCTCGACAATGGTAATTTAGCCGAAAGATGTTCGAAAATCGCATTAGCTATTCCTAAATTCCCTTCTGAATTTTCAAAATCAATAGGATTAACTTTGTGTGGCATCGCTGAAGATCCTATTTCTCCCGCTTTAATTTTTTGTTTGAAATATTCCATTGAAACGTACGTCCAAATGTCTCGGTCTAAATCAATGATGATGGTATTTATTCTTTTCAACGCATCAAAAAATGCCGCGAAGTGATCGTAATGTTCAATTTGTGTAGTAGGGAAGGAGTGATGTAAACCAAGGTTTTCCTCTACAAATTTTCCTCCGAATTTTCTCCAGTCAATTTGTGGATACGCCACGTGATGTGCATTGTAATTTCCGGTTGCACCACCAAATTTAGCCGCAAAAGGAATATTAAATAACAAACGCATTTGTTCTTCTAAACGTTCTACAAAAACACCAATTTCTTTACCCAAACGCGTTGGAGAAGCCGGTTGTCCGTGTGTACGTGCAAGCATTGGAATAGCCGCCCATTCCACACTTAAATCTTTCAATTTTGAAGTCAAAGTGATTAATGACGGCATGTACACTTTTTCGAAAGCTTCTTTTGTAGAAAGCGGAATCGCCGTGTTATTAATATCTTGGGAAGTCAATCCAAAGTGAATGAACTCTTTATATTGGGATAAGCCTAGTTTTTCAAAAGCATCTTTGATGAAGTATTCCACCGCTTTTACATCGTGGTTGGTTACTTTCTCGGTTTCTTTGATCCAAAGCGCATCTTCAGTAGAGAAGTTTTTATAAATGTTGCGTAAGCTCTCGAATACATCTGGGTTTACGGTTGTCAGTTGAGGCAAAGGCACTTCGCACAAAGCAATGAAATATTCAATTTCAACCAATACGCGGTATTTGATTAAGGCTTCTTCAGAGAAAAATGGAGCCAGCGAAATAGTCTTGTTTCTATATCTTCCGTCGATTGGCGATATAGCATTTAATTCGTTTAAAGTAGTCATTGTTTAGTTGTTTGTTCGAAAGGCACAAATATAAACCTTTCGAGACAAAATAGAAAACGAATGGTTTTTTAAATAAACTCGGCAAGCTTATTTTTTAGAATTTTCATTCCTTCCGATGCTACCTCTGGAATTACCTCCAGTGGGTTTCTAAGATTTGCGATTTTTACGGGTTTTGGATCAATATAAAAAATGGGAGTGTCCCTACTCGTAAAATCGATTAATCCTGCCGCAGGATATACTTGTAACGAAGTTCCAATGACGGCAAAATAATCAGCACCTTCGCTGATTCTGATAGCTTCATCAAGCGCTGGAACTTCCTCGCCAAACCAAACAATATGCGGGCGCAATTGGTTTTGATTGTCATCTAAATCTCCAAAATTCAAATCCTCCTGCCAATCCAGAATGTAGTTTGGGTTTTTAGTACTTCTTACTTTCAATAATTCGCCGTGCAAATGCAACACATTCGAGCTTCCGGCGCGCTCGTGTAAATCATCCACATTTTGTGTAATTATGTACACCTCAAAGTGATTTTCTAATTCAGCCAAAATTTGATGACCCAAATTAGGTGCTACTTCGCGGAGCTGTTTTCGTCTTTGATTGTAAAAATCCAGTACCAAAGCCGGGTTTTTATGCCAACCTTCCGGAGTGGCGACATCCAAGACATTATGACCTTCCCAAAGTCCGTCACTGTCACGAAAAGTTTTTATACCACTTTCAGCACTGATTCCTGCTCCAGTTAAGACGACTAAACGTTTTTTCATTTTATATCAATTTGGGCGTGACCACAAGGGTCGGGCTTTCGGCTTTATCTTTTTGGCTAAAAAGCCCAAAAAGGATATCGCCTCTATCCCTCACGCGAATTCCGTAAACATTCATAATTCAATTGCTAGAGAACAATCTCAAAAGTAGCCTCCAGAATCTTCTTTTGAAAGCATAAAGCTAGTCTTTTTTACTATTTTTGCAAAAAAAATAATACCCAATGATTGATTTAGAGTATCTCGCCTTTCTTGAAAATATATTGACTGATAACCGAAAAGAAAAATTCCTGAAAGTATTAGAAAACAGAACCAAACATTTTACGATTGCTGTCGAAGATATTTTTCAAATGCACAATACTAGTGCGGTGATGCGTAGCTGCGAGATTTTTGGAATTCAGGAATTGAACGTGATCGAGCAACGTTACGGAAAAAGTATCGACAAGGAAATTGCCATGGGTGCCCAAAAATGGGTTGACATCAATACCTTCGACAGTATTACGAATTGTGTGGATACGTTGAAAAGTAAAGGGTATCAAATCATCGCTACTACGCCGCATGAGAATGATTGTTTGATGGAAGATTTTGATATTTCGAAACCCAGCGCTTTATTTTTTGGAACAGAAAGAGACGGATTATCTGATGAAATTTTGAAACGCGCTGATGGTTTTCTTAAAATCCCAATGGTCGGTTTTACTGAAAGTTTAAATATATCGGTTTCGGCGGCAATCATCATTCAAAACCTGACAAATCGATTGCGCAATTCAAACATTGATTGGCATTTATCTGAAAATGAAATTTTAGAAAAGCGTTTGGCTTGGGCCAAAAATTCCATAAAAGACATCAAGCGAATTGAAGAACGGTATTTTGCTGAAAAAGTGAAATAGTTTTTTATAGTGTTATAGTATTGTTATTTATTTTAGATACTAACATACCGGTGGTTATGTTTTAGTAAATTAGTAATATGAAACAAGAAATTAAATCGGAGTTAACCAGACAATTAATTATCGATAAAGCATTTGTATTGTTTTATAAAAATGGCTTTCACGCTATTAGTGTTGATAAGGTGATGAAGGAAACAAAGCTTACAAAAGGAGCTTTTTATCATCATTTTAAAGATAAAAAAGAGTTAGGTCTGGCAGTTATCAGTAATACGATTCAGAGTAGAGTTTATGATAATATGATTCTTCCTTTGCTAGAAGTAGGAGATCCATTTTTGATTTTAAAAACCGTTTTTTGCGATCGAATTAAGAATTTTTCAATTGAAGAGAAACAATCTGGTTGTCCAATGAATAATCTCATCAATGAAATTTCGGATAATGAAGTAGCGTTTCAATTGGTATTAAAAAAAATTATTGAAGAATGGAAATTAGCACTAATTCAGTTGTTAGAAAAAGCAAAAGCAGATAACTTGATTGCTAGTGAGGTAAATACTTCTTCGGTCGCAGTTTTTTTAATTAGTGCATTTGAAGGTATTAGAGGAATTCGGAAATTGTACAATAATGATGTTGTTCTAGAGGATTATCTTTTAGCAGTTGAGCGCTATATAGATCTTTTAAGATAATTTTTTTAATCAAAAAACATACTATTAGGTATGTTTATAACATATAATTTAAATAAGGAAGAATGAAAGAATTTAAAAAAAGCAGACGGAATTTTATTAATAAGGCGATAGCTGTGGGTGGATTAGGAATTGTGGCTCCAAGTCTTATTTTTACTGCAAAAGGGAATTCAATTGGGGTAAAGGAAGAGCAAAAACACCAGCGTCCGAAGGTATTATTCTTTGATGTTAATGAAACATTATTAGACCTGAACGCGATGAAAAAAAGTATAGGAAATGCTTTAGGAGGT
Organism: Flavobacterium sp. W20_MBD1_R3; assembly: GCF_052119725.1. Classification (NCBI taxonomy): domain Bacteria; kingdom Pseudomonadati; phylum Bacteroidota; class Flavobacteriia; order Flavobacteriales; family Flavobacteriaceae; genus Flavobacterium; species Flavobacterium sp. W20_MBD1_R3. The sequence continues at coordinate 35,384 of NZ_JBGQOR010000015.1, forward strand.
AGACCGGATTTAGTATCGCTTTGGTTCACAACAATGTTGCAGTATTCTTTAGTAACTACAGTAGGAAATCAATATCATGATTTTGGCAAAATAGGCGGTGCAGCGCTAAAGATGGTTGGTCTTAATAATGGTGTTGTTATTACTGATGAACAGGCTGGCGAAGCAATTAAACCAATTTTATCTTTACCAGCGCATCCTGAAGTAAAAGAAGCGTTGATACTATTGAAAAAAGAAGGATATACGTTAGTTTCGTTTACCAATTCATCGAATAAAGCAGTTGAATCCCAATTAAAAAATGCAGGTATATATGATTTGTTTGATGATCGATTAAGTGTTGAAGATCTAGGTAAATTCAAACCACATTATGATGCTTACAATTGGGCTGCAAGAAAAATGGGATTTGAATCTAAGGACTGTATGCTTATTGCAGCTCATGGTTGGGATGTTGCTGGTGCAAATTGGGCTGGCTGGCAAACGGCATTTGTGAGCAGGCCTGGACAACAGTTGTTCGGTTTGGCAAATCCACCGGAAATAAATGAAAAGGATCTTTTATTGATTGCAAAACAGTTAACAAAATTGTAGGATAATTGAAAACTGAATTCTTATAAAATTACTTAAAAGTATTTTTTTAGTAGCGTAATAAAGGAGGTGACACTATTTGCTGTTTCACCTCCTTTGTTGTTTAGAGTGGTTTGAGTAGTTTAAACTTTTAAGGACTTTGTCTTGTCTTGCGAGGGGATTTAGTCTTTTCTTTTCATTCAGTACTTATTGCGTTGTAAATCCGAAACCCGGTTCGATTATCTAAGTACTGATTTTCATCAGTGTTTATAATCCTGTAAGGTTTTCAAAACCGTGTAAGTGTCATATTTTGAGATTTAGAAATCTTTAAAGTCACAAAAAGAAAATTAAAACGTTGTTTCACTCTCGAGCTGTATGTCTTTTATGTTACTTGGATTCATTTTATAGCGATAGACGCCGTTGTTCCCAATGGCAAATAAGGTGTTGTCTCGTACAATTAAATCAAAACAATTTTTGTCAATAGCATGCACCAAAACAGGTTCAGCAGGATTTTGAATGTTAAATATTTTGATAACATCATCGCATACCAATAAATAATCAGCCGTGTAAAAACTGATACCCTTAGGTTGTGAGAGTGTTCTGCTGTGAATTAATTTTGGGTTCGTAAGATCTTTGGTGTCATAAACCTGCAAAACATTAATGTTGTTACCGCAGGCTGTGTTCGAGTTCAAGGTTACATAGGAATGCGTACTATTAGCAATCACAGGATCACAAGCAGTAAAATGTTGCACACTGGATAATTTCGTTGGGTTTTCAGGATTTGCAATAGAATAGATAAACATTCCGTTTCGAGATCCAATAAACAAATTATCCCCGTATGAAAATAGGGTTTCTATGTCAAAACCTATGGGAATTTCATTGACTTTTACAGGCTTTTCGGAATCGATTAGCGAGAATACATTTAATTTCATTTGGTCTACACCGTATAAATAATTGCCTTTTATGGCAAAAACAGCAAGTGAACCGCCTTGTCCTGTGTCGCCGTTTTGTGCGCTGTCACTATCCGAACAACCAATTATCAAAACTAGTAATACGAAGGATATAATTTTTTTCATGTGTTACTTAATTAAAGTCCAATCGATTATTATTTCATTTTCTTTAGTGTAGCCTTGTAAGCCGTTTGGAGCTTGTTTTTGAGGAAACACATTCCTGTTTCTGTTGGTGACCGTAAATTTTTTAGTGACAATATCGAAAGTGGCAGTGACCAAATCTACTGCTTGATTAATGTATACGGTATTTCCTTTGATGGCTAAGTCAGTAGCGCCCGGAGCTTTTATAAAATGGAGTCGGATTGGTTTATTGGGATCCTTGTAATCATAAACATGAAAACCCTTATTGACATCATTGACAAACATTAAATCGTCTTTGATATAGATTTTTCCCGATTTGATAATGGGTTGCGCATTTTGAAAAGCAATAGAAGTTTCGAGAGCGTTGCGTGCTACAATAACCGGTTTGTATTCTTGTTGAGGAAATTCACCGTTATCCGTTGTGGGCCAACAGGAAATGAATAGAAATGAAACCAGCAGGAGAAGTACTATTTTTTTCATTGCGAAATGTTTTTATAAAGATAGCAAAAAGATGATTTGGTTGCGTTATGACATTGTTATTGTTTGCGTTGCATTTACAATGAGACATAAGCTATCGGATTTTAACGGTGTATTTTGTCATTGTGAGGAACGAAGCAATCATATTTGTGATTTCTTTTGAATCAGTTCTTATCGTCGTAGCGGATTGCATTCCCGTTATCTGGCGCTCGTTTGCAACGATAGCCTCTTTAAATTGTTCTGATAAATTGTAGCGTTTGCAACGCAATTTGAATAAACATATTACCATAAAGGTTCAACATTTACATTACAAAAAACGAGATTGTCTTCTTCATAATTTCTATAACTACTATTTACATAATCTCGTTCCTTTAAAACGATTTCGGCTTCAATAGGATTGTAATGTATGTAGTTAATGCGTTGTTCTATTTTTTCTAAAGTATCTAATATAACCGGATGAAAGCCGTCTTGCCACAATTTGTAATTTTTTGCCCTTCCTGATTTTTGAGCTTCAAAACTAAACTTTTGTAACAACCATTCTCGTCTACTTTCAGGATGTTCTTGAATTGCCTCTACTAATTTTTTTGAAGTATGTTTTTTAAAATCACGAATTACATTTTGCAATTCACCGTCGAAGGCAGTTACTATTAAATGTATATGACTTGTCATGTAAACGTATGCATGTACACTTAAACCTTTTTCTTTAATGCAATAATTTAAAGACTCATCTAATATATTACAATAAATAGGGCGTACAAACAAATCTACCCAATCTCCAACAGTAATAGTGATAAAAGTAGGCACTGTGCTATCAATTACTTTGTATTTTTCTGACATTGGTTTTATTTTAAATACAGCATAAATCTTAATAATAACAAACAGAAGTATATTTTTAAAATATTTCTATACTAGTTAGCCGCGTTGCAAACGCTATGATTTGTTTTTATAATTTAAGTTGGCACTCGTTGCAAACGAGCGCCAGTGGAGTAAATAGTTTACTGAAAATATTCATTTATTTTTTGTTTAAAATCAACATTCTTATCTCCTTCTGTCGGGCAAACTGACGGCTAACGTCCCCGCAGCTTTGAGATGGTGTGTGGTTCGTAACCTTTCAATTTTCGGCTTTGCAGAAAATTGATGCGAAACGGTAATTCCACTAAATTCCACACTAGCTCAAAGCATCTATGTAAAAGCATAACTTTGAGAGTACTAAAAACGAAGATTATGCAATTACAAGACACCTTTTCTATTCCAAAGATATTCGTTGGTTTAGATATTCACAAAAAAAGCTGGACAGTTTCTATCCAAACAGATTTATTTTTTCACAAGACCTATTCGATGCCTTCTAATGCTGAGGATTTGTACCAATATGTGGAACGTACATTTCCAGATCATGCTGTCGATTTAGTTTATGAAGCGGGTTGTTGCGGATTCTCCGCGGCACGATATTTTTTAAACCTTGGTTGGAATGTTCTAGTTGTTAATCCCGCCGATATAAATACAGGAGATAAAGAACGATATCAGAAAACAGATGCTTTAGATTCAAAAAACTTGTCTAATCAATTAAAATCAGGTGTTCTAAAAGGAATTTTTATTCCCAGTGAAGAGCACGAGCAATTTATGACTTTGGCTCGCCATAGAGCCCAAGTAACAAAGAAACTGCGACAAACCAAATCACATATCAAAAGTATGTTATTGTTTCATGGCATAAAAGTTCCTGAAGAATTTGATAATTCAAATTGGAGTATAGCTTTTATTGCGTGGTTAGAGGATATTAAATTCAGTACCTCTTGTGGAGATTTAGCATTGCAAGGAAAAATACGAATGTTCAAGTTTATCAAATCAGAATATTTAGAAATTGCCAATCAAATGCGTGCTTACTGTAGAAAAAACAATAAGAAAGATTACAATCTTTTGAGAAGTATTCCAGGAATAGGAGGATATTTAGCAAGTGTAATCTTGGCCGAATGTGGAGATTTACGCCGTTTTAATAATGAAGGCCAATTTAGTTCCTACATCGGATTAGTTCCTGGAATCTATAATAGTGGCGGATCAGAAAAGTGTTTAGGAATTACTCCGAGGAGCCGCTCACAATTACGCAGTTATTTAGTTGAAGCAGCTTGGATCGCTATTAGAAAGGACACAGAAATGCAAAATTATTATCGAACACATCAAGGTAAAAACGTAAAGAGTGTCATTATAAAAGTAGCTCATAAAATGGCTCGAAGAATTCTTTCAGTCATTAAAACAGAAACACCTTATCAAATCAATAGAAATTTAGTACCAACACAATAATAGAAATAACCTTCTTAATAAGCTCAATCATAAAAGAGAAATAGACTACAAAACAGCTGTGGTGGTTCCGTAAAATGAATCCACATCTCAAAGCAGGTAGCTATTTTATTTATTCTTACAATCATACCGATGCTGGTGGCTGCCATAAGCAGACCACATATAGGAGCGTGAGCTTTAAGATTATAAAAAGATATATTATGAAGTAAAAGAAAAATTAATTCGTGGCATCATTGAAAAAGTTAGAATAACTTTTTCAGTCCTAAGCCTTCGGCGGACAAAAAGTTATTCTAACTTTTCCAACAAGCCGCTGGAGCGGAATTTTATACTCGAAAAACACCCTACATATAATCCTTTCAAAAGTTGTTAATAACTTAATGATGCTTTACATAGGAACAGCTGTTGAACTAAACCTTCGGTAGCACCATTGTAGAATTTGATTATCTTACGAAGATAACTAAAATAGAATAGTATGAC
>NZ_JBGQOR010000016.1:0-39441 GCF_052119725.1 Flavobacterium sp. W20_MBD1_R3
ACTGTAGTAGTTGTGCCAGTAATTGTTCCTGCACAAAGATCAGTAGTTGTTGGTGGAGTTGGCGTAGCAGAACATTGCCCGGTTACATCCGCCAAAACAGGAATCGCAGGTTTTAAATTGTCTTTAATAATTACATTTTGATTTGCTGTACTTGTATTTCCATTCCCATCATCAAAGGTCCACGTCACAATCGTAGTTCCTTGATTAGTAATTGGAAAAACTGTAGTTGTACTGCCTGTAATTGTTCCTGCGCAAACATCAGTAGTTGTTGGAGGAGTTGGCGTAGCAGAACATTGCCCGGTTACATCAGCTAAGACAGGTGCGTTAGGTGCAACATTATCTTTAATAATTATATTTTGATTTGCTGTAATTATATTTCCATTTCCATCATCAAAAGTCCACGTCACAATTGTAGTTCCTTGAGTAGTAATTGGAAAAACTGTAGTAGTTGTGCCAGCAATTGTTCCCACACAAAGATCAGTGGTTGTTGGTGGAGTTGGTGTAGCAGAACATTGCCCGGTTACATCTGCCAAAACAGGAATCGCAGGTTTTAAATTGTCTTTAATAATTACATTTTGATTTGCTGTAGTTATATTTCCATTTCCATCATCAAAAGTCCACGTCACAATTGTAGTTCCTTGAGTAGTAATTGGAAAAACTGTAGTAGTTGTGCCAGTAATTGTTCCTGCACAAAGATCAGTAGTTGTTGGGGGAGTTGGTGTAGCAGAACATTGCCCGGTTACATCTGCCAAAACAGGAATCGCAGGTTTTAAATTGTCTTTAATAATTATATTTTGATTTGCTGTAATTATATTTCCATTTCCATCATCAAAAGTCCACGTCACAATCGTAGTTCCTTGAGTAGTAATTGGAAAAACAGTAGTAGTTGTGCCAGTAATTGTTCCTGCACAAAGATCAGTAGTTGTTGGTGGAGTTGGTGTAGCAGAACATTGCCCAGTTACATCAGCTAAGACAGGTACGTTAGGTACAACATTATCTTTAATAATTACATTTTGATTTGCTGTACTTGTATTTCCATTTCCATCATCAAAAGTCCACGTCACAATTGTAGTTCCTTGAGTAGTAATTGGAAAAACGGTAGTAGTTGTGCCAGCAATTGTTCCCACACAAAGATCAGTGGTTGTTGGTGGAGTTGGCGTAGCAGAACATTGCCCGGTTACATCCGCCAAAACAGGAATCGCAGGTTTTAAATTGTCTTTAATAATTACATTTTGATTTGCGGATGTTATATTTCCATTTCCATCATCAAAGGTCCACGTCACAATCGTAGTTCCTTGATTAGTAATTGGAAAAACTGTAGTTGTACTGCCTGTAATTGTTCCTGCGCAAACATCAGTAGTTGTTGGAGGAGTTGGCGTAGCAGAACATTGCCCGGTTACATCAGCTAAAACAGGAATCCCAGGTGCAACGTTATCTTGAACTGTTATAGTTTGGCTTACTGAATTACTGTGATTCCCGCAGTTGTCCGAAGCATTCCAAGTTCTAGTTGTACTGTATAATCCAGTTCGACTGCCAGGTGTCTGAGTGGTAGAAAGTATATTAATTGTATATATTCCACAAGTGTCTGTTGCAGTTGGGGGAGTAAATACTGGTGTTGTCGGACAATTAATTGTAATATCTGGACCTGCTGCGCTTATTACAGGAGCCACTAGATCTTTTATGGTATAGGTATAAGACCAACTGCGAGTATAAGGAGTAGCACTCGGACTGCATGTTGTAAAATCTACATAAGACCAAGTATAGGTTTTTGTAGTGTTACAAATTGAAGACGAAACAGGTTCTTGAACTGTTAGACCGGTAAATTGAATGTCATTGCCACAATTGTCTTTGAAAGTTGGAGTTGAAGGTTGAACAGCTTCTGCCGCACAACTAACTATTGAACCACCATTCATAAAAGCGGAAACAAAATTAGATCTGCCGCAGGCATCAGTTACTTTTAATCGGAGTGCTATATTCCCAATTACAGCGGGTGCAGTGTAAGTCGTGGGATTTGTTGAAGGATTTGAAAAAGTCCCCCCACCAATAGCAGACCATTCGTAGGTAACCGCTCCCTGATTTCCAGTCACAGTTGCCAGTAATGGATACGTTTGACCAGGAGTTAATGCCGTAGGAAAAGAGTTATCAAGGGTTACAGTAATTTGTTGTTTTATTCCAGCCAGTAATACAAAGTTAAAAAATGCTCTTTGAGCTGCAATCATAGATTCAGTAGTTCCTCCTGTATATTCATGTGCAGCTTGATACATTACCATACCCTTTGTTATATCTCCGTAAGTGGGTCCATAAGCAACAAGAACAGCCGGATTTTCAGGAAAAGTATAATTTTTACCCGAGTCCGAATAGTTATCTTGATAAATAGCTATTTTGGTTGAGCTTCTCCATAAAGATTCTGTTTTTGGAAGATAGATTCGTTCTGATCCATTTTGTAGTGAAGCATCCATTTTTCCTATAAACTGCATCACTGGATCAGCATTAGCGGATGGATTATAAGTTCCAATAATTTTTGGCTTATTGTGATTGTCCCATCGCTCAAGACCTTTGTCAGTAAGAAAATTAAATGGAGTTGTATTGCCCGCACTCACTAAATCTAATGCGCTTACGGCATGACAACCCACCCAAAGATAGCCGCCATTATCCATATAATTTCTAAGTGCGTTAACATAAGCTGAAGACCAATTTTGTGGATCAGCATGAGGAAGTACATAAATATCACCACAACTCGTAAGTAGAGTTGGATTACTTTGTACTACGTATGAACTTGATGGAATTCCAGCATTTAGGTAATATGGAGTTATTAGGTTGCCATTTTCAGTGTCTAGTAGTGCTCTTGGCCAGCTTGTAAGCTTATTAAATATTGGCGCCGTGAAGGGTGCAGCAATTGGGCCATCAATAACAGCTCCATTTGATCTCCAGGTAGCGATAAGTACCCCTAAAGATGCAGCATCTTCAGCAGCAATAATAAAAGTTCCTCCTGTATAGGCTTTGGATCCCACGGAAAAATCAATACCATCTTTACCTTTTGATGAGTTTATTGACCAATAAACAGGTACATTTTTGTCCCGAATCAAAGTGTAAACTAAGCCATAAGGCTTTAGGCCTTTTGCAACAGTGGCGTTTTTCCCCATATCGATAATATATGAGCCTGCATCGAATGTTTTATTGGAATTAGTTTGAGAATGTATAGTACTTAGAAACATGAAGAAAGCCAGTAAAAAAAGAGTAATTTTAGTTTTCATACAATCAAATTTTAATTAATTGGGGACGTGTTATTTTGAATTTTAACAATCAAAATTAAGTTTTAAAGTATCGTAGTATTAAAGTTAAAAAGGTTCTTTGTAACCTGTTTGACCCTCAAAAACAATGTTTTTCAAATTTACAAGAGGCAATTCCACCACCTTCAGCGTCTAAAGATTTCATACAAATTATTTGTGCTGTTTTGTCATCTAGAGGTGTCATAATGTTAGCCTTAATAAGGTCTCTGTTTTTCAAAATAGTGATATAAGTAAGCTTTACATCTCTATCATTTTTGTTCTTAATTTCAAAATATTCTGAGGTGCTATTTTTGTTTTTGCACGTTCGTAGAAATAGTAAGGCTTCAGTTTTGTTTGAACCAAACGGGATCGATTCTGAACATTTGTTTGAATTTAAACTAGAAAAAAGTGATATGATTGAAATAGTGTAGAGTAAAATTATTTTCATTTTTTGAATGGCTAATTTTTTCCTTTTGTTTTGTGATGTGTTTAAAGATGAATCCATTTTAACGTCATCTATGAACTTCGTTTTTAAATAAAATTTGTCCTAAAAACAAGAGTTCTTTCATAATTAATACGACACTGGTTTTGTAATAATTTTCCAGTCATTCGCTCTAAAAAAAAGTTTAAATCATTTTAATAATTGATTTTAAGTTCTTTAATAAATATTTTGTTAAATAATTTAAAATAAAAACATGAAAAATCTGAAAGCTATTTTTGATGTAAAGTGAAACAATTTAATTTAGATGTTTTAAACAAATCATTACTTGAAAAGCTAAAGTATAAGGAATAAATTATTATTGTTTATTTTTTCTATAAACGACCTATAAAGTCGTTAAAAGGTATTTTTTTCTTAAAAAAAAGATAAAAAATTAAAAAAAAAGTTAAATTTAACAGTAAAAAGAGTTGTCACAAAGACGTAATAATAGCTTTCAACGATACTTATTTGAGAAGTTTTTAAGGACTAAAAAGGCATTGCACCGTCTTTTGATTGGCACCATTATATTTAAATATTTTTTTAAATGATATGCTTAGTTTTTGTAAATTGTCTTAATTTTTTGATAACGACTTCCAAAATATTTTCTACTATGAAAAATTTAATTATTGTTCGTCACGCTAAATCAAGTTGGAAGGCACCAGTGCATGATAAAGATCGTCCGTTGACTAGAAGAGGAGTACAAGACGCACTTCTTATCTCTGCTAAGGTTATTGATTATATGCCTAAAACATACATAATATGGACTAGTACAGCAAAAAGAGCAACTGACACAGCGTTAATTTTTGCTCAAAATCTAGCTTATCCTATCGATTGTATTGTTTACAAAGACGACCTTTATACCTTTGACGAAAAGAAATTAGAGAAAACCATTAAAGCATGCAGTAATATTTTTGAAAATATCATTCTTTTTGGTCATAATGAGGCCATTACAAATTTTGTTAATAAATTTGGAGATGTCATAATTGATAATATTCCTACATCTGGATTTGTATCCTTACAATTTCATACCGATGATTGGAAAAAAATAAAAAAAGGTAAAATAAAGAAAATTATATTCCCCAAAGATTTAAGATGAATAAAGTAGTAGAACAAAAATATATAGATAGAGAAAAAAGCTGGTTGGCGTTTAATGCCAGAGTACTTCAGGAAGCAGGAGATCATTCGGTTCCATTATTAGAGCGGTTACGGTTTTTGGGAATCTTTTCTAATAATTTAGATGAATTTTTTAGAGTTCGTTTTGCAGCGATAAGACGATTAAGTTTGACCGGGATCACTGGTGAAAAATATCTTGGCGGTATTTCAGCACAGCAACTAGTCAAAGATATTACTGAAATTGTCATTCAACAGCAATCTGAAAGTTTAAGAATTCTGAGTGTTATTGAATCAGAATTAGAGAAAAAAAATATATTTATCATCACAGAGAATGATATTTCCGCCCAACAAGAAGTTTTTTTGAAGGACTTTTTTATTCAGAAATTAAGTCCTGAATTAGTAACTATTATACTAAATGACTTAGCAGAATTTCCATTATTAAAAGATACGTCCGGCTATCTAGCAGTGAAATTGGTGATGAATCACACCTCTGACATACGATATGCTGTTATCGAAATTCCCAAAACAATTAACCGATTTGTAGTCTTGCCCTCTGATGAGGAAAAACAATATGTAATTCTTCTGGATGATGTGATACGACACAATTTAAGCAACATCTTTAATATTTTTGATTACAAAAGTGTTTCGGCCCACATGATCAAAATTACTAGAGATGCACAACTGGATATTGATAGTGATTTGAGTAAAAGCATGATTGAAAAAATATCCTTAAGTGTTAAGGACAGACGAATTGGTGAACCGGTCCGCTTTATATATGATCAATTAATTGAAAAAGACACATTACAATTTTTTCTCGAAGAAATGAAAATTGTATCAACAGACAGTATTATTCCAGGAGGAAGATATCATAACAGACGGGATTATATGAATTTTCCAAATCTTGGACGTTTTGATCTGTTGTACAAAACAAATGATCCTTTGCCAATTCCTGGATTAAGCTTGGAGGGTAGCATTTTAGAAAAAATAAGTCAAAAAGATTATTTATTAAATGCACCATATCAGTCTTTCTCATATCTCACACGCTTTTTGCGCGAAGCCGCACTAGATCCTAAAGTAACTTCGATAAAAATAACGTTATATCGTTTGGCAAAAAATTCTCAGATAATTAGTTCTTTGATTAATGCCGCTAAGAACGGAAAAAAAGTGACAGTTCAAATAGAACTGCAGGCTCGTTTTGACGAAGTTTCTAATATTTCGTATGCAGAACAAATGCAATTAGAAGGTATTGAACTTATTTTTGGAATAAAGGGACTAAAAGTTCACAGCAAAATATGCGTGATTGAAAGAAATGAAAATGATAAAATCAAGCGATATGGTTTTATATCAACGGGAAATTTCAACGAATCTACAGCTAAAGTGTATACAGATGTAACTCTTTTTACGAGTCACCAACAAATTTTGAAAGATATCATGAGAATATTTGAGTTTTTTGATATCAATTATAGAGTACATCGCTACAAACATTTAATTGTATCTCCACACTACACAAGAACACGATTTATAAAATTAATAGACCGAGAAATTACTCACGCATTAGCCGGAAGAAAGACTCATATAAAATTAAAAATGAATAGTTTATCTGATTTTGCAATGATAGATAAGCTATATGAAGCGAGTAAAGCAGGAGTGAAAATTCAATTAGAAGTGAGAGGAATTTGTTCATTGATACCAGGTATTGCTGGGTTAAGCGATAACATAGAGGCCATTAGCATTGTAGATAATTATTTAGAACATTCTAGAGTTTACATTTTTGGAAACGCAGGACAAACGGAAGTATATATCTCGTCAGCGGATTTTATGACTAGAAATTTAGATGGCCGTGTAGAAGTTACTTGTCCTATTTACGATGAGGAAATAAAAAATGAACTAATAGATAATTTTGATATTGGTTGGAAAGGAAACGTAAAAGCGCGATTTCATTCCTATAAATTAGATAACAAATACAGAGTACGAAATCATAATCCTATTTTTAGAGCGCAATTAGAGACTTATAAATATTACCAAAATAAGTTAGCTTTAGTATCCAAAAAGAAATAAAATAACACGTGTAGTCATTATTTTATAAGTAAAATAAAATGACGAATTATGATTAGGAATAACGAATCCAAACAAAATGATTAAAATAAAAAAATATGCAGCAATCGATATTGGCTCTAACGCCATGCGTTTACTGATTACAAATATAGTAGAACAAGAAGGCAAAGAACCTCAGTTTAATAAAAGTTCCTTAGTTCGTGTTCCTATTCGTCTTGGGCAAGATGCCTTTACGGTGGGTGAAATTTCAGAAGAAAATATAGAACGAATGTGTGACGCCATGAAGGCTTTTAATCTTTTGATGAAAGTTCACAAAGTAGAATCCTACAAGGCTTTTGCTACCTCAGCCATGCGCGAAGCCTATAACGGTAAGGAAGTTGTTGCACTGATTAAGAAAAAAGCTGATATAAAAATTGAAATTATTGATGGCAAAAAGGAAGCAGCCATAATCGCATCTACTGATTTGCACCATTTATTAAAAACTGATCAAACCTACCTTTTTGTAGATGTGGGTGGTGGTAGCACGGAGTTTACTTTGTTTTCTAACGGAAAAATGATTAATTCAAGATCGTTTAAAGCAGGAACAGTGCGCTTGTTAAATGACATGGTTTGCGATGTAGTCTGGGAAGAAATAGAAAAATGGATCAAAACAAACACACAAGAATATGATGAAGTTACATTAATAGGTTCAGGCGGAAATATTAATAAACTTTTCAAAATGTCTGGGAAAATTCAAGAAAAACCGTTGTCTTACATCTACATGAATTCTCAATACGCTTTCCTGAATTCTCTTAGTTATGAACAAAGAATATCAGAATTAGGATTAAATCCGGATCGTGCCGATGTAATTATTCCCGCTACCAGAATTTATCTTAATGCCATGAAATGGAGTGGTGCCAGAAACATTTATGTTCCAAAAATTGGACTTTCAGATGGAATTGTAAAAGCAATGTATTACAATAAAATTTAAATTTTTAATATAAGTTTGACTAAATTATGCATCTAAATCTAATCCAAATGTTGTTCGTAACAGATCAATATTTGGATTTATTTGATGGAGTCTATTGTACCGATCTTGGTCGTTAAAATTTTTTTTGCTTTGAATACTTTCATTTACTATCACTGCTATAGTTATATCATGATTGTGTAAATGTCCTTTTAAATGTCCTAAAAGACCATTCAATTCTTTTTCAAAATCTAATTTAGAACCTTCGTTTGGCAATTCAATTGTGATGGCTGTTCCGTTCAAAACGGGATCGTTAATCAGTAACAGCGATTCCATTATTTTAAACCCATTATCCCCTAAGCGTTGCGCATACTTATTCCAATAAAGTAACATTGACGTTTCCGAAAACGGTTCTACAGGTAAATCAATAACTTCTTTTGTAATTCCTTTATTAGTTTCTACTAACGCTTTTTTTGCTCGAATGCTCGACAGCGACAAGGCAGAAATTTTTGGCTCACTAGATTCATCAATATTTATTTTTACTACAGGATTTAGAACTCCAGGAGTTAAAATAACTTCGGGTTTTTTATCTATAGTAGGCTCAATTACAGAGGATGCGCCAGGCGTAACGGTAACCGTAAGGTTTTGTTTTGCTTGTTTTCCTTCGTTAGAGTCTACTATTGAGTAATCGTTATTTCTATAATATGTAGGTGGGATTATATACTGCTCAACTTTTTTTTTTCTCCATCAAAAGTGATAGAGGCAAGTTGCATTAGGCAAAGTTCAACAAGAAGTCGTTGGTTTTGACTCAGTTTGTATTTCAAATCACAGTCATTTGCAATTTCAATTCCTTTCAAGAGAAAGTCTTGACTGCATTTTTGTGCTTGTACACCATACATTTGTTGCGCTTGTTCCCCAACTTCTAATAAGGTTATTGTTGCGGGTGTTTTAGAAACCAATAAATCTCTAAAATGAGAGGCTAGTCCAGATACAAAATGATGCGCATCAAATCCTTTAGAAAGAATTTCGTTGAAAACAAGCAATAAATCTGGAATTTTATTTTCTAAAATTAAATCGGTTACGTTGATGTAGGTTTCGTAATCCAACACATTCAAATTCTCTGTAACGGCCTGACGGGTCAATTCTTTTCCGCAAAAAGAAACAACGCGATCAAAAATGGACAAAGCGTCACGCATGGCGCCATCAGCTTTTTGAGCGATAATGTGCAACGCGTCATCTTCAAAATTAACTCCCTGACTGGTAGCTACTTCGGCAAGATGTTCTTTAGCATCTTTTACGGTAATCCTTTTAAAATCGAATATTTGACAACGAGAAAGTATCGTTGGAATAATTTTATGTTTTTCGGTCGTTGCCAAAATAAAAATGGCATGTTTGGGCGGTTCTTCTAATGTTTTTAGGAAAGCATTGAAAGCTGCTGATGACAACATGTGAACCTCATCAATAATGTATACTTTATATTGTCCCGTTTGCGGCGGAATCCGAACTTGGTCAATTAAATTCCGGATATCATCAACAGAATTATTGGATGCTGCATCTAATTCGAAAACATTGAATGCAAAATCTTCATTGGGATCATCGTAACCTGGTTGATTTATTTTTCGGGCCAAAATACGGGCACAAGTTGTTTTACCAACGCCTCGGGGTCCTGTAAATAATAATGCGGATGCTAAGTGATTGCTTTCTATGGCGTTCAATAAAGTATTGGTAATGGCTTTTTGTCCTACAACATCTTTAAATGTTTGAGGACGATATTTACGAGCCGATACTACAAATTGTTCCATAAAAATTTTATTCGAAAGCAAATATAGGTTTTAATTTAAAGATGTAAAAATTTAAGGATTGAAAGATTTTATAATTTTAAAAAAGGTTTTGATTCACGAAAATCCCTAGCCCAGATAGCAGTAAAAATCCTTGTACGCCGGGTTTCGGCGTACAAGATTGTAACGAATAGCTGGAAATAGCTCCTATAAAATAATTGATTAAAGTATCAAATTTTTTTATGGAAACAATCTTATTTTTTTCTTCCTTTGATACTAAGATCAATTAAAACTCTTGCTGCACCGTCTTCGGAATTTGCGGAATATCCTGCTACAAATACACCCTTTTTGCCAGAAGTTGATTTTATTCCATAAACGGTAGCTTCGTCATCAGGATTACTGTCCCCTTCATAGCGGTAAATATGTTGAATTTCATATTTATGTGGATTTTTGACAATGTCTTCTTCGTGAAGGTTGAAATCATAGGTGAATCCCATCTCATTCAAATCGTCTAAAGCTTTAGAAACGCTGGCATAATGATATATATTTGACATAATAAAGGATTTACAGTTAATTATTAAAGGTAACTATTTTATTATGAATTCCTTGTAAAAGACCTATTAAAGTAAGGAGTTTAATAGGAAAAAAAAGAATTAAATAGTGTAAATTTGCACCGCAGACCGCCTTATCGCCGTTTTGAGCAATCAAGAGGGAGGAAAGTCCGGACACCAGAGGGAGGCATAACGGGTAACGCCCGTCGGGTTGAGTGATCAATTCAGGACAAGTGCAACAGAAAGTATGTACAGGTAATGCTGTAGTGAAACCAGGTAAACTCTATGCGGTGAAATATCAAGTATATCAGCATTTAAGGGCTTCTCGTCCGTTGTTGAAGGGTAGATAGCTTGAGTCCCGCAGTAATGTGGGATCTAGATAAATGATAAGGCTCTAATTTATTAGAGACAGAATCCGGCTTATAGGTCTGCATTTTTTTAAAAGATTTAATAAAACTTTGGATTGTGAAATCTAAAAGTAAACTATTAAGAAATTAAGTTTTATTAAGTTTCAAGGCTTAATTTTCTGAATTTCTTAATGGTTTTTTTTTAAAATAGTAGTTATGAAAACAAGAATTGGGATTTTAGGATTGGGAGGAGTAGGCGGTTATTTTGGTGGATTATTGGCTAAAGCTTATTTTGACTCCGATGCAATTGAAATCATATTTATTGCTCGTGGTGAAACTAAAAAAGCAATAGCCCAAAATGGATTAAAAATTATTTCTGATACTAATGAAATAACTGTTTTTCCTAGTTTGGTTTCGAATAATCCAGATGAAATTGGGAATCTCGATTACCTTATTTGTGCGACTAAAACCTATGATATTGAAGAAAGTCTTGCATCCATAAAAAATTGTATTACCCAAAATACGATAATATTACCTTTATATAACGGTGTTGATGCCGCGGAACGTATTCAAAAATTATTTCCTGAAAATACGATTTTACTAGGTTGTGTGTATATTATTTCAATGATTGAATCGCCTGGAATTATAAAGAAAATTGGCGCTTATGAAAAACTATTTTTTGGTCCTAAAAATGCTCCAGTTTCTAAATTGAAAGAATTACAATCTGTTTTCGAGAAAGCCAATATCGAAAGTTATCTTGTGCAAAATATAGAAGAAACGGTTTGGGAAAAGTTCCTTTTTATTTCGGCATTGGCTTCGGCAACTTCTTATTTAGATCAGAATATTGGTGAAATTTTAAATAATCCTGAAAACAAGAAAGTTTATATTTCATTATTGAATGAGATCACTGCTGTTGCTGTTGCAAAAGGGTTAAAGTTGCCCAGTGGTATTGTGGAGCAAACGATCATGAAACTCGAAAAATCTCCACAAGACAATACGTCTTCTATGCACAGAGATTTACGAGCTGGTCATAAAACAGAAGTTAATTCCCTAACAGAATATGTGGTTAAAGAAGGTTTAAAATACGGTATTGCGACTCCAACATACAATAGAATATTGGAGAAGTTATCCTAACATGCAAATTTATTCGTCTTCCGTATCCTCTTGATTGGATTCGTTTTCAGAATCTTCCTCTTTTTCACCGGAGCTAATTTCGAAGAAACTAAAAATAGAACCTCCGTAACTTTTCTGGAATGAAAAATGAATCATGTGATCCAGTTTGGTATATTTTGAATGTTCGATTACCATCATTCCATCTTCATTAAGCAATTCTTTTTCGAAAACTAATAAGATGATTTTTTCGAAAGTTTTTTGGTCCAATGCATACGGTGGATCTGCAAAAATAATATCATAAGACGTTTTACATCTTTCTAAATACATAAAAACATCACTTTTTGTAGCAGCAATATTAAAATCGTATTCGGCGGCTACTTGTTTGATAAATTTTACACAACCAAAATCACCATCAACAGAGGTAATTGGTGTGCTTCCTCTTGAGGCAAATTCGTAACTGATATTTCCAGTTCCGGCAAATAAATCTAATATTTTAAGTCCTTCAAAACTAAAATGATTATTCAAAACATTGAATAATGCTTCTTTAGACATGTCGGTTGTAGGACGAACGGGCAATCCTTTTGGTGGAAAAATGCGTCTTCCTTTGTATTTTCCTGAAATGATTCTCATGAGTTGAAAAGTATAAAATGATTTCTGTTTTCGGCCTCAGAAAAATAGTTGTTCCATCGTAAATCCTCTACATCAATAAGGGAAACGTTGCGAATGTATTTGTAAGCAATTTTGAAATAATCGCTTTCGGTATCAATATTCCCGATCAGTTCTAATAGAAAATTTTCGGGATTTAAGTTCAATTGTTCGGCAGTGAATAATATGTAATATATAAAATCTTCTGGCGTATTATAATCAAATGAATTGAAAAGTAATAATTTTTGGTTCTGAACCACAATGATTTCAAAATGGTCTCTATTAATATGTACAAACATTTTATTCTCCTCCTTGTTTTTGGAAGCAACCAAAAGTTTTGAAACTAAAATACTGTTGGCATGTTTATAATCGAAAGAACCAAATTGGTCAATAAAAAAATTATTGATATTTACGTATGGAATATAAACCGCATTCATTTGATAGTTTGGAATTTCATCAAAGGCAAAAAAATCAGTTTCAAAAACCTTAGTATTGTATTGCAAATAACTTCCTAAAAAATTCTCGTCAAATAAAGGTTCTGGTACAAAAGTGGAAAGATTATTGCTGTGAATAACCAAAATTTCATCATAAGAATCCTTTAATTCTGGATGATTATTAAATGCATCCGTATACAAATCTTCAATTTTTGCTGACTTATTTAAAGTATCAAAATGTACTTCATTGAATGAAATTACTGTATTATTTAGCGTGTCAAAACAACAAAAAGAAAGCCCCGTCAAGGAAACTTGAATGGAAAGTTTTTTATAATTTTTTTCGGCTATGTTCATAATAAGAGTGCTTTTTCTCAATAGCGCAAACTTACAAATTTTAAAATCAATAACAATATCAATTGCAATGGCAATGGCAAAAATCAATGATAGGAATTGAAAATTGAAATTGCTATTGACATTGAAATTGAAAAAACATTCTTTACTTTGCAGTCAAATAATACGAAATGAATTCCTCCCTGTTTTATAGTCTTTTACAAAAAAAATTCCCTTTTCAACCCACGTACAAACAAGATATTTTTTTTCAGAAAATCGCCATTTTTTTAACCGAAACTGATAATAGAACCATTTTTGTTTTAAAAGGTTACGCAGGAACTGGAAAAACGACCGTGATTTCTACAATTGTAAACAGTTTATTAGACATCAATAAAAAATATGTTTTACTGGCGCCAACGGGTCGTGCAGCAAAAGTAATTGCTAATTATTCGAATAAACCAGCTTTTACAATTCATAAAAAAATCTACTTTCCAAAGAAATCCTCCGGTGGCGGCGTTTCTTTTACCTTACAACAAAACAAACACAAGAATACAATTTTTATCGTTGATGAAGCTTCGATGATTTCAGATACCAATTCCGATTCTAAGTTATATGAAAATGGTTCGCTGCTTGATGATTTGATTTCTTATGTATATTCAGGAACCAATTGCAAAATGATTTTATTGGGCGATACCGCTCAGTTGCCTCCGGTGAATTTAGATATTAGTCCCGCTTTAGACATTCAGACTTTAGGAATGAATTATGATAAGGAAGTGGAACATATCGAGTTGGACGAAGTCATGCGTCAGGAAGAAAATTCCGGAATTTTGCATAATGCAACGGAGCTTCGGGAATTATTGAAAGATTCCTTTATTGATGAGTTTAAATTTGATGTCAAGAAATTCAAAGATATTGTTCGGCTGACTGATGGATATGATATTCAGGACGCCATCAATTCTGCCTACAGTAATTATAGTATAGAAGACACCGCTTTTATTGTTCGTTCGAATAAAAGAGCGAATCAATATAATGAGCAAATCCGGACCAAAATCCTCGATAAAGAAAGTGAATTATCAACCGGAGATTTTTTGATGGTGGTGAAGAACAATTATTTTTGGTTGAAAGATTCGGATGAAGCGGGTTTTATTGCCAATGGTGATATTATCGAAATACTAGAAATTTTCAATATCAAAGAATTGTATGGTTTTAAGTTTGCCAAAGTAAAAATTCGAATGGTCGATTACCCCAATCAGATTCCGTTTGAAACCGTTTTATTATTGGATACAATAAAAAGCGAATCGCCATCTTTAACTTATGAAGAATCCAACAGATTGTATCAGGAAGTGTTGAAAGATTACGAAGGTGAAACCAAATTTCAAAAATTCCAAAAAGTGAAAGCCAACGAATATTTCAATGGTTTACAAGTGAAATTCTCGTATGCAATTACCTGCCATAAATCGCAAGGTGGACAATGGAATACCGTTTTTATAGAACAACCGTATTTGCCAGATGGCATTAATCGTGATTATATTCGGTGGTTGTACACGGCAATGACCCGAGCCAAAAATAAATTATATTTGATAGGTTTTAAGGATGAGAATTTTGTGGAGTAAGTTTGATAAACATATAAGACATATAAGCTAAAATCAAAGAAAAAATTAAATGACTTCATATGAATTATATGACTCAATAAGTTTAAAATAGTTTGGTTATGAATACTTTAAACGATTTACATAAAATTTCAGGTTCTTTTTCGAATACCGAAAAAATGCCGGTGCTATTTTTAGGACACGGAAGCCCGATGAACGCGATTGAAGAAAATCAGTTTGTGACGGGTTTTCGAAATTTGGCTAAAACATTACCGCAACCGAATGCCATTTTGTGTATTTCGGCACATTGGTTTACCAAAGGGACAAAGGTTACCGCCATGGAAATGCCCAGAACGATTCATGACTTTGGAGGTTTTCCACAAGCGTTGTTTGACGTGGAATATCCAGCAAAAGGAAGTCCGGAATTAGCGATAGAAACTAAACAATTGTTGACTACGGTAGAAGTAGAGCTGGACGAATATTGGGGTTTGGATCACGGTGCTTGGAGTGTAATTAAGCATTTATATCCCGAAGCGAATGTTCCCGTAATTCAGTTGAGTATTGATTATACAAAATCCGGTCAATACCATTTTGACCTGTCTCAGAAATTAAGTGCATTGCGTACCAAAGGAATCCTGATTGTAGGCAGCGGAAATATCGTTCATAATTTAAGGTTGGTTGATTTTCAGAATTTCGATAAAGACAATTACGGGTACGATTGGGCAATTGAAGCAAGGGAATCAGTAAACAATTATTTATTGGATGGAAATTTCCAACCATTGATTGATTTTGAGAAACAGAGTAAAGCCTTTCAATTAGCGATTCCTACGCCAGAACATTATTTACCTTTGATTTATACTTTAGGATTAAAAGGAAAAACCGAAGAACTCAGCTTGTTTAATGATAAATTATTGGCGGGTTCTTTGAGTATGACTTCGGTGAAGATTATGTAGGATTATTTTTTGAAAAAAATGTTATATTTGAATTCCTTTTTTAAACGATAAAAATAAAAATTACAGATAAATGAAATTCGGTAAGACTATAAAAATATTTCTAATAGATGGAGAACCAAATGGTAGAATGAGTTGTGAACTTTCTAATTGGTCAGGAAAGGCATATAAAATTCCTCGAATTAAAGTAAAGGATTGCTCGGATAGAAATGATTTAGTAAGTACGGGCGTTTATTTGTTATTTGGAAAAGATGAAGAGGGTAAAGACCTAGTTTATATAGGAGAAGCCGAATCTATTTTGAAAAGACTAAATCAACATTTAAACCAAAAAGATTTTTGGCATGAGACTATTGTTTTTATAGGTAAAGATGAAAATTTAAATAAAGCACATGTGAAATATTTAGAAAATAGACTTCACGACATAGCACTATCAGCCAAGCGCTATAAAGTTGAAAACTCAATTACACCAACACAATCATCAGTTTCAGAATCTGATAGAGCTGAAATGGAGGAATTTATTGAAAACATAAAAATGTTGGTAAATACACTTGGTCACAAAGTATTTGATGAAAAAAGAGAAATTAAACAAAAGCAGATTACAGATGTTTTTTATGTAAGAGGGGCCCGCGGTGCCGAAGCTACAGGTGAATCTACATCAGATGGTTTCGTAGTTTATAAAGGTTCAAAAGCAGCGAAAGACACAACAAACTCAATGAATTTTAATCTTGTTAAATTAAGAGAAAAGCTTACTGATGATGCCATTTTTATTGATAAAGTTGAATTTCTTGAGTTTTCTGAAGATTTTTTATTTAGTAGTCCTTCAGCTGCAGCCGCAATAGTATTGGGAAGAAGTGCAAATGGTCTTACCGAATGGAAACTTAAATCTGGTAAGACATTAAAGGAGTTCGAAACTAATCAAAATAATAATTTGGTTAGTAATACTAAATAATTACTTATTGCCTAATAAACCTATGCTAGCGCGAGCGTCCATCTCGTGACCACAACTAAAAACATCTTCTTTTAATAATTATTATCACTAATAGCAAAACAATCTTCAAAACCAATTATTGTGAAAACACAAGACGATAAAAAATTAGATAATCCAGTTTGGTTTTCTTTATCAGAAACGCATCAAAGTTTTGCGGTAGACTATGGTAGTGTAAAATTTTATCATCCTGATTATTGTCCGTTTGGTGGTTTTGAAAAAGGCAATGCGATATCAAAGTCTATTGATGAATATTCTGTGATGGTCGATAGTTTTTTTATTGTTGGAGAAAAGCCAGAACTTTCAGATCAATTAAAATTAAATAAAGAATTAGTCTGTCTTCAAATGATTGTTTATAATCCTATCAATATTGCCATTAATGAGCCAATCATAAAACTTACTGAAGAACATATTGATGTTTTATATAAGTTGGTGAACTTGGTGCAACCGGGATATTTTAAAAAGAAAACCGCTTTATTAGGTAATTATTATGGCATTTTCAAAAACGGTGAACTTGTTGCCTTAACTGGTGAGCGTATGCAAATGAATGATTTCATCGAAGTAAGCGCAGTAGTCACGCATCCCAGTCACACCGGAAAAGGATATGCCAAACAATTAGTGGCCCATAGCGTAAATGAAATTTTCAAGATAAATAAAACGCCTTTTTTACATGTGATTGAAGATAATCGTGCAGCAATACAATTATACGAGAAAATAGGTTTTTCAACCAGACGGAAAATTAGTTTCTGGAACGTCACAACGTAAACATAAGGTTTAGAACAATTTTGTAAATCCTAAAAACATATTAGCGTGCGCTTTGGCTATTTCATAAAAAAATAATAACAGACATTCCATACCCTTGGGTTAAGAGCCTAGAATAATGCTTTTCTTGATGGAAATTTCAGTTACCCACCGTCGAGACAAATAATAAAACAATAAAGCCTACTCAACTAAATATAATTTATCATTAAATTATTGTTTCAAACTTGTAGCCGATTTATCAGTCAAGAATAATAATTCTCCATTTAAAGGCTTAATTAATTGCGTTGGATATTTTTCAGGATTATACGCTCCATATAAAACTTCGTTTAATGCGTGAGCTTTGTTTTCTCCAAAAGTTACTACCACAATTTGCTTCGCTTTATTAATTATTGGTGCAGTTAGAGTTATTCGATGCATCTTTTGCGGTTCAAGATAATAGGCTGAAACCCATTTATCATTCTCCAGCAGAACGGATTGACCTGGAAAAAGAGAAGCGGTATGACCATCATCGCCCATTCCTAATAAAATAAGGTCAAACTGGCCTTCTTGACTAGTTAAATTCTTAATAGATTTTTCGTATTCTAAAGCAAAGTCCTCCGGTGAAACCCCTTCCTTATACATTGGAAATATATTACTTTTTGGTATACCAACATGACTTAGTAAAGTGTCAAACGCCATTTTTGCGTTGCTGCGTTCATCATTAAGAGCAACCCAACGTTCATCACCCCAAAAAATAAAAACTTTATCCCAGTCTATTTTTTCTTTGTAGTGAGGAGTTGCCAAAAGCGTGTAGATTAATACAGGCGATGAACCGCCGGTAAGCGCTACCACAAATCGGCCTCGTTTGTGTATTGCATTTTGTGCAGCAGCTACAAATAGATCAGCTGCTTGGGGTATTATTTCTTCTTTAGTACTAAAAACTTTTACCATCTATTGCTTCTTCTACTTGTTCTTCTTTTTCTAATCGTTCTTCTTCAGCATCAAGGTTGTTTGATGCCCATGAGTGACCTTGGCGAGCTAATAATTCATTTGCTGCTTCAGGACCCCAGCTTCCTGCTTCATACTTATGTAAACTTGAAAATTTATCATTTTCCCAGGCTTCCTGAATAGTTGTAACTACATCCCAAGCTTCTTCAACCTGATCAGACCGCATGAATAATGTAGGATCGCCTTGCAAAGCATCTAATAATAGTGTTTCATAAGCTTCAGGAGATTGGGTTGTGCATGAAAAATAATCAAAAACCATCTCAGCAGGTTTTAGCGAAAGAGTTAAACCCGGTTTTTTAGTCATAAACTGAAGCCTAATATCCATAGCCGGCTGAATATTTATAATCAGGCGATTCGGCATCATACCTTCTTTTCCAAAAGAAAAAGTAGAATGAGGAACCGGATTGAATTGTATGACGATAGAAGATTGTTTTTCCTTCATCCTTTTGCCCGTGCGAACGTAAAAGGGAACACCTTGCCAGCGCCAGTTGTCTAGATAAAATTTCATGGCTACAAATGTTTCCGTAGTGGAATTAGCCTTCACACCTTTTTCTTGCAGGTATCCGGCTACTGATTTTCCTTTTGTAGGTGCCTTTTCATATTGACCTCTAACGGTATAATGTTCTACCTCCTCGGGAGTAATGCGACGTATTGCTTTTAAAACGTCGGCCTTACGGTTTCTAACTTCATCCGCTTCTAAGGATGTAGGTGCTTCCATGGCAACCATGGTTAGAATTTGCATCAGGTGGTTTTGTATCATATCACGCAATGCACCAGCACCTTCATAAAAGCCACCCCGATCTTCAACTCCAACTTCTTCGGCTACTGTTATCTGGACAGAATCAATGAAGTTTCGGTTCCAGAGCGGCTCGAACATAGAATTTCCAAAGCGGAAAGCTAGGATATTTTGTACGGTTTCTTTACCCAGATAGTGGTCGATTCGGTAGATTTGTTCTTCTTCAAAGGTTTGTGCTAATAGCTGGTTCAGCAGTTCAGCAGAACTTTTGTCATAACCGAATGGTTTTTCAATAATAATACGATCTTGCTTTGGATTAGGGGCAAGACCTAGTTTTTTAATAGTATTGGAAATTGTTTCAATAAACGAAGGGGCTATGGAGAGATAAAAAAGTCGGTTAGCACGTTCCCCGTAAGAAGTATCAATGGCATCCAACTTTTGCTTCATTACCTCGTAGGATTCTTCTTTATCGATATCGTTTTGCAAATAAGAGATGTGCGAAGCAAATTGCTCAAATTCTTTCTTGGAGGCTATTTTATTTCTAGAAAATTCGGTAAGGTTTTCACTAACGTGGCTTCTGTATAGCGCATCGCTGCTATCAGCCCTTCCAAGAGCAATGATCTCAAACTTTTCTGGCATGCGACCATCAAGGTAAAGATTATAAAAGGCGGGGAAAAGCTTTCTTTTAGCCAAATCACCCGTAGCCCCAAAAACAAGAATGATGGTAGGCTTTATAGTATCGAGATTATCCATTATTTTCCAATTAAATTTTAGTCATTCCACTCTGTGTGGAAGGTACCGTTAGTATCCGTACGCTCGTAGGTATGTGCTCCAAAGTAGTCGCGTAGCGCTTGAATTAGGTTTGTGGGTAATTTTTCGGATCGGTAGGCATCAAAATAGGCCAAGGAGTTCATTAGACCAGCAATAGGGATTCCTTTTTGAACGGAAAATTGTACTGTATTCCTTATATTTGATTGATTCTCGATTAATGTACTAGCTATGGTATCATCTAAAAGTATGTTTTTGAGATCTCTATTTTTGGCGTAAGCCTGACGAAAATCTTCAAGAACTACAGAACGAATAATACATCCACCACGCCAAATTTTAGCGATTGTCTCTAGGTTTAGCTCGTATTTATATTCGGTTGAAGCTTTAGTTAACAAAGCTAATCCTTGGGCGTACGTAATTAAAATAGAAAAATGTAAAGCGCCCTTTAGTTCTTCAATAGCCTTAGGAACATCAGTATTTGTTTGCTCTGAATTCCAAATCAATTTAGAGGCAGCCTGAATCCTTTCCGGTTTGCTTTTAGACATGTCTCGCATGGCTACAGCAGCATCTACAGTAGGAAGTGGTACTTCTAAATCCATTGCATTCTGTGAAGTCCATTTTCCTGTTCCTTTGGATTTTGCC
This sequence comes from Flavobacterium sp. W20_MBD1_R3, assembly GCF_052119725.1. Classification (NCBI taxonomy): domain Bacteria; kingdom Pseudomonadati; phylum Bacteroidota; class Flavobacteriia; order Flavobacteriales; family Flavobacteriaceae; genus Flavobacterium; species Flavobacterium sp. W20_MBD1_R3. The sequence goes on from NZ_JBGQOR010000016.1 coordinate 20,479, forward strand.
CAGTCGGAAATCATATTTATTAGATTTTGACCGTCCGTATCTTTTTTCTTAAGGATCTGCCCCGTTATTTCAATCAGGTAGGATTCAAGTTCGGTATGATTCCATTCTTCAAAAACTTTTTGAATGGTCGAATCGTCCATCTTATAACCTCGTTTCATAATATCATAAACCTCAGAAATAAGCTGCATAATCCCGTATTCAATTCCGTTGTGCGCCATTTTTACATAGTTTCCAGCAGAACCGTTTCCTAAATATTCAACACAAGGCTCTCCATTAACTTTAGCAGCTATGGATTCAAAAATCGGGCGCAGTCTTTCGTAAGCTTCTTTATTACCACCTGGCATCAGACTTGGGCCAAAACGCGCTCCTTTTTCTCCTCCGGAGATTCCCATTCCAAAGAAATGGATTCCTTTGACAGATAATTCATTAAATCTGCGGTCGGTATCTGTAAAATAGGTGTTTCCACCATCAATAATAATATCTCCTTTATCCAAATGAGGAAGAAGGTTTCCAATTACAGCATCTACTGCTTTACCAGCAGGCACTAAAATCATAATAGCCCTCGGTTGCTTGATCAATTCGACAAACTCTTTGACTTCTGTTGTGGCTTTAATTCGGTGTTCTGAATCCGCTTCCTGAGTTAGCGAATGCACCTTATCTGCATCTAAATCCAATCCAGCGACGGCATGATGTTGATCGGCCATATTTAGGAGCAGATTACGGCCCATTACACCTAAGCCAACTATACCAAAATCGAATGTATTCATAAATATGTATCTAAATTTATTACTTCAAAAAAAAAGGCTGGATTCTATTTTATAGAATCCAGCCAAAATTAATCAATTATGCTACAGAAACACTATTAATTGCTTCTTTTAATGCTTTTGCAGCAGCAGCAGGATCCTCAGCTCCATAAATAGCTCCACCAGCAACAGCTACATGTGCACCGGCAGCAACAACATCTTTTATTGTGCTTAGGTTTACACCTCCTGCAATAGAGAAGGGAACTTTTGCTAGTTTACCCTCACTAACAAGTGTTTGTACAGAGTATCCTGGTAACGCTTGTTCGTCAAGTCCAGCATGTAACTCTACAAAAGCAACTCCAAAAGCAGTCACTTCTTTAGCTCTTTGTACTCTGTCTTTTACTCCAATAGTATCTACTACTACTTTTTTACCATATTTAACTGCAGCTTCTACAGCTCCTTTTATGGTAGCATCATCTACAGCACCCATTACGGTTACTAAATCTGCTCCTGCCTTAAATGCAATCTCAGCCTCAAGGGAACCTGTATCAGCAATTTTCATATCTGCAAAAATTAATTTGTCAGGGAAAGCTGCTTTCATTGCTGTTACCACCTGAATTCCTTCTGCTTTGATTAGCGGTGTACCTAATTCAATAATATCTACGTAAGGTGCTACTTTATGTGCTAGTTCTAATGCTGCTTCTGTAGTAAGTAAATCAATTGCGACTTGTAATTTTGTCATGTCTAAAATATTTAAATAATTAATAATATAAAAAATCGTTATTCAAGGTTAGCGTGTTTAGGCCATAAATCTTCTTTGGTCAAACCAGATTCTTGCCATAAATTCATAAAAACACCCTCCAAGATAAATAATGTAAATTGTTCAAAAAGGCCGCCCGCATATTGCTGAGAAACTGAATTACCAAAATCAGTTTTCGTGGCGGCATTTATATGTATTGTAGTATTTGCCATTTTTGCTAATGTACTTTCTGCATCGGCAGTCAGCGCAATAACTGTAGCTTTTTGTTTTATTGCCTTCTCAGCTGATGACACTACTGAAGAAGTAGTTCCTGATCCTGATGCTAAAATTAGTAAATCTCCTTCAAGGATTGCAGGCGTATTGGTTTCTCCTACAACAAATACTGTGTATCCCAAGTGCATGAACCTCATTGCTGCCATTTTTAAAGCTAGCCCACTTCTTCCAGCCGCCATGACGAATATTCGTTTGGCTGCTTTAATTTCTTGAACTAAAACCTTCATTTGTTGCGGGTCAATCTCTTTAGCTAATCGTAGATTTTCTTCTAAGATAACGAGTAGGTTTTTATTTGTAAAAGTATTGCTGTTCATGTTTTTTTGTTTTTAAATAAGTTCGTTCGTCTTTTGTACTTTCATATTAAAAATAACCAATAGAAAATACTTTTATAATCAGTATTTAATGAATGGATGTTTTTAATTGAAGTAATAAATTTTATAATTCTTTGTACAGAATTACAAAACCAAGTAGGACAATAGATGCTTTTTTGCAATAGCAATTAATTTATAATTTAATAGTATTAATTACTGATACAAAGATACGTCAGCAGGGAAGGAGGAATGTTATATAAACAGGACTATGCGGTATAAATTTGCGACAGGCCGTGTTGAAGATCAGTAGGAGTCTCCTTTAATTTGGCTCTAACAAATTTATTAAGTGCCGAAGGAGAGCTGAATCCGAGATCAAATGCAATTTCTTTGTGAGAACGATCTGTAAATAATAATTGGCGTTTAATTTCTGTGAGGATTCGATTGTGAACTGCATTTATAGCAGTTTCTCCAGAATATTTTTTATTGAGCGTGTTGAGTTTTTTTGTGCTAATTGCCAGTTTTAAGGCATAAAACTGTACTGTACGCTCCGTTTTATATTGATGATTCAAAAGTTTTTTAAAGGCAGTGTACGTATTTTGGTCTGGGCTTTGCGTATCCTGATGCAAAACCGGGTGCTGCCCATGTATTGATTCGATAAGTCCTAAAAGGAAAATTTTGATATAAAAACGAGCTTGTTCTTTTTTGACAAGACTTGGCGAATTATAAATATCTTGAATATTTTTGATAATTGGAAGTACTTGTTCAAATTCAAGGTTAGAAAGTGCCGTGCAATTTAAGTGAACGGATAAGTTAACATTATAAGCGCTTAGCTCATTTTTTAATATATCCGAACAAAATAATATCTCCTCAAATAATATAATTTTACCTATCACATCATTAGATAAATTTGATAAAAAATGTATTTGTTCCGGAAAGATTACAGCAATTTTTCCAGCATTTAATAGGTATATTTTGTCTTCAACATGTACTTTTATATTTCCAGACTCGACTAGGATAATACAAAAATGATCTTTTTTATGTGGTTTCAAATATTCTTCAATACTTGTTGTCCCGAGATCAAAAACTCGAAAAGACAAATTTTTATCTTCCGTTTTTTGAATATTTTTCTTGATCTCAAACCGCTTTAAATACATAAGATATTTTTTTGTTTAACTGCCTAATATGTTCAAATTAGCTACTCTAATGAATCAAATTCTTTGATGCATCAGGTATTTGTAATTATAATAGATTAATTCCAATTCGCTTATTTAGGACAATTATTTTCCGTTTACCAAAAGTTAATGGATTTATAATCAATAGATAGTCTTAAAAAAAGCGCCGAATTATAAATTTAAACTAAAATGAATAGCCTGCAAATATACGCTTTTCTTAATTTCGAGAGAATATTTTAGCTCATGATTAGACGTAAACCTTTCGTGAATGTGTAAAACGGGATTTTTATTTATATGGTTTGAGTATAAAAAAAATAAAACGGAACACACTTATCAAGTACAACAGATCACTTTAATTGCAAAAGTAGTCACTTGCTTTTTTTTATAATTCTAACATTTTTATATCAGTTAAAGCTGTATGGTACAATAAGGAAAAGAGCTTAAATTAATTCTGTCTTAATTTTGCAGGATGCTAAATTATTGTTTAATGAAAATAAATACTTTTACAGAAATAAAAACAACCCTAAAATGAAAAAACACACTCTGATTTTGTTTCTTTTCATAGGAACATTTGGCTACTCTCAAAACTGGAAAACGAATTTTGAAGAAGCAAAAGCACAGTCAATTTTAGAAAACAAAAACATTCTTCTCGTGTTTTCAGGATCAGATTGGTGCGCACCTTGTATTAAATTAGAAAATACAATTTGGAAATCGGAAGATTTTAAGAAAGAAGCAGAGCAAAAATGGGTAATCTATAAAGCTGATTTTCCTAAAAAGAAAGCAAATTTGTTATCAGCAGAACTAACTGCCAGCAATAAAAAATTAGCAGAACAATACAACAAATCAGGAAACTTTCCTTTAGTGCTTCTTCTGGATAAAGCAGGAACTGTATTAGGAATCACTGGTTACAAAAATGTATCTCCGCAAGAGTACATTCAAATGATTCATTCCTTCGAGAAACAATGAAAAAAATACTCTTTATAGGTTTTTTATTTACAACCGCATTAGCAACTTCTCAAATTACGCACAAGAGAAAGTTGTTTATGTTAGGAAGTCCTTTTGAGGTTACTGCTGTTGCAAATGATACTTTGAAAGCCAACGAATATATTGATTTGGCTGTAGCCGAAGTAAAACGAATTGAAAATTTAATTTCGGATTGGATTCCAACGACACAAATTTCAGAAATCAATCGCAATGCAGGATTAAAACCCGTAAAAGTCGATTCTGAAGTTTTTGAATTGGTTGAAAGAGCGATAAAAATCTCCCAAATTACAAATGGTGCCTTTGATATTTCCTATGCTTCGATGGACAGAATATGGAAGTTTGATGGTTCGATGAAAGTAATGCCAACTGAAGAAGCCATAAAAAAATCAGTAGCAAAAATAGGATATAAAAACATTATTTTAAATCCAAAAGACCATACTATTTTTCTAAAATTAGAAGGAATGAAATTAGGTTTGGGTGGTATTGGACAAGGATATATTGCAGATAAAGTGAAAGATTTATTGTTTTCAAAAGGCTGTATTTCTGGAATTATTAATGTTTCTGGTGATATTAATGCTTGGGGAAAACAATCGGATGGAAAACCTTGGACAGTTGGAATTGTAAATCCTTTGAACAAGAATAAAATTTTTGCCACTTTCCCATTAGAAGACAGTGCAGTTGAAACTTCAGGCAGTTATGAAAAATATGTGAATTTTAACGGAATCCGTTATTCACATATCATTGATCCCCGAACGGGTTATCCGGCAAGCGGCATTGTAAGTGTGTCAGTTTTTGCAAAACAAACAGAAATTGCTGATGCTATGGCAACTGGAATTTTTGTGCTTGGAGTAGAAGTAGGCTTGGATCTTGTCAATCAAATTAAAGGGCTTGAATGCATTATTGTTGACGATAAAGGCAAAATTCATTCTTCAAATGGAATTGATATCAAAAAATATAATTAATTAAAAAATACATTCATGAAACAGAAAATAGCCTTTGTGTTTTTTACACTTTTGATTTTGCAATCTTGTAGTTCCGTAAAAGAATACGAAAAAGAGAAAATAAATGATCCTGATATGAAGCTTTCTGCACGAACGGCCGAGCGTTATGAAACCTCTTTTCAAGTCTATCGGGAAGCTGCGGCAGGTGCCAATGGCGGAAAATCAGGTGGCGGTTGCGGTTGCAATTAATTAAAAGTATCAATTTAGATTGTAAATTTCAATCCATTAGAAAATGAAAATAAAAATTTTATCTCTTTTTATCTTAATCACGGCAACTGCTTTTTCTCAAGAAAACAGCAAAAAACCGGTTTTCAAAAAAAGAGTGTTAGAAAGCACGGAAGTCGACTTTTTAGCTAGCTATTATTATCAAGACGGATCAAAATCAGCTGTTTCTGGCGGAATTGGTTCGGAAAAACTTACAGATGTTGCCTCTAATATTGTCGTTGCAATGCCATTGAATGATGATGATGTTTTGACTATTGATTTAGGAATATCAGCTTATTCATCGGCATCTTCTAGTAATATAAATCCATTTAATTCTTCTGGAGCTTCTCAAGGTGGCGAAGACGATGACAAAGTAGCAGGAAGTAAAGCGGCAGCTACAGGGCCTTACGGAACGCCTTGGCAAGCTTCATCTGGTGCTTCTAAAAGTGATCAATTGGTTTCTGTAGTTGCAAATTATAGTCACAGCAGTGATTCCAGAAATTTTATATGGAATACCGATGTTTCTTTTTCAAATGAATACGATTATACTTCCGTGGGTTTTGGTGGTGGAATTGCAAGTCTTTTTAACGAAAAAAATACAGAATTGAGTTTGAAAGTAAATGCGTATCTGGATCAATGGAGACCTATTTATCCTACTGAATTGCACGAATATTCAAAATATGGTTCTAATTTTTTAAATCAAGGCTATTTTAGCGGTGTATCTGTTTTGGATCAAAACGGAGTTTCCACAACCAATTATTTGCCGTCAGCGTTTCAAACCGTAAATGCGGTTAACCGAAATTCGTTCTCAGCTTCGGTAGGATTTTCTCAGGTTTTAACTAAGAAATTGCAGGTTTCTGTTTTCTTTGATGCAGTGCAACAGCAAGGATTATTGTCGTCTCCTTATCACCGTATTTATTTTGCTGACAAAGCCAATTTTTATATTGGACAACCTCAATATATTAGCAATTACGAAAGTACAAGCAATGCCGGAGTCTACAAATTAGCAGATGATATCGAAAGATTGCCTGATTCACGTTTTAAAATTCCGGTTGGAGCGCGTCTGAATTATTATATCAATGAGCGATTTATATTGCGAACCTATTATCGTTTTTATTCTGATAACTGGGACATTCAATCGCATACGGCCAGTATTGAACTTCCTGTGAAATTATCGGATAAATTTACTGTTTTCCCAATGTATCGCTATTATACACAAACGGCTTCTAAATATTATGCGCCTTACGAAACACATTTGTCAACGGAAAAATTCTACACTTCGGATGCTGATTTAGCAACATTTGATGCAAATCAATACGGTTTTGGCGTAAATTACACCGATATTTTTACTGCGGGTAAAATTTGGAAATTTGGTCTGAAAAACATTGATTTTAGATTCAACCATTACAAACGTAGCGATAATCTGAATGCTAATATTGCTACTATTGCTTTCAAATTTGTAATGCAATAAAACCTAAATTTACAAAAAGATAAAAATGCACATATTGATTGTAGAAGACGAAGCCGGAATTGTTCAATTTCTGCAACAAGGGTTAGAGGAGGAAGGCTATACAATTACCAGTGCTTCTGATGGTTTGAAAGGATTTGATTTGTCACAAAAACAAAATTTTGATTTGATTCTATTGGATTGGATGTTGCCAAAAATGACCGGATTAGAGCTCTGTAAATCTATTCGGTTAAAAAACAAGACAACTCCAATCATTTTTTTAACAGCAAAAGATACCATTCAGGAAACAATTGAAGGTTTGAAAGCCGGTGCCAATGACTATATAAAGAAACCTTTTAGTTTTGATGAATTAGTTGAACGCATCAAAATTCATTTTAGAAATCAAGACGAAGATGAAATTCTCACCCTTGGCACCATCAAAATTGATATTCCACAACATCGTGTTTTAGTAAATGAACTTGAGGTGGCCTTGACTCAACGTGAATTTGAACTCTTGACGTATTTGGTAAAAAACAAAGGAAAAGTATGCACTAGGACTCAGATTATAGAGGACGTTTGGGATATTCACTTTGAATATGACACTGGCGTTATTGATGTTTTTATGAACGCAATTCGCAAAAAATTGAATTTAAAAATTGAACAAGACTACATAAAAACAGTTCGTGGTGTAGGGTATATTGCTAATGACTAAACGAAAATGCATCGACTTTCCTTTAAAAACAGAATTGCTTCTAATTATATAGTTACCACAGCCTTATTGATTTTTGTGGTTTTCTTTATCATTTATTCTATTGTCAAATATAGTGTTTACAGCCATGTCAATAACGATATTAGCAGTGAAGTGGAGAAACACCTCACTGAAATTGAAATTGTGGGCAACAGTTTTCATTTGATCCACGAAGAGGAATGGAAGGAACGCGAGCACAATACGCTAGATGTAAATCCGGTATTTATTCAGTTTATTGATAACAATAGAAACGTAATTGAAAAATCTCCCAATCTTAAAAAATCTACTTTAACTTTTGACAAAGAAAAGACAGATAAAAAACTCTTTGATACCAAATTAGTCGATAACGCAATTCGGCAAATTCAGGTTCCTATTTATCAAAAAACAAAAGTCATTGGTTACATTTTAATTGCCATGTCACTGGAAGATGCTACGATGGTGCTCAATAATTTATCGGAAGTACTGATTATTGCCTATCCCGTAATTCTGATATTGTTGTTTTTTATTGCCAGATTTATTGCGGGAAGGAGCATAAAACCCATTAGTTCCATTATTACAACTTCTAATATTATTACCAAAGACAATTTGAGTTCCCGCATTCTGTTGCCACAAAATCGAGATGAACTGTTTGTTTTATCTCAAACTATCAATAATTTATTAGATCGAATAGAAACTGCTGTTGAACGAGAAAAGCAATTCACTTCGGATGCTTCGCACGAATTAAGAACGCCATTAACGGTGATCAAAGGAACTTTAGAAGTTTTGATTCGAAAACCCAGAGATCACGCTGAATATGAAGAAAAAATAAACTTTTGTGTTACCGAAGTTAATCGGTTGAATCATTTAGTGGATCAGTTGCTTTTATTGGCACGATTTGAAAACCAAAAGCAGACGTTAAAACCAGAGAAAGTTTATCTGAATGCCTTATTTTTAGATACAATTGCGAGATATTCTACTGTAATTCAATCCAAAAAAATTACTCTTTCTACTGAATTTTCAAAGGATTATTACATAGAAACTGATAATTATTTGTTTTCAATAGTGATTAATAATCTAATTTCAAATGCATTAAAATATTCGAATCCAAACGGAAATTTAATCGTAACCATTAAAACTATCAATTCTAAAATTGAATGTTACATTACTGATTCTGGAATTGGAATACCGGCTGAAGATTTAGAAAAAATATTCAATCAGTTTTACCGTTCTAAATCCAGCAATCACCCTGACATAAAAGGAACAGGTTTAGGATTGTCTATTGTCAAAAGATTGTGTTCCTTGCTCAACATTGATATTGCAATTACCAGCGAGGAAAATAGCGGTACCACTGTTATTTTAAGTTTATTTGAAGCAGACTTTAAGTAGTTCTTAAGGAAATACATACCTTTATGCTTTACTTTTGAAGTGTAAATAAATCAAAATGCTCGAAAAAATTATTGCTTTTAGTTTAAAAAACAAGCTCATTGTCTTACTCTTTACTTTGGGAGTTTTTGGATTTGGTTTGTTTTCTGTTTTCCAAATATCGATTGGAGCAGTTCCAGACGTCACGAATAATCAGGTTCAGGTAATTACTACTTCTCGCAACCTTTCTACACAAGACATTGAACAATTTATTACCTATCCTGTTGAGATTGAAATGGCTAATTTGCCAGGTGTTCAGGAAATTCGATCTATTTCAAAATTTGGTTTATCTGTGGTGACAATTGTTTTTGATGAAAATCTAGGGACTTATCTTCCAAGACAACTTATAGCCGAAAAAATCAAAACGGCTTCTGAGAAAATTCCACAAGGCTTTGGAACACCAGAAATGGGACCAATTACTACGGGACTTGGAGAAATCTACCAATATACTTTAGAAGTAAAACCCGAGTTCAAAAATAATTATACGGTAACTGATTTACGAACCATTCAGGATTGGGTGGTAAAACGACAATTATCAGGAATAAAAGGTGTTGTAGAAATTAATACTTGGGGTGGTTTTTTAAAGCAGTACGAAATTGCGATTAGTCCCTCACGTTTGAAAGCCATGAATATTACTACAGCGGATGTTTTTACTGCTTTGGAAAAAAACAATAGTATTGCTGGTGGAGCTTACATCGAAAAAGTGAATCAAAGTTACTTTATTCGCGGTGAAGGAAAAGTCAATTCACTCGAAGATATTGGAAATATCGTGGTCAAAAACACCAATGGATTGCCAGTTTATGTCAAGAATGTAGCGCAAGTTCGTTTTGGTCATGCCAATCGTTTTGGCGCAATTACTGGTAATGGCGAAGGCGAAAAAGTTTTGGGTCAAGTAATGATGCTCAAAGGCGGAAACTCTAAACAGGTAATTGATGATGTAAAAGACAGAGTGGCTGAAATTCAAAAATCGTTGCCAGATGGTGTCTACATTAATGGTTTTTTAGAACGAAGTGAATTAGTTGGGAAAACAACTTTTACGGTTGCTGAAAACTTGATTTTAGGATGTTTAATCGTAATTTTTGTGGTCATTTTGTTACTAGGAAACTGGCGCTCTGGATTGGTTGTGGCTTCTGTGATTCCGTTGTGTTTATTATTCGCCATTTCGTTTATGAATATTTTTGGTATCGATGCTAATTTAATGAGTTTAGGAGCCATTGATTTTGGAATTATAATTGATGGTGCCGTAATTATTGTTGAGTTTATTGCGTTCCAAATCGCAAGTAAATCTGCTCATTTAGTAAATCTCAGCAAGGAAGAACGGCAGTTAGAAATTGACCAAATCACCTATAAAAGTGCTTCTAAAATGATGAATTCGGCTATTTTTGGCCAATTAATTATTTTGATTGTTTTTATTCCAATTCTTTCCTTATCTGGAATTGAAGGTAAAATGTTCAAACCGATGGCGATGACGTTTAGTTTTGCTTTATTAGGTGCCATGATTTTCTGTTTTACTTACGTTCCTGTCGTTTCTTCGTTGTTTTTAAAACCAAAAGCAGAAAATCCAAATTCAGTATCCAATAAATTAATTCGCAAACTTAATTCTTGGTATTTACCAATAATTACATGGTCAGTAGGCAATACTAAAAAAGTTTTATACGGCGCATTGGGTTTGTTGTTGCTCGCTGTGGGCTTGTTTGCAACTATGGGAGGCGAGTTTATTCCTACGCTTGATGAAGGGGATTTTGTAATTCAACCCGTTTTAAAAACAGGAACTTCATTGACAAAAACAATAGCAATAACGACTAAAATTGAAAAAATAATTCTGAAAAACTTCCCGGAAGTCACACAAGTAGTCAGCAGAATTGGAGCGGCCGAAGTTCCTACAGACCCAATGTCTATGGAAGAAAGTGATGTTATTGTCAAATTAAAACCCAAATCAGAATGGACCTCGGCTTCTTCCAAAGATGAATTAGCAGACAAAATTAAAGCAGCCCTAGAAAAAGAAATTCCAAACATGGAAATCGAATTTACGCAACCAATTGAAATGCGTTTCAACGAATTAATTTCTGGAACACGATCCGATGTAGCGGTAAAAGTTTTTGGTGAAGACTTAACTATTTTGGCTAAAAAAGCACAAGAAATCAAAAATGCTATCGCAAAAGTAGAAGGTGCTTCGGATATTATTGTCGAAAAAACAGATGGTTTACCCCAAATGTCAGTGGTTTATGATCGTTCGAAAATAGCCCGTTACGGTTTGAATATTGCCGACTTGAACGAAATGATTGCTCTTGGCTTTGCTGGAAAAACCGTTGGAAATGTTTTTGAAGGCGAGAAACGTTTTGATATGGTAATCCGCTTGGATCAAGCAAACCGCCATAACATTGAAGATTTACGTAATTTGTATGTGCCAACGCCAAACGGGGAGCAAATTCCGTTAAGCGAATTGGCTTTGATCAAGTATACTGAAGGTCCTGCAAAAATTTCTAGAGACAATACTAATAGAAGAATTGTGGTGGGAATCAATGTTCGCAATCGAGATTTGCAAAGTGTAGTTACAGATATTCAGAAAATTGTAGACAATCAGATTAAAATGCCAGATGGATATTATGTGCAATATGGTGGACAATTTGAAAATTTACAAAGTGCTAAAGCCCGATTGATGGTTGCAGTTCCTATTGCTTTATTTTTGATTTTTATCCTTTTGTATTTCGCGTTTGGATCTGTAAAAGAAGCGCTAATGGTTTATTCAGCGATTCCATTGTCAGCAGTTGGTGGCGTTTTATTCTTATGGATTAGAGATTTACCATTTAGCATTTCAGCTGGGGTTGGCTTCATCGCCCTTTTTGGAATTGCAGTATTAAACGGAATTGTACTAATCGAACATTTTAAAGAACTCAAACATCAAGGTATGAAAGATATCGATGCATTAATTTTAAAAGGAACTACCGATAGATTACGTCCGGTTTTGTTAACCGCTTCGGCCGCTGCATTAGGATTTCTACCTATGGCAATTTCATCTTCGGCAGGCGCAGAAGTGCAACGACCGCTGGCAACAGTTGTAATTGGTGGATTATTTACAGCAACTATTTTAACAATGATCGTTTTGCCTATTTTATACAAAGTTTTTGATAGCGCAATTTTCAAAAAAGCGAAGTTCAAGAAACATCAAAGTTCTACTTATATCATTTTGTTATTGTTGAGTTCGTCATTGGCTTTTTCACAAAATACTAATCCGGAATTAGATAATTTATTGTCTACAGCAATTCAAAATAATAAAGGATTAAAAGCAGTTCAATTGCAAGTGGATAAAACAAAAGCCAATATCAAAACGGCAAATACTTTTGACAAAACTAATATTTATTACAGTTATGACCAAAATAATTTGGCGCCAAATAATCAACCATTAAGAGTATTTGGCGTACAGCAACGCTTTTCTTTTCCAACAATTTACGGAGCGCAGAAAAAAGTATTTTCTTCTGAATATGAGAGGGAAAAAGCCAATTTTGATATTCAAAAAAACAAACTTTCTTTAGCTGTTTCTAAGTCATATCAGCATATCGTTTATTTGCAACATCAAAAAAAACTGTACCAATATTTAGATAGTTTGTACCAAAATTTCTCTAAAGCCAGTGACAGACGTTTTGAATTAGGAGAAACTAATTATCTAGAAAAAATTACGGCTCAAGCTAAATTCAGACAAATTAGAACCAAGCTTTCGCAAATTGAAAATGATAAAAAAGCACAATATGAACTGTTACAATCCCTGCTTCAAACCGATGAAATAATTGCAATAAAAAGTAATTCAATTACACCATTAAGTACTTTTACTGACGAAACAAGTAAATTGACTTACACTGCTTATTTAGAGAGTATTACCAAAAATTATAAAAACCAAATTAATTTACAAAAACAGCATTGGCTGCCAGATATAAACTTAGATTATTTTCAAGGAAAAAATAATGGATTATCACAGTCGTTGTATGGTTTTCAAGTTGGTTTAGCAGTGCCAATACTCTTTTCAGGTAACGTTTCTAAAACTAAAGTAGCGCAGCTCGAATTGCAAAGTTGGGAACAACAAAAGCAAAATGAGGAAGTAAAAATAGAGAAGTATATTAATCAAAAAAAGAATGAATTAGCGAAGTGTCAGGAAGCGATAAACTACTACAATTTGTATGGAAAAAAATTATCAGATGAGATTATAAAGGTAGGGGACAACAGCTATAAACATGGTGATATTGATTTTTTCCAGTACATTCAAAGTTTAGAAAATGCGACAACCATACAAGTGGATTATTTAGATACTATTTTGCTCTTCAATCAAACTCAATTAGATTTACAATACCTCAATTTTTAAAATATAAATAATGAAAAAATTACTCTATATAATTACTTTATCCCTTGTTTTATTTTCTTGTAAAGAATCGAAAACAGAAGAAGTAGAACAAAAAGACAACGGTTTGATTGCTGTGACTACAGCGCAATTTAAATCGTCAGGAATGGAGATTGCAAGTCCATCACAACAAGATTTTGCTGTGACAGTAAAAGCAGCGGGAAAAATTGACGTGCCACCACAAAACAGAGCCAAGGTAAATACTTTTGTTGGTGGTTATGTGAAATCAACAACGCTTTTGGTTGGTAATAAAGTAGTTAAAGGGCAAGCTTTGTTAACGTTACAAAACACCGAATTTCTTGATATTCAAAAAGATTATTTGGAAGTGGCTGAGCAGTTAAATTTCTTAAAATCGGAATATGACAGACAAAAAACGTTGTATGATGAAAAAATTACTTCGCAAAAAAACTACCTAAAAGCCGAAAGTGACTATAAAAGAGCAAGAGCGATGCATCAAAGTTTACGTGCTAAATTAGTACTTATGAATATTAATCCAAAAAGTGTTGAGAAGGGAAACATGACGTCAACAATCACAATTTTTTCACCAATAACGGGCGATATTGTAGTCATGAATGCGAATGTAGGAATGTATATTGCGCCTTCGGATGTGCTTTTAGAAATTGTTGATACCGATCATTTGCATTTAGAATTAGCTGTTTTTGAAAAAGATATTTTGAATGTAAAAATTGGACAAAAGATCTATTTTAAAGTTCCTGAAGCAACTAAAGATATTTTTAATGCCGAAGTACATTTAGTAGGAAAATCAATAGAAGGAAATGATAGAACGATCAACATACATGGGCATTTAGACGAAGGGATACAACAAAAATTAATTACAGGTATGTTCGTTGAAGCAGAAATTATAACCGATTCTAAAAAAGGTTTAGCAATTCCAGCTGAAGCCCTACTGACGGAGAATAATAAAAATTTCGTACTTTTATTGGACAGTGAAAAAAATGGATATTCGTTTAAAAAAGTTAGCGTTTCCGTAGGGGAGAAATCTGAAAAATTTGTGGAAATAATTCCGAATACAATCATAAACGCATCTTCAAAGATTTTAACAAAAGGAGTATTCGATTTGGCTAATTAAAAAAAAGTAAATAAAATGGACTTGAATAAATTAAAAGATCAGTTGCAGACTGAGGTTGACACCGCTTTTTTGTACGAAAGCATCGCCGCTATTCAAACTGATGATAATCTATCAAGAGTATTAGTCAGTTTAGGTGAAATTGAAAAAGGACATGCAAAACACATGTTTGATAAAGTGTTGACTTTGGAACCAAATTATAAAAGCCCTTCCCCATCTACAAGAGCAAAATTCCAATTGAAGTTGGGTAAAATTTTTGGTTATAGTTCTATAATTAGTAACCTTTCAAGTATAGAAAAGCAGTTTGCGGTCAATTCAATCCAGAAAAAAATTAAAACTGGGGAGAAACCAACTGGTTTTGAGCACAATCATCTGAATATAATTGAAGCCGTAAATAATAATGGAGCACTCAATGTTTCCGGGAGTTTTTTATCAAAATTTGAAAGTAGACACAAATCAGTGGGCGGAAATGCTTTACGCGCTGCTGTATTAGGGTCTAATGACGGATTGGTTTCAAATATGAGTTTGGTCATGGGAGTTGCTGGTGCAGCGGTTTCTAATAATACGATATTACTAACCGGTATTGCAGGACTGTTGGCGGGAGCAATTTCAATGGCTTTAGGTGAATGGCTTTCGGTACAAAGTTCGAGAGAATTAAACCAACGCCAAATTGATTTGGAAACCGAAGAATTAGAAGCTTCGCCCGAAGAAGAAAAAAAAGAATTAGTACTACTGTATCAAGCCAAAGGAATGAACGTTGTTGAAGCACAAAAATTAGCTGACAAAGCTTTTGAAAATCCGCAAACGGCAATTGATGCTATTATTACGGAGGAGTTAGGAATTGACAAAGACGAATTAGGCGGTTCAGCCTGGGAAGCAGCAACAGCTTCGTTTGTGCTTTTTGCTATTGGCGCTATTATTCCATTATACCCTTTTATGTTTTTAGATGGAAAAAACGCCATATTATTAAGTTTAGGAAGTAGTGTAATTGGACTTTTTGGGATTGGAGCCGCAATAACTTTATTAACAGGTAAGGGTATTTTGTTTTCTGGATTAAGACAAGTTTCTTTTGGATTAGTAGCAGCTGCAATAACGTATGGAATTGGCTCCTTAATTGGGGTTTCATTGGCGGGTTAAAATGATTGATACTTAGAAAAGTAGTACTAACCTTTAAATATAAAAATTATGAATGATGCCCATTTACACATGGTTGTTAACCATTTTCCAATTATCGGGACCATTTTTGGAATTGGAATTTTAGTGACCGGATTGCTATTAAAAAATAATTCAGTAAAAAACACGGCTTATGTTATATTTGTGATTGCTGCTATTTTTGGCATATTAAGTATGTCAACAGGTGAAGGTGCCGAAGAAATAGTGGAGGACTATCCAGGAATTGGCAAATCCATTATTCATGAACATGAAGAATTAGCCGAAAAATTAGCGCTAGTTTTAGATGTTATGGGTGGTTTATCTCTTTTGGCTATATTTTTAAGTTTTAAGAAAAGTTCTAAAGAAAAATTTGTTTCATTTTTGATTTTGAGTATTGGAATTGTAAGTTTATTTTTAATTCAAAAAGTAGGAACTTCAGGAGGTGAAATTCGCCATACCGAAATTAGGGCTGATAGCACCATTTCCAGCAGCGCTACCGACAATTCATCCAACAAAAATGAAAACAAAGAAGCCAATGAATAATTTTAATTTAACAAAAATATAAGTTTAAGTTAAAATAAAAATTGCTTTTTAATGAATTTATCGCGTATATTTGCAAAAGAATAAAATAAAGAACTACACAAAATGTTTACAAATAAATTGCATCATCATCATTTTCATTATTGCTCTCAAGCGATGTGTTAACG
Source organism: Flavobacterium sp. W20_MBD1_R3 (assembly GCF_052119725.1). Classification (NCBI taxonomy): domain Bacteria; kingdom Pseudomonadati; phylum Bacteroidota; class Flavobacteriia; order Flavobacteriales; family Flavobacteriaceae; genus Flavobacterium; species Flavobacterium sp. W20_MBD1_R3. The sequence continues at coordinate 36,859 of NZ_JBGQOR010000016.1, forward strand.
ATATGTGTATAAATCATCATATTCTAAAACCCGTTTGAGTACATCAAACGGGTTTTTTATTACCTAATATTTGTACTCAACCAAAATATTTTAAACAAAACAAAAAAACAAAATGAGTACATTAAAAATTGCAATTCAAAAATCAGGACGTTTAAACGAAGACAGCATTCAAATTCTTAAAGATGCTGGTATTTCAATTGATAACGGTATCGACCAATTAAAAGCTGAAGCATCAAATTTTCCGTTAGAAGTTTTATATTTAAGAAATTCGGATATTCCTCAATATTTGATTGATGGAGTAGTAGATATTGCTATTGTTGGCGATAATCTATTAGTGGAAAAAGGTGGGGATATTGAAGTAATTCAAAAATTAGGTTTTTCAAAATGTAAGGTATCTGTTGCTGTCCCAAAAGCCTTTGATTACAAATCGGTTCAGGATTTAGAAGGTATGCGCATAGCAACTTCTTATCCTAAAACAGTACTTGACTTTTTTAGTTCTAAAGGTGTAAAAGTCGATATTCACCAAATTTCAGGATCGGTTGAAATTGCTCCAAACATTGGCTTAGCCGATGCTATTGTTGATATTGTATCCAGCGGGAGTACTTTATTCAAAAACAACTTAAAAGAGGTTGAAGTTATTTTTAAAAGTGAAGCCGTTTTGGCTGTATCGCCAAAAGTAAGCCCTGAATCTCAAAAAATAATTGATATCTTAAAATTCAGAATCGAATCTGTTTTAAGAGCACGAAAATCAAAATATATTTTGATGAATGTTCCAAATGATAAAATTGATGCAGTGGGTAAAATTCTTCCTGTATTGAGAAGTTTAACCGTATTGCCATTGGCACAAGAAGGATGGAGTAGCGTGCACTCTGTTATCGACAAAGATACTTTTTGGGATGTAATCGATCAATTGAAAGAAGCTGGTGCCGAAGGTATTTTAATTTGCCCAATTGAGAAAATGGTACTTTAAAAATTTTAAATTATAAGTTGTAAATTATGAGTTTAAAAGCGGAATAATTCTATTATTTAATCTTTGAATAAAACTAAAAATGAATAAAATATACAATCCTAAACCAGAAACTTGGGCTACAATTTTAGAAAGACCTACAAAAACGGTAGATGATATTGAAGCCACTGTAAAAGAAATTTTCCAAGAAGTTCAAAAGAAAGGGGATCTTGCAGTTGCAAAATATACGTCGCTTTTTGATGGTGCCAAAATAAATTCAATTGAAGTTACAAAAGCTGAAATTGAGCAAGCGATTACGATGGTTTCTCCAGAGTTAAAAGAGGCGATTAAATTAGCCAAATCTAATATTTCAAAATTTCACATTGCTCAAAAAACAGATCGTGTAGCAGTAGAAACAATTGAGGGAGTGCACTGTTGGCAAGAAAAACGTCCGATTCAAAAAATCGGATTGTATATTCCAGGAGGAACTGCACCTTTATTTTCAACAGTTTTGATGCTGGCTGTTCCTGCAGAAATTGCCGGCTGTAACCAAGTTGTTTTATGTTCCCCTCCAGATAAAAATGGAGCAATTAATCCTGCTATTTTATATGCAGCCAATTTATGTGGTGTAACTAAAATTTTGAAAGTTGGTGGTATTCAAGCTATTGCCGGAATGACTTTTGGAACAGAAACGATTCCAAAAGTGTATAAAATCTTTGGTCCCGGAAATCAATTTGTCACAGTTGCAAAACAATTAGCAACACAATTTGGTGTCGCAATTGATATGCCTGCTGGCCCATCAGAATTATTGATTGTTGCTGATGTGACTGCAGTTCCTGCTTTTGTAGCTTCGGATTTATTGTCACAAGCAGAACATGGAGCGGATAGTCAAGTAATTTTGGTTTCTACTTCCAAGAAATTAATTGATGCAGTAGAGACTGAAATTCAAATACAAATGGAATCGTTGCCAAGAAAAGCCATTGCCGAAAAAGCCATTGCGAATTCAAAATTGATTTTTGTTGAAAATGACAAAATTGCTTTGGATTTAATCAATGAATACGGACCGGAACATTTCATTATTTGTTCGGAATTTGATGATTTTTATAGCAATGGTGTTCAAAATGCGGGTTCTGTATTCATAGGAAATTATACTCCTGAAAGTGCTGGAGATTATGCTTCAGGAACCAATCATACGTTGCCAACCAATGGTTACGCAAAGAACTATAGTGGTGTAAATCTGGATAGTTTTACAAAAGCGATGACTTTCCAAAAAATAACCGAGAAAGGAATACAAAATATAGGAAAAGCCATTGAAATTATGGCTGAAGCAGAAGGTTTGCAAGCACATAAAAATGCCGTTACATTACGATTAAAAGAGATTGAAGATGGAAAATAATTTCGATATAAATATTTTGGTCAGAGAAAACGTGAAGTTGATGAAACAGTATTCTTCTGCTCGTGATGAATTTGAGGATTTTGATACTGCAGATATGATTTTTTTGGATGCCAATGAAAATCCGTTTGAAAATGGCGTGAACAGATATCCGGATCCACAACAAACGAGTGTAAAAGAGGTTTTGGCAAAACAAAAATTTGTCAAGACGAATCAAATTTTATTAGGAAATGGAAGTGATGAA
>NZ_JBGQOR010000017.1:0-37954 GCF_052119725.1 Flavobacterium sp. W20_MBD1_R3
TTAATTCTTATATGACTTATATGTTAAATATTATTTCACTCCTTTTTTAGTATGACATTAAATAGGTCCAACTACTTGATTTGGTACTATTTCCACAAATTAAAGCAAACAAAAATTTGCGAATTTGCGGTTAAATACTACTTACTTGTAATGCAATGTTACTTTTTTTTTGCCACAGATGCCACAGATTTAAACGGATTAAATATTCAATGTTATTTTGTTTTTAAAGCTGAATTCAGCTAATCGAAAGCAATTAAGCAATAAGAATAAAACAATGTGGCATTTTTTTTACCATGTAAGTCATATAAGTTTAAGTTTCGATTGTGTTAGCCTTATGTAACTTAAATAATCATAAGGTCATTTAAGGTTTAATTCTTATAAGACTTATATGTTAAATATTATTTCACTCATTTTTTAGTATGACATTAAATAGGTCCAACTACTTAATTTGGTACTATATCTATAAATTAAAGCAAGCAAAAATTTGCGAATTTGCGGTTAAACACTGTTTGCTTGTAATACAATGTTGCTGTTTTTTTTGCCACAGATGCCACAGATTTAAACAGATTAAATATTTGATGTTATTTTGTTTTTAAGGCTGAATCTAGCTAATCGAAAGCAATTAAGCAATAGGAATAAAACAATATCGCATTTTTTTTACTATATAAGTCATGTAAGTTTAAGTTTTGATTGTGTTAGCCTTTTGTAACTTAAATAATCATAAGGTCATTTAAGGTTTAATTCTTATATGACTTATATGTTAAATATTATTTCACTCATTTTTTAGTATGACATTAAATAGGTCCAACTACTTAATTTGGGACTATTTCCACAAATTAAAGCAAACAAAAATTCGCGAATTTGCGGTTAAATACTGCTTACTTGTCATACAATGTTGCTTTTTTTTGCCACAGATGCCACAGATTTAAACGGATTAAATATTTGATATTATTTTGTTTTTAAGGCTGAATTTAGCTAATCGAAAGCAATTAATTTGCGGTTATTTAATACTGATTGAACGTAATTTTAATAAAAAAATAACGGTTCCTTAAATAATAATGGGAATGCGTTTTTTATTTTGAATGGCTATTCGCACTAAAATAACTGCGCTATTCAGTACTAAAGGCAGTACCAAAACTAAATGTGCTTTGTTGATGATGAAAAAGAAATAAACTAATAATGACAGTATGTTGAACAGCGCCAAATTGTAAATTCCCTTTTTGTTTTTTGTCCAATAAAAATACAGCAATCCCAATAAGGTTGGGTTAAATAATAATATGTTGTAATTATTGCCTAATTCGAGATGCAACGAATAAAAACCAACAAAAACAAAGAATATTCCAATGATGGCAAGCAGGCTGAGGTAGAATAAATTAATGCTTTTCTTGTTTATAAACACGATCAAAGTAAGTAGTACAAAGTAGGTATAGGGATTATTCCACCAGGAGAAGGGAACTTCATTATTAAATTCGATTATGGTTTTATTTTCCGGTGCCAGCAAATGGTTTTCAAAAGAAACTCTTTGTAAGCTTTTTTGCAATTCAAACGGTAAAAATAACTGAGTGCCTAATTGATCTACTTTGGTGCCAAAGATAATACTGGTTCCTAATTTTTCATAAAAATGACCTTCAAAATACGGGTATAAAATAGTTCTATAAGTAATGTTGGTATCTACATTTTTTACAACTGCAACAGTGTCTAGCGTTTTATTGATGATGTCTACCACCATCGAGGTGCAGTTTTTATCTATAAATTTATAGGTGTAATTACTGTCACCAGAGGATAAAGAAGTATTTAGGTTATCAAATAATTTTTGCTTTAGCGAGAGGGGCATAATGAGTTCCTGCTCATAAACAGCCCTTTTTTCGTACTGATATTGATTGATGAAATCAGTGTAAGAGTTTGCGACAGCAAAATATTGTAAATCCCCTTTTATAAATTTCATCACAAAATTAGGCGTATTAAAATCAAAAGCACCATAATTATACACTATATCAAGCGCGTTATTGCTATCCTGAACCCGAATTGCCGTATGACCAAAAAGCGAGTAGGATTCATTTCCGGTACCGCAAGTAAGCACGCTGACCGTACTGTTTTTAGATAATGGGATATTTTGTGCAAAACTATAGGGTATCGTTAAAAATAAAAAAAGAAGGAAAATTAATTTTTTAAAAGAAGATGTATGCATGTAAGAGAATTTTAAAATATGGAATACGGACGATACAAATTGTACTGATTTGCGACCTCCTTGCTTGATTTTATCTTACAAAGATACTCAAAGAAATAAAACCGACACACAAAGTTTTTTGGTTAAAATCAGAATTCATTTTTTCATGCCCAGCCTGAGAACTGCTGAAATACGGAATCAGAATCCGCATGACTATTTGATTTTAAAGCTACTTTTCAATTAATTTCTAAACATTCCCAAATCTACTTTTACCGAAAAAATATTCGAATATAAAGAAGCACTTTGATTTCCTAAATCAGTCAGTGCATAATCAATTTGAATGCCTTTGTATTTAAATCCTAATCCGATATTGGGTTGGAAACCAATTTTTTCTGTACTATCGAGTTGCTGTACATTTTGGAAATTACCAACGCCAGCGCGTACAAAAACCAAATCAGTGTAGCCAAATTCGAATCCCAAAGCGGGGTCGATACTAACAAAATCAGTTGCAAGAATATCATTTGTTTTGGCAAAACGCATATTTACATTGGCAGCAGCCAAAATGCTATAGTCATAGCGGATAATGAACTTTTTAGCAATACCCAGTTGGGCTTTTGGTGCGGTAATTTCGGTGCTTTCGGGTAATTCCTGATTTTCTCCGGGTACTGCGTTTGCGATTTTTTTATATTCAGCTTCGTCAATATTCCACACATTATAGGTAGTGGTGATATCACGAAGCATAAGTCCAAATTGCCAGCTGTTTTTTTCGAATTGGATTCCGGCATCAAAACCAAATCCCCAAGAGTTAGCAAAATTTCCAATGATTCTGCGAATTACTTTGGCATTAACACCATACTGAAAGCCGGGAACTGCCAATTTTCTGGCATAGGAAAATGTAAATCCATAATCAGCAGTCGAAAAAAGACTGATACGGTTGTAGTTAATATTGCCTTGGCTGTCGATGAGTTCCGTAGTATTTAAAATGTCATCGACTCCAAAACGGATTAATGAAATTCCCCAAGCACTGCGATCGTCTATTGGGCTGGCATACGCCATGTAATCGTATTGTGCAATATTGGCAAAATAATTAGCATGCATCACTGATATCTGATGATCTTGCAGATGAATCAGGCCAGCTGGATTCCAATAACCGGAATTAACATCGTTCGTTGAAGCCACAACAGTATTAGACATGCCAAGTGCCGCTGCATCCACGCCGATATTCATAAACTCATTCGAGTATTTCCTAACGGTCTGGCTGAACATCAAGGTGCTTGCCAAAAGGGCTGCTGCTAAAAGACGTTTTTTCAAGGAGATCATTTTTACCAACTAAAAGGCTGTTTAATTTTTATCAAAAATATAATTTTTTACTGAGGTTATTTCATTTTGCCGCTGATTTTACGGTGATGATCCCGCCGTTTAGTTTTAGGGGTTTTCAATTTGCGAATTTGCGGTTAATTGTTGGGTGATTCAGTTTGGAATGGCACACGGATGACACGGATGGAACGGATTTTCGCTGATTTTCTTGTAGTGAGTTACCTGGGGAGAAGTTTGACCGTTAATTGGCTAATTTTTATTGTTGTGTGGGTTTTAATTTGCGAATTTGCGTTTAAATGTTGGGTGATGCAGTTCGTGATGGCAGACGGATGACACGGATGGAACAGATTTTTACTGATTTTCTTGTAGATAGTTGTCTGCGGAGAAGTTTGACCGCTAATTTGCTAATTTGCGGTTAATTGTTGGGGATTCAGTTTGTAATGGCACACGGATGAATCGGTTTTTTGCTTTTTTTAAGTAGAATGCTTGCTGGAGTTGCACAGGCCACCTAATAAGATGCGGAATAGTGATCAAATAATGAAAAATAGTCCTTGTGACTTTTCGCTTTTAATAATCTCTACCAAAAAACGGATGGTTCATTGACTTATTATGCTAAATTTGCCACTTTTGATTCCTTAAACGTTATTATGATGACTATTAAAAAACACATTCCGAATTTAATTACGCTACTCAATCTTTTTTGCGGCTGTATTGCCTTGGTTTTTGCTTTTAACCAAGATTTTGAAATGGCCTTTTATTTTGTTTGTTTAGGTATATTTTTGGACTTTTTTGATGGTTTTTTTGCTCGATTATTTAATGTGGCTGGTCCCCTTGGATTGCAGTTGGATTCTTTGGCAGATATGGTTACAAGTGGCGTGGTTCCCGGATTGGTGATGTTTCAAATGATGATTAGCCATGCTTCGACGGCAGCTCCTGGACATTTACAGTTTTTTCCATATTTGGGTTTTATCATAACCCTTGGTTCTTGCTATAGATTGGCTAATTTTAATATTGATACCCGACAAACAGATTCCTTTATTGGCTTGCCAACGCCGGCCAATGCGCTATTTATTCTTAGTTTGCCGCTGGTTTTGAAATATACCGACTCATTAGTATTAATTGAATTGCTGACTAATCCTTGGTTTTTATTGATAATTACCGGTTTGAGTGCCTTTATGCTGAATGCTGAAATTCCTTTGTTTTCGTTAAAAATCAAGAAGCTTAGTTTTAAGGAAAATATGTTGCAAATTATCTTTTTGATTTGTTCCCTTTTGTTGCTAGTTTTTTTCCGTTATTTGGGAATTCCATTGCTGATCTTATTCTATATTTTACTGTCGGTTTTGAATAATAAAGTGCGAAATAAGTAATTTTGTGAATGAGAAAAAAAACGGTTCGGAGAAAAACAAATCCTGTTCGTAAGTCCAAAAAGAAAGCTGCGGTTTTTTCCGGAAACTTTTTGCGCTATTCGATTGCTGCTGTTCTGGTTGTGCTCTTGGCCGCTATTGGCTATCATTATAGAGGCGGACTGGCATACTATTTTGGCTTTAAATCAGATAAAATTCTAACAGAGGAAAATCAATCCAAACGTATTTCTGATGTTCGCAATTTTCAGGTTTTGCAAAAACATGAGGGAAAAAGTATCGGTATTGACGTTTCCGAATACCAAGGAAAAATCAATTGGTCGTACGTGGATACTTTAGAAAAAAAATATCCGTTGCACTACGTTTTTATTCGTGCCACGGTAGGAAAAGATCGAAAAGACCGCAAGTTTCAACAAAATTGGCTCGGCGCCAAAGAAAATAAAATGATTCGGGGTGCGTATCATTATTACCGTCCAAACGAAAATTCACTGGAACAAGCCGAACTTTTTATTCAAACGGTGACGCTTAAAAAAGGAGATTTACCACCTGTTTTAGATATTGAAAAACTTCCTAAAAACCAGTCGGTTGCCAATCTTAAAATTGGTTTAAAACGATGGTTAAAAGCCGTGGAATCTCATTACGGAGTAAAACCAATTATTTATACCGGAGAGCGTTATTACGATGATTTCTTGAAAGAAGAATTCAGCGATTACCTGTTTTGGATTGCCAATTATAATTTTTACCGAGAAGAAATTGGAGATGATTGGTTGTTCTGGCAATTTACCGAAAAAGCAACTGTTCCCGGGATTAAAGGAAAGGTAGATGTTAATATTTATAATGGTGATTTACAGCAATTGCAGTTTATTGCCGTGGAGTAGTTTTAGTGATCAGTGATCAGAAAGTAGTGATCAGAGATTAGTGATCAGGATAAAGTATACGATGATTTTTCAGTAAGGTTAGATTTCTAAATACTTACGCCAAATTTTTGAGGATTTAAAATCATGTAATTGATTAATTTACCAACTTCATTACTTACAGTTAATAACTCACTATGGGTGTTTTCATTGATATAACTACATTTCAGTGCAAATTCCAGCCAAACTTGTGTTTCTGAGTTTTCAGCATCGGAATCAGTCAATTTGCTATGAAAATGTTTAGGATAAACTCTTTTTCTGTACCCTTCGGCAATATTAGCGGGTACACTTCTGGAGGAGCGTCTGATTTGGTCGGTCAAGGAATACATTTCTTCTTTTGGGAATGATTTTGTTATTTCAAATATTTTCATGGCTAGTGAAAATGATTTCTGATACGCCAATAAGTCTTGGAATTTCATAGTTATTGTTTTTAAAAATAAACGTTGAGACTGACCACTTTCTTCAGCTGCTCACTGACCACTGACCACTTTTTCTAAAATTCCAATTTCTTCTTTCTTAACTCGAAATTTTGTCCTAAATACACCCGACGCACCATTTCATCCTCTACTAATTCTTCAGGTATTCCCGCTTTTAGGATTCCACCTTCAAACATAAGGTAGGTTTTGTCTGTAATAGCTAATGTTTCTTGTACATTGTGATCAGTGATCAAAATACCAATATTCTTGTTTTTTAACTGGGCAACGATTCGTTGGATATCCTCAACGGCAACAGGGTCGACACCAGCAAAAGGTTCATCTAATAAAATGAATTTTGGATCAGTGGCTAGACAACGGGCAATTTCGGTACGACGGCGTTCCCCACCAGAAAGCAAATCCCCTCGGTTGGTGCGAATGTGTTCTAAGCTAAATTCTGCAATTAAACTTTCCATTTTCGCCTCCTGTTCGGCTTTGGATAATTTTGTCAGTTGCAACACACTCAATATATTGTCTTCGATACTTAATTTTCTAAAAACGGAAGCTTCTTGTGCTAAATATCCTATTCCTTGTTGGGCTCTTTTGTACATTGGATAATCTGTAATGTTCAATTCGTCCAAAAAGATATTACCAGAATTGGGTTTTACCAATCCCACAATCATGTAGAAAGATGTTGTTTTTCCGGCTCCGTTAGGTCCCAAAAGTCCCACGATTTCACCTTGATTCACTTCTACCGAAATGCCTTTGACAACACTGCGTCCTTTGTAGGTTTTGACTAGATTTTCGGCTCTTAACTTCATATTCTTTGGTTTAGTCGTGTAAACTGGTTAATTGTTTATTCGTTTAACTGTTTACTCGTGTCAAATAAACGAATAAACAATTAAACGATTCAACTTCGTAACAAATTATTTGGTTGCGTTTTCTTCTAATGCTTCCCAAAATTCATACGCTCGTCGCAAATGAGGGACTACAATTGTTCCCCCAACAAGCGTTGCAATTCCCATTGCTTCCATCATTTCTTCTTTGGTAACACCTTCTTTGAAACTAGTTTCCAAGTGGTATTTGACACAATCGTCACATCGCAAAACAGCCGAAGCGACTAATCCAAGTAATTCTTTGGTTTTTACATCCAAAGCGCCGGGAGCATAGGCATTGGTATCCAAATTGAAAATTCGTTTTACAATTTTATTATTGTCCGCCAATAATTTTTCGTTCATTTTTGAACGGTATTCGTTGAATTCATTTATGATATCAGCCATTTACTTTTTTTTGATTTTTTACTACTATTTTTGAAATTAGAATACTTGCTTCATAGATTAACAGCATTGGGATGGTTACAATAATCTGGCTCACTACATCAGGAGGAGTTACAATTGCAGCTACTATTAATATGACTACCACGGCATATTTCCAGTATGTTCTTAGAAATTCTGGAGTGACTAAACCTAATTTAGTCAGGAAATAAATGATTATGGGCAATTCGAAAAACAATCCGCAAGCGATGACACTGGTTTTTACCATTCCAATGTAGGAATCAACACTAAACTGATTTATGACTACGTCACTAATGGTAAACGTTGCAAAAAAGTTCATTGACATGGGAACAATTACGAAATAACCAAAAAGGACTCCCGTAAAAAAGAGCAAGGAAGAAGTGATTACAAAAAGTTTTGCGTGTTTTTTTTCGGTTTCATACAAGGCAGGGCTGATAAATTTCCAGATTTCCCACAGAACAAAAGGAAATCCTAATATAAATCCTGCAGTTATACAGGTCCAGATCAATACGTTGACCTGTCCTTCCATATTGGTGTTTTGTATAATAAAAGCCATTTCAGTAACACAAATCGTGTCAGCAAATCCCAAATTTTGTGATAAATTACAAAGGGCACGGTAGGTAATAAAATTTGGATCAGTTGGTCCAAAAATGATTACGTCAAAAATATAATCGCTTATAAAAAAAGTCACGGCAGCTAAAATTAATATCGCAACGGTGCTTCGAACCAATAACCACCTTAATTCTTCAAGATGATCTAAAAAAGACATTTCGTTTAAATTTTTCTTTGCCATTATATTATTCCTTCTTTTAAAATATCGTGTAAATGTAGTACTCCTTTGTATTCTCCTTGATCAACTACTACTAATTGTGTTATAGAAAAATCTTCCATAATATGAAATGCCTCTACAACCATAGCCTCAGAAGAAATTATTTTTGGATTTTTTGTCATAATATCTTTTGCCGTTAAATCCGTAAATGTATCACTTTCACTGAGCATTCTTCTTATATCTCCATCCGTAATAATTCCGATCACTTTATGTTGATCTACAACGGCAGTGACGCCAAGACGTTTCTCAGAAATTTCGAAAATAACTTTCTTGATGGAGGCATCCGGTGCAACCGCAGGTTTTAAACTGTGCAGCAACATATCGTGAACTCTTAGCAATAATTTTTTTCCCAAAGCACCTCCGGGATGGAAAAGTGCAAAATCTTCTGGTGTGAAATCACGCATTTCCATCAAGCAAACGGCAAGCGCATCACCCATTACGAGTTGTGCGGTGGTGCTGTTTGTAGGCGCAAGATTGTTAGGACAAGCTTCAGCGGTTACGGCTGTGTTTAAAACATAATCAGAACCTTTGGCGAGAAACGAACTTGTATTTCCTGTGATTGCTATTAAGGTATTGCCAAAGCGTTTCAACAACGGAACCAATACTTTTATTTCCGGACTATTGCCACTTTTAGAAATACAAATAATTACATCCTTGTTTTGAATCATCCCTAAATCACCATGAATGGCTTCGGAAGCATGAAGAAAAAGCGACGGTGTTCCTGTGGAGTTAAACGTTGCTACCATTTTTTGGGCAATAATAGCGCTTTTTCCAATCCCTGTGACAACTAATCTTCCGGTAGTGTTATATATACTTTGTATGGCGTTAATGAAGTTTTCATCCAGAAAATCAACGAGTTTAGCTATAGATTGGCTTTCCGATAAAATAGTTTTTTTGGCACTGGCCAATATATTTTCTGTAGTTATCAAAACGGAATAATTAAAATTTGTGTGTGTTAAAGAAATTTGTACCTTTAGGTGTTGCAAATTTATACAAAATACCACATAATAAAGAATGAATTCAAACGAAATTGACATACACAAAGAATTAAAGAAATATTTTGGCTTCAGCCAATTTAAGGGATTACAAGAGCAAGTCATAAAAAGTCTGTTGAACAAGCAGAACACTTTTGTGATAATGCCAACTGGGGGTGGAAAATCACTTTGCTACCAGTTACCCGCTTTAACTCAAGAAGGAACTGCAATAGTAGTATCCCCTCTAATCGCTTTGATGAAGAATCAAGTTGATGCGATTCGGAGTTTATCCTCAGAAAACGGGATAGCTCATGTTTTAAATTCCTCACTGACTAAAACGGAAATTGTACAAGTCAAAAAAGATATTACTTCTGGATTGACCAAGCTGTTATACGTTGCACCAGAGTCGTTGACCAAAGAGGAATATGTCAACTTTCTTAAAACCGTACCCATTTCTTTTGTGGCAATAGATGAGGCCCATTGCATTTCAGAATGGGGTCATGATTTCAGACCGGAATACCGGAATTTGAAACATATTATCAAGCAACTGGGTGATTTGCCTATCATAGGACTAACCGCTACGGCTACCCCAAAAGTGCAGGAAGACATTCTTAAAAATTTGGATATGTGTGATGCGACTACTTTTAAAGCATCTTTCAACAGACCTAATTTGTATTATGAAGTTCGTACCAAAACAAAAAATATAGAATCGGATATTATTCGTTTCATCAAACAACACAAAGGTAAATCAGGAATTATTTATTGCCTGAGTCGTAAAAAAGTGGAAGCTATTGCAGAAGTTTTGCAAGTCAACGGAATAAGTGCCGTACCATATCACGCGGGATTAGATGCAAAAACCCGTGCCAAACATCAGGATATGTTCCTGATGGAGGATGTAGATGTAGTAGTGGCCACCATCGCTTTTGGGATGGGAATTGACAAGCCGGATGTACGCTTTGTCATTCATCATGATATTCCTAAATCATTAGAAAGTTACTATCAAGAAACGGGTCGCGCCGGTCGCGATGGAGGCGAAGGTCATTGTTTGGCCTATTACTCTTATAAAGATGTCGAAAAATTAGAAAAATTCATGTCGGGTAAACCCGTTGCGGAACAAGAAATAGGCTTTGCCTTATTGCAAGAGGTTGTGGCTTACGCCGAAACTTCGATGTCCAGAAGAAAGTTTCTGCTACATTACTTCGGAGAGGAATTTGACGATGTCACGGGCGACGGAGCGGATATGGATGACAATGTTAGAAATCCAAAAACAAAAATTGAAGCCAAAGACCAAGTCGTTCAATTGCTGCAAGTAGTGCGGGATACCAAACATTTATATAAGTCAAAGGAAGTGGTTTTTACTTTAATAGGACGTGTTAATGCAGTAATCAAAGCACATAGAACGGATGCACAATCTTTTTTTGGATGTGGTGTAGCTCACGATGAAAAATATTGGATGGCTTTGTTGCGACAAGTATTAGTGGCAGGCTATTTATCAAAGGATATTGAGACTTATGGCATTGTCAAAATTACAGACAAGGGATTAGACTATATAAAGAATCCACAGTCCTTTTTGATGTCTGAGGACCATCAATACAATGAATCAGTAGATGAAGCGATTGTAACAGCATCTAAATCATCAGGAGTCGCTGATGAATTTCTAATGGGGATGTTGCGTGATTTGCGTAAAAAAGTAGCTAAAAAAATAGGTGTCCCGCCATTTGTGGTTTTTCAGGATCCATCATTAGAAGATATGGCGTTGAAATACCCAGTTTCTCTTGAAGAATTGATAAACATTCATGGAGTTGGGGAAGGAAAAGCCAAGAAATATGGAAAGGAATTTTTAGAATTAATCAGTCGTTATGTTATTGAAAATGACATTACCCGCCCAGAAGATCTTGTCGTGAAATCAACAGGAGTCAACTCCGTAAACAAATTGTACATCATTCAGAATATTGACCGAAAATTATCGCTTGATGATATTGCTTCTGCCAAAGGGATCAAGATGGAAGTTTTAATAAAAGAAATGGAGCAAATTGTATACTCCGGCACCAAGCTGAATATAAAATACTGGATTGATGACATGCTTGACGATGAGCAACAAGAAGAAATTCACGAATATTTCATGGAATCTGAATCCGATAATATTGAAGCAGCGCTAAAGGAGTTTGAAGGAGAATACGATCTTTGTGAATTGCGTTTGATGCGTATAAAATTTATCAGCGAAGTGGCTAATTAAAGTTTTTAGTTTGCAGTCGCAAGTTTCAGGTTTCGTACCGTCAATTGCGATTGCAAACTTGAATGCTATTCAAACAATTCTCCACGATGTGGTTTCAAAGCATCTCGAACCTGAATCATATTTTCATCAGTGACTACCATAAAAGCAATGGCTTGCATTTCGCCTTGAATCTCAAATCCTGTGATATTCAACGTTAATTTTTCAATAGCAATGTATTCTTTTAAATGAATTTCATGGTGCTCAGCAGTTTTTGCAGAAGCAGGGCCACGGAAATCCCAAATTAGTTTTATTTTTCTAGACATTTTTTTTCTTAGATTATGCGGTTAACTGTTTAATCGGTTAACTGTTTTGGAGGTACAAAGTTACAAAGTCTAATTCAAAAATGAAGCAATTTTAAAAATTGAAAACGGATTCTGGTTTCTATAAGAGGAAGTCAGTTCAAAATGCTATTTTTGCGCTTTCTTTTTTGAATAATAGGTTAACCAAATCAACGTATAATGCCTCAAGAACTCTTATTACAAGTATCCCCGGAAATTGCAGCAAATGACTTGTTGTTGAAAAATTATTTGTCCAAACAAATCAAGGTTTCTCCAAATGAAATTCAGCATGTTTCTATTTTAAAGCGATCGATTGATGCCCGTCAAAAAGCGATAAAAATCAATCTTAAAGTTGTGATTTATTTAAAAGGCGATCTTTTTCAACCGCAAAAAAGGCAACTTCCGGAGTATAAAAATGTTTCTTCGGCTCAGGAAGTACTGGTTATAGGTGCAGGACCTGCCGGACTTTTTGCTGCTTTGCAATTGATCGAATTGGGATTGAAACCTATAATTATCGAGCGCGGAAAAGATGTCAGAGGCAGACGAAGAGATTTGAAAGCCATCAATCTGGATCATGTAGTCAATGAAGATTCTAATTATTGTTTTGGCGAAGGCGGAGCAGGAACCTATTCCGATGGAAAGTTATACACGCGTTCTAAAAAAAGAGGCGATGTCATGCGCGTTTTAGAATTGTTTGTTGCTTTTGGAGCCTCTGAAGATATTCTAATTGAAGCGCATCCACATATTGGAACAAATAAATTGCCCCAAATAATACAGGACATTCGCGAAAAAATCATCGAGTGTGGTGGGCAAGTTTTATTTGAAACCCGACTAACAGATATTGTACTAAAAAATAATGAAGTACAAGGAATTGTTACTCAAAAAGGAGAAACGATTCTTGCTAATAAACTTATTTTGGCCACTGGGCATTCGGCTCGAGATATTTTTGAATTATTGGATCGAAAACAAATTTTTATAGAAGCTAAACCTTTTGCCTTGGGCGTAAGGGCTGAGCATCCACAATCGTTGATTGACAGTATTCAGTACAGTTGTGATTATCGTGGGGAATTTTTACCTCCCGCTCCCTATTCTATAGTGAAACAAGTGGGCGGTAGAGGAATGTATTCGTTTTGTATGTGTCCCGGCGGTGTGATTGCACCTTGTGCCACAAGTCCCGGCGAAGTGGTAACCAATGGTTGGTCACCATCCAAAAGGGATCAGGCTACTGCTAATTCCGGAATTGTAATTGAACTACAACTGGAAGATTTTAAGCCTTTTGCTAAATTTGGTGCTTTGGCCGGAATGGAGTTCCAAAAAAGCATTGAGCAACGCGCTTGGCATTTAGCTGGCGAATCTCAAAAAGTTCCCGCACAACGCATGATCGATTTTACACAAAACAGAGTTTCAACAGATATTCCAAAAACGTCTTATGTTCCGGGAACGACTTCAGTAGAAATGGGACAGGTTTTTCCTGATTTTTTAACGCAAATATTACGAGAAGGATTTACTGAATTTGGAAAATCGATGCGCGGTTATTTGACTAATGAAGCCATACTTCATGCACCGGAATCTAGAACATCTTCGCCAGTGCGTATTCCCAGGGACGCACAAACGTACGAACACGTTCAAATAAAAGGATTGTATCCTTGTGGAGAAGGGGCAGGATATGCAGGCGGAATTATTTCAGCAGCTATTGATGGCGAGAAATGTGCATTGATGATTGGAGCGATTTTAAATCAAAAATAAGAGGATAAAAAGTTTTAGGTCGTTGTATTGAAATATTTTTTTGAGTTCTAATTTTGTTTTGGAGTACTTATCTACAATAAATAAAGGATGCATATTCGCTTCCTTTCTATTTACTAATGGGGATTTGTGTTTTGAAACAGACTAAAGTATTAAGTTCTAGCCCAACATTTTAATGATGCCCATTTTTTATTGATGTAGATTGATATTAAGATAACCCGTTGGGTGTAGCTAATAAAAATTTCAATTAAACTTAAATAAAAAAATGAACTGCATAGAAACATAGAAAAAGAGCCGGATAGTCCAATTGCTTCGCCTGTTCGCTATCTCTCGGGTCTTGGGTTTACATAGCTATGGTTTTCTTTAAAAAAGTGAAACACCTTCCAAAATTTTAAAATCTATGTTTCTATGTGGTTAAAAAATTAAACAAATTGAATTACACCCAGCCGGTTAAGATACTTATTTTAAACGTTTTTTTTTATTTTTAAATCCATACGCCAAAAGTGTTTTTTATAAGTTAATAAGTGTTGCAAACAGTCTGTTACGATTTTAAATGAGAATTAAAGCACGTTTTTAAAGGAGATTAATTGCTAATGCCTGGTCTTGTTATGTAATTGAAGCTTTATTTTATGTTGTTATCCTAATTATTATTTGAAACTTTGTTTATTTATAGCTGTTACAATTTAATACTTTTTGTTAAAAAAAATATTGTTTTAGTATCAAATGTCTTAATTTTACAAAGTAACTTCTTTTTGTAGAGTTAGGTTTGTTAAGAAAAATATAAAAATTATAAATATGTTTGAAAAATTTAAAAAATCTGAAATTTTAATTTTAGTATTGGTCGTGGTGTTGATTTTTACTTCTGAATATTTTTATATTGTTTTAAAAGATCCACAACGAGCTATTTTTATTGGTTTATGGCCTCCAACAATTCTTGGTTTTTTAATATTTTTAAATTTAAAACTCAAAAAATAATATGGAAAATATTGAATTAATTATACTAACAATAGTAGTTGTTCTTTGTTTTATAGCATTCTTTATTTCTACTTTCAATGAATTTGAAAAAATTACAAATAAGGATGCTGTCATTCAAAATAAAAGAGGCATCATATCCAGATTTTTAGCCTATTTACAAAGTTTAGTAGCTGATTAGTCGAAGTATTCACTACGATTGGTTTTCTTTTTTTAAACAGAACCGACAATTTTTGAACTATGATTTAATAAAAAACACTATTTTTTTTATATCCAAATCATTCCTTTTGTACGACAGATTTCGTTTACTTTTTTTATAAAATATGTCCGAATGGCGAAATTATTCTTCCATTCGGACTTTTAGTTTTTTGTATTTTCTTTTTCAAATAGTGTTTTATCCGCTGTTCATATTATAGTAACGAGAATCATTCTCAGTGGCTGCGTTTTTAGTTATAGATCAGTTAAATCACTTGCTTTTAAAGTAAAGCAAAGATCACGACTATAGGTAATCATTGAATTTTCTGTGATTAGATGTAAAACAGATTTTTGTTTCGTATGCTTCGATCGTCAGCTATATCCCCAAAGCATTGGTTCTTAAAGACAGGCTTTTACAAATCAGTATTCTCCAAACGCATTCAATACTCGTCTTCAATTTTTGTAACTAACAATTTACTTTGGTCTGGTTTGCAAACTATAATAGTTGCTTTTGATCATAGATCTATATGTTTTTGCAGTTTGTGAATCCCCACAATAAAAACGTTTTTTTTAAACTGTAAGTTATAATGCCCGTTTCAATGTCGTTTTCTAGGATCGATTAATTATAAATATAACGCTCCATTCGTGTGATTTTATTGCTTTATTATAAAGAATGCAATTGTGTAGTTTGTTTTTTAAAGAGTTGATTGTCTTTGCTCATCGCCATACTTTATCTTAATATCATCTCTTTATTTTGTAATCGATAGCGCAATTAAACTGACTCCATTTTAGCAAGAGTTGTTGGGTAGTAAATATTTTGTTCCTAACAATTTACTTATTTGTTGCTTATACTGGATTCAAGATTTGCTGCTGCTGTGGTTGTAAAACTGTGTGTGGCATTTAGTGTGAAAAGATTGAATACTGGTTCACCTTTATTTTTATGCTAAGGTTTAGAAAAGAAATAATGTGGTCACTGATCAAGCGTGGTACAAACAAAAACGGAGACTCTGTTTTCTCGCGTTAAAAGTACTAGCAGTATTGAACTGATTCTTTAGTTATTTGGTATTAATAGTTTAAAGAACCCGTTTGGGAATAAGTAGGTTCAGACGATAATTTTGAAAATGTGTATTATTCCGTTTTGGCCCAGAAAATGTATTTTAATTGCTATTATAAATAATGATACAGAATAGGTTAAAGAGTCTCTTGAGGTAAAGTTTCCTTTATTTTATGAAGCAGTGATTTCCTTTTAGAAGTAACCGCTGCTTTGCTATTTTTAAGGTATTTTTTTTCGTTGGAAATCAACTTATAAGAAGCGATTATTTTATTTAAATGGGCTGTTATCACTGTGTAATCGTGCCATTCACCCAGTAGATCTGACAAAGTAGGTTTATCTGAAATCAGGTTGCTAGCTGAATCGCCATGAAAGATTTTCTCATTGTAGCGGTACGCTTTTAGTCGTTTCCTAAGATCATGAAGTTGTTTCTTTTTGAGATTTTTTTTGTAGATTAATTTTTTTATTTCCCTTCTGGTTTGATTCTGGTAACGATTTATCTTTTTTTTACGAGCTTTTGAAATCAAATAAATAATTTTTGGATACTTTCCTTTGATCTTAGTAATTAAACTTTTGGTAGCAATCTGGAAAAAATTTTTTATTTTCTTGTTTTCTAGCTTTTTTAATTGTGTGGGGTATTTCTGGAGTAAAAGAAAATCAGGCTGTTCCTCGAGAATGATTTGTTCTAATTGTAATTCTCTCACTTTTCCAGCTGCTCTAAATATAACTTTGAAAGGTTTAAATGTTTTTTGGAATTTAAATTTTTTGGAATATGAGGCAATTAGTTCAAATAATGCTTTTACTTTTTTAATTTCCACCCGGAGTTCATGAAAAGTTTCGACCGTATATTCTTCTGGCGGTTTTTGTAAGATGAGGTTCAAGGCTCTTTTTCGTTTTTTAAAATAGGTATCTATTGTTTTCATTTTTCAGCGCGATGGTTGATGATTTTCCTATGCGTTCTTTTTGCTATTTTTAGAATCTTTTGGATAAAATAATAGTGCAAGATGTTGAAGTAAATATACTAAAAAACGAAGTAACTAGTGTTTTAAATTGTTGTTAATCAGAGTTTTGTTTTTTACAAAGAGCAAAAAAACCAAAAGTATTTTTTAGTTGATTTTGCTCGTGATAGAGATTTAATTTTTGCTGTTTAAAAAAAAATAAATTATTTTGAAGCATTCATATTCATATAATCTAAAGTCAGATTACACATTGCTTTCATTCCTAATACAAAGCCGCCTTCATCAATATAAAAGTCGGGGGTATGGTGAGAGGCTGTGTCAGCGGTATTTTTGCCTTTAGGCATTCCGCCAAGGAAAAAGAAGAGACCGGGTATTTTGTCCTGATAATACGAAAAGTCTTCTGCTCCAGTTGCAGCAGCTGTCAAGATAACATTCTCTTTTCCTGCAGCAGCTTCTAGTGTTGGCACCATTTTTTCAGTTAGGGTCGGATCATTGTATGTGATCAAGGTTTGTTTAGTGATCTTTATTTCGGCAGTGGCTCCGGCACTTTCTGCGATATTGGTCGTAATCTCTGTTACTCTTTTGTGAATCATTTCCTGAACTTTCTTGTCTAGTGTTCGAATTGTACCTGCCATTTCAAGTTCCTCGGGAATAATATTGCTTCTTACGCCAGCAGTCACTTTCCCAACGCTCACCACAGCTGCTGATTCTGTTAGGTCTACGTTGCGACTCACAATAGTTTGTAAGCCCAATATTATTTGTGAAGCTGTAACAATTGGATCTACAGATTGCCATGGGCTGGCACCGTGCGACTGTTTTCCTTTTATTTTTATTATAAACCAGTCCGAAGAAGCCATCGCTCCTTTTGGTCGGTAAGTGATTTTACCCACTTCGGTTTGTGCGCTGATGTGCAAACCAAAAATCACGTCTACTTTTGGATTTTCAAGAACGCCTTCTTTAACCATTAAAGCTGCTCCACCCTCTTCGCCTTCGGGTGCTCCCTCTTCTGCAGGTTGAAAAATGAATTTGACAGTTCCTTTTAAGTCACTTTTGATAGCAGCCAGAATTTCAGCCGTTCCCATAAGCATGGCTACATGCGAATCGTGACCGCAAGCATGCATAACGCCCACTTCCTGGCCGTTGTATTCCCCCATCGCCTTCGAAGCAAAAGGGATATTAACTCTTTCTTTTACCGGTAAAGCATCCATATCTGCCCTAAGAGCTACAACGGGACCAGGTTTTCCTCCTTTCAAAATGCCAACTACTCCCGTTTTAGCTACTCCGGTTTGTACCTCGATGCCCAAAGACCGTAAATGTGTGGCTATTTTTTCAGCAGTTTTAAATTCTCTATTACTTA
The DNA here is from genome assembly GCF_052119725.1 of Flavobacterium sp. W20_MBD1_R3. NCBI lineage: Bacteria > Pseudomonadati > Bacteroidota > Flavobacteriia > Flavobacteriales > Flavobacteriaceae > Flavobacterium > Flavobacterium sp. W20_MBD1_R3. Next base: position 18,101 of record NZ_JBGQOR010000017.1, read on the forward strand.
ATTCGGGGTTTTGGTGAAAGTCTCTCCGCCAGCTAATAACTTTAGATTCTAATGATATTGCTTTTTGAGCAACTTTAACTTTTAGAGCTGTATTTTGAGCAGAAGCCACAATGGAGCAAGCAAATAAGCCTGCAAAAAAAATAATTTTTTTCATTCGTTGAAATTAAGTATGGTTGGTTAGTGGCCTTTTTTTTAATTAAAATTAAGCCTTTTTGAGTACTCGGTAATCACTATTATGTAATGTTATGTTTTTATAAAACTCTAAATTTATTGTAATAAATGTAACTGACTGGCATAGATTAATATGATAGGAAGGATTAAAAATGTTTTTAATTCTTCCTATCTGAGGTGTAAACTGTTTTGATAATTGCAACAATATATTTATCGCTCCGTAATTACATTCAGTTCAAAACAAATATAGCGAATTTATGCTGCCTTGTAAAAATTTTAAATAATTACAGTAAGTAGTTTTATTTGAGCAACATATAAAAAAGAGTAAGTGGCAGTAAAATATTAGACTGATATTACTTTTGTTCTGCTTTTTTAAACAGTTTTTAAAAAGCTTTTTGATTTTCCCTATTTTGGGTTTGATTACTATTTAACAACAGGGATGTTGTTGGTAGAGTAATTTTAAGGGTAATCTCCATTTTTATAAAATGTGGACAATGGTATAATGGAGTTTTTACTGGACCAACATCAATTTTAGATTTTTCTTTGCTGTCATTATTCGTTGGTGCCCTCTTTTATTTTTCATTGGTACAAAAAAGGGATAAACGGTAAGGTAATACTACAGCTACGTGTGATGGTTTGATTTTATAGCATCACTGATGTAAAAAAACGCTAAAAATTTTAGCAGATTTATGATTCTCTTTGAGTACCTGTGGTCACTTCGGCATATTAAATTGCTCTGTGAGCACCCCCTCATCTGTGTGATTCCTCTTTTTGCTAATGGCTTACGTTGAAGTTCCGGCCTGCAATCTAGTACAATTCATATAAAATCACGAAACACAGCAGCAACTTCTAGCAGCCAGCGAAATGGTTTAAAAACTGGATTGTTTTATTTTACACTGAAAGGGGGGTATCCTAAAAACAGGTTTTTATAATTATTTGGTATCAGCAATAAAGTCGAGTGCGATCGAATTCATGCAATATCTTTTTTTAGTTGGCTCTGGACCGTCATCAAAAAGATGTCCTAAATGACCATCACATCTTCCGCAAAGTGCTTCGATTCTTTCCATTCCAAGAGAATTGTCGGTTTTGTAAATTACGCTGTTTTTATTGTCTTGTTCGAAGAAACTAGGCCATCCGCAAGTACTTGAAAATTTGGCGCCAGAGCGGAATAGTTTGTTGCCACAGGCTGCACAATAGTAGGTTCCTTTATCATCCGTGTTCCAATATTTTCCTGTAAAAGGTCGTTCCGTATCCGCATTTCGAGTTACATCGTACACCTCTTCGGGCAGTACTTTTTTCCATTCGGCATCTGTTATATTCAGTTTTGTTGTGTCCGTGTTCGAATAATATGGGTTTCCGGGCTTTTTGATCGTGTTTTCCATGGTGAGTATTTTTTTTGTAGCGTCAGGTTTTTTTGTTGTTTGTGCACAAGCAGTAAACAAGAACAAAGGGAGCAAAAATAAAAAGCTTAAAAAGGGAGTTGTTTTTTTCATAATTATGTTGTGTAGATCTACTGTAGGTTATTTTTTGGTTTTAAAATACGACCTGCTTTGCAATTGATTTTTCTTTTAATTAATTTTATCGTTTATATGTACGAGAAAATAGTCTTTCTAGTTTTGGAAAATTTAAAGGGATCGGAATTGTAATTTCGAAGCCTCTTTAAAGTGATATAAAGTTATAATTTTAGGATATTCAACACTCGTTAAACTTTTCACAAATTGAAATAGGGCACAGATACCCGTTCTTTTTTTGTATTTTTGACCTAATAATAAAGCCACATGTTAGAAGAAAACGTAATCTTAGTGAACGAAAATGATGAGCAAATAGGATTGATGCCTAAGCTTGAAGCGCATGAAAAAGCAGTTTTACATCGTGCCTTTTCTGTGTTTGTTTTAAACAGTAAAAATGAAATCATGCTGCAACAGCGAGCAAATCAAAAATACCATTCTCCTTTGTTGTGGACCAACACTTGTTGCAGTCATCAACGTGAAGGAGAAACAAACATTGAGGCTGGAAGTCGCAGATTGTTTGAAGAAATGGGTTTTCGAACAGAACTTGAAGAATTGTTTCATTTTATATACAAGGCACCTTTTGATAATGGTTTGACGGAGCATGAACTTGATCACGTAATGATTGGTTATTACAATGAGGCACCAATCACTAATCCAGAGGAAGTGGAAGACTGGAAATGGATGAAAATTGGTGATGTGAAAACGGATATGGAGCAACATTCTGAACTGTATACAGTTTGGTTCAAAATAATATTTGATGAGTTTTATCATTTTTTAGAAGAACATAAAAGTCCTTTGTCCCCGGGTGCGGCAACACATAATATTTAATTCCCTTTATTTATGAAAGTTACTATTTCACGAAAAGCCCACTTTAATGCGGCGCACAGATTATATAGGAAAGATTGGACTTTCGAACAAAATGACGCTATTTTTGGTAAGTGTAATAATCCTAATTTTCATGGACATAATTATGATTTGACCGTTAGTGTCACTGGTTCGATTGATCCAGAAACAGGTTACGTTATGGATGTCAAATTCTTGAGTGATATAATCAAAGAAGATGTAGAGAATCAGTTTGATCATAAAAATTTGAATCTTGATGTTCCTGAATTTCAGGATTTAAACCCAACAGCTGAAAACATTGTTGTGGTAATTTGGAATAAAATCAGAAAAAGAATCAAGCCAGAATTTGATTTAGAAGTGGTTCTTTATGAAACCCCTCGGAATTTTGTAACGTATAAAGGAGAATAATGGAATTAAAAGTAGGGGATACAATTCCCAAATTTACCGCCAAAGATACGAACGGAAACGATTTTGACAGTGCCAATAGTGTGGGGCAAAAGCCGCTAGTTATCTATTTTTATCCAAAAGATAATACACCGGGTTGTACCGCTCAGGCCTGCAGTTTCAGAGATCAATATGAAGATTTTAAGGATTTAGGAGCTGAAGTTATAGGGATTAGTAGTGATAGTGCTGCTTCACATCAAAAATTTGCCAAACAATACAAACTGCCTTTTGTTCTTTTGTCTGATAGTGATAAAAAAATTAGAAAACTCTTTGGCGTTCCAGCAGGAATGTTTGGATTGCTTCCGGGCAGGGTGACTTATGTTACTGATAAAAATGGTGTTGTTCAAATGATTTTTGATAGTGTGATGGCAATAAAGCATATTCCTAAAGCGCTTGAAGCAGTCAAAAAATTAGTAAAAAATCAGAAATAATATCCTAGTTCATTCCGTTGGTGGTACTCTTGACTTTGCTTTTAGTCTCAGAGTTACTTTCTTTACATCGAACCACTTTTGGTCGAAAACAATATTGACTTTATTTATTTAGAACTCGAAAATACACGTACATGACATTTTATCCTTTGCAATTTGAACCTATTTTGAAAGAAAGAATATGGGGCGGTGAGAAATTAAAAAAACTTCTCAATAAACCGATTACTTCATTAAATACAGGCGAAAGCTGGGAGCTATCCGCAGTAGAAGGGGATGTGAGTGTGGTGTCTAAGGGGATTTGGAAAGGAAAATCATTGATGGCGCTCATTCAGGATTATCCCGAGGAAATCTTGGGTACTGTTGTTTATGCCCGATTTGGAAAACAGTTTCCGTTGCTTTTTAAATATTTAGATGCGCACGAAGATTTGTCAATACAAGTTCATCCAAATGATATTTTGGCTAAAAGTCGCCATAATTCTTTTGGTAAAACAGAAATGTGGTATGTTGTGCAGGCAGATGATAATGCCAAAATTATTGTAGGTTTCAAGGAGAAGTCAAATCCTGCGGACTATTTAGAAAATTTACACAATAACACTTTACTTTCTATTCTGGATGTTGTTAAAGTACAAAAAGGAGAGGTGTTTTTTCTGGAAACCGGCACAGTTCATGCTATTGGGGCCGGCTTACTGGTGGCTGAAATCCAACAAACTTCGGATATTACGTATCGATTGTATGATTTTGACCGACAGGATGCTAATGGGAATAAGAGAGAGCTGCACGTTGATTTGGCTTTGGAGGCGATCAATTATAATACAATTGAATCTAAAAAAGAATACACAAAAAACAGCAATACGTCTAATAAAGTAGTCGAATGTCCTTATTTTACCACTAATTTTATTCCGTTAGATGGAGAAATTTCGGTTTCTAAATCTGGGAATAGCTTTACGGTTTATATGTGTGTGGAAGGAACATTTGAATTGGAATACAACAATTCAAAACTATTATTTAAAAAAGGAGACACTGTTTTGATTCCTGCAGCAATGCATGCATTCATTCTTACTGGAAAAGCTTCAATTTTAGAAATTTACATTTCATAGTCGGTAATAGAAAGATTATGTGTACTTTTGCAGACGCAAATTAAAATTCAAATTTTAAAAAAATAAAAATGGCAAACATTAAGAATTTAAAAAAAGACATCAACTACGTTTTAGGCGATATTATTGAAGCAGTTTACTTGTTCGAAATTTCTACTACAGGAAAACCTACAACTGAAACTAATGCTTTAATTGATGAAGCGATTGCTGCTTTTGACACATTAATCACTAAAGTGAATGTAAAAAAAGTAGAAGATAAAAAAGCACACTTCAAACAAATTAATGTTGAATTGGAACAAACTGCTAATCAATTGATTGCTAAGATCAACGAATTGTAGTTAAAAAAAAAGCAAAAAAAGTTTGAATTTGTTTTGGTAAACAGAAATTCAAGACTATATTTGCACCCGTAATGAGTCGCCAGCGTAGCTCAGTTGGCTAGAGCAGCTGATTTGTAATCAGCAGGTCGTGGGTTCGAGTCCCTCCGCCGGCTCAAAAAAAAAAACCATCTAACTTTTGTTAGGTGGTTTTTTGTTTTGCATAAAATTGATTCCTATTTTTATGCTGTGTCGTAATTTTTATGTTAAATTTGGTTCTAACAAAAAAACAATTATACCATGGAAGAGCATTCAGTTACAGAACATTTTGAAATGAAACTTAGCACCACTGCTAAAGAATTTTTGCAGGAAACAGCAAAATGGGCATATTTTTTATCCATCTTGGGTTACATTGGAATTGGATTGATCATTTTTGCGGCTTTATTTGCGGGAACACTATTTTCTGCAATGGCCAAGATGAATCCTGCAATGGGTATGATGGGGTCTTCTTTTGGGATTGTAATGGCTTTTATATATTTCTTGATCGCTGTTCTTTATTTCTTCCCGGTATATTACTTGAATAAGTTTGCTTCAAATGCTAAATTAGCACTCAAAAATAATGATTCTGATGTATTGACTACTTCGTTAGAATACCTTAAGTCTCATTATAAATATATTGGAATTATGACTCTTGTTGTCTTTTCTCTTTATCTTTTCATGTTTGTAGGTATGATTGTTGCCGGAATAGCATCATCTACACTGTAGTCTGTTTTTAGGTTCTTAAGCTGCTCAGATATGTCTTCTTCAACATTAAGTCTTGCTAGAGTTATAAACGTAAAAACCATCTTGCCAGAACAAGATGGTTTTTACGTTTAATCTTTTGTTTAAAAGGAATTACAAAATACAACTCCATTGCATTTATAGTAAAACAGTTCAAAAAGCTGTTGGTTGTAATTTGTATGACTGGAGTTATTGCTGTTTTTTGATGGTAGCAATATACTCGGTTAATTTCTTGCCATATAGCGATTGTGCTACTTTAGGAGACATTGATTTTTGAATTGTGTCTAAATATTTAATATTGATATCGTAAATTTGGGACAATGCGATGTATGGTGCCACCTCATAATCTCTGTTGTTTAATGCAAAGTTGGTAGCAAATAAGTACTTTCTTTTGAGGTTAGAATCTTGTTTTGCTCCAATGCTATCCATCAGTTTTGTGTTTTGATTTTTAATTGCATTGAATTTTTTTTCAATCAAAGTAAGATTCTCATCGGTAAAGCGGCTGTTAATTTTTTTGAACTCTTCAAAGAGTTCATTATTTTTAGACCCTATAATTTTGGCATCAGCCAAATACCGATCTAAACTGGTTTCAATGCTTATTTTTCCCTGCTCTGCAAAGAATGGTAGATTGTTATCCATGGAATTACTAACACCTCTGTCTAGAAATAAATATAGCATTTCTGGAGATTCTAAATCCAAGTGACTTTCAAAAATAGGACTTCCATCAATATTTATCGTGTCAATTGCAACGAGCATCGTATCTACAACTCTTTGAATGTATAGAGTTCCTTTTTTTAATCCTTTAATATTTCCAGTAATATGAACATTACCCTCAGGTTCATCCTTATTGCAGGAAGATAAAAGGACCAGAGTCACGAAAGCAAGAATTGTTTTTTTCATTTGTATTAAATTTGTTTTAGTAAGAGAAAATCGACCATCTTTTAAATTTTATCTCGAAAAGTCCAGATTCAATCTAGGCGATTAATTAGTGTTTAGATTTCGACGCAAAATAAAGAAATTTGTTGGAATGATTTTGTAAACACTTTCAAATTTCTAAAAAAAAAATCCCAATCTATTGCTACATTGGGATTTTCTCTTAAATTTATACTATTAAGCTTTCAACCAAGCTTCTTTTAGATTGTTTTTAATAGGGTCAGTAGCTCGCAGACCTTCTTTTTCCTCGTAAGGAAGTTTTACTTTTCCTTTGATTACCTGCTCTTTTCCGTCCCGTTTTATCTTAATTATAATTGCGTCATTTTCTTTCCAGTTTTGACTTTCGGAAATCATTTCATAAATGTTGTCTAACGAATACGGTTTTTCATTTATGGAAACGATGATGTCACCTCCTTTTAGTTCTAAATTGGTATAGAAAGTATTTAGTTCTATATTCGGAATGACAATAATTTCCTTTGTTTGTTGATTTACGGTGATGTATGGTGATTGGCCTTTTAAAAATACATTGCCTGGCACTTTTTCGATCGATTTGGTCACGCCTACTTTAGCCAAATAAGTTTCGTAAGGAATTGGAGTTGCACCAGAAACATAAGTAGTCAAAAAAGTTCCTACTTCAGGGTAGGTCAGTGAAGTTATTTTTGCAAAAAGTTCAGCGTCATTAAACGGTTTAGAAGCGCCATATTCATTTGATAATTTTTGCATCAAATCAAGAATTCCTCTTTGTCCATTGCTATTTTCTCTAATGATAATATCGAGACACATTCCTATCAGTGCTCCTTTCTCATATACGTTCAAGTATTGCGCTTTGTAAGGTTCTGTTAACACGTTAGCGCTCATTGTAGTAAAAGGCATTGTGTCATTCATTGCATTTGCATGTTCAATTTTTTCAGCCATGCGTTTAAAAAACTCTTCTTCAGTAATCAATCCTTGATTGATTTGAAAAAGATTCGCAAAATATTCCGTAACGCCCTCATACATCCACAAATGTTCTGACATTTTAGGCGCATTATAATCAAAATAGTGAATTTCTTTAGAATGAATAGTTAAAGGCGTTACAATATGGAAAAATTCGTGTGAAACGACATCTTTCATCGATTTTACCAACTCTTCTTTAGGCATCATTTCCGGTAAAACCACTGTTGTGGCTGTAGGGTGCTCTAAGGCTCCAAAACCTTTTGCATCAGTAGGTGTCATGCTTGATAAATACAGCAATACCGTATATTTTTTAGTAGCATTTATTTTTCCTAAAAATGTTTTTTGAGCGGTCATCATTGTTTTCATTTCCGGGGTGATGCTTTCGGCAGTGACTTTTCCAGTAGGAGAATATACACCTATCAGAATTTCCATACCATCTACTGTAAAAGTGGTATAATCTGGTTTTGAATACATGATTGGATTTTCAACTAATTCAGCATAACGAGCTGTTGTAAATACATCATTTGTGGTGCTTGCATCCTGATCTGTCATTGAAGTTGCGCCCCAAAGTGTTTCTGGATGTGAAATAGTAACAGTGTAAGCAAGGTCTTTTTTGTCTTGGAAATAGCCCACAAAGCCATGCATGTTTAGCATAAAGTTTTTACCTGCATCTATATTTGTTCCGGCAGGAGAAAAAATATCGTTTTTTCCAAAACCGCCGCCTTTTTCAGTATCAAAGGTGTCATTTACTAAATAAGTGATTTTGACTAATGATTTTGCATTCTTGATATTCCAAGTGTTGTCATCTGTTTTTGAGATTGCAAGCTGATTTCCTTTGCTGTCGAATGCTTTTAAATCATCAATGTACTTGCCATAATCGTCAATAGAGTAGGTTCCTGGGACAATTTTAGGAATGCTGTACGTCACTTCTTCCGTATTGATTTTAGGCGAGGTAATAGTTACCATGACCTTGTCCTCTTTTACATCGTTCAAATTTATGGCAACGTCTACTTGTTCTTTTGCAACGGCAGTGGCGCTCGGGCTTGCAGTTTTACAGCTCCAAAGAATTGAAGCAAATGCCAGTGAATAAAGTATTCTTTTCATTTTGTTTGTTTTGTTTTTTGTTGTTAGTCTTCTCAGTTGTACAATTGTTACAGCTTAAAGGGATTTTACAAACGTTGTTATGGTGCTTGTTAATTTTGCAGCTATTGGTGCATCCGGATTAGAGTAGGATTTCATGTTTTCAGTGTCATCTCCTTTGATCTCTTTAAAAATATGATTCATATTTTCGATCAAAATGACTTCAGCCTCTGGCTTAGCTTTTTTTAATAGTTCCGCTTCTTGAATTGTCACTTGTAAATCCTTGGTTCCGTTTACGATTAAAATCGGTATTTGCAATTTTGCAATTTCAATTTGAGGGTTGTATTTAATCCATGAAATCATGTAGGGCTGGATACTTTCTCTAAAAAGGGAAGCTAACATCGGATTTTTTAATTCGAAAGTTTTTCTGCTTTTAAGGATATCGAGATTTTTTTGTGTTTCTTCCTTTAGAAAAGGCGCTTGTTTGGTGATTTGTTCGACTAAAACAGCATCAATAGTTCTTCCGGCTCCAGCCAATGAAATGAAAGCATCTGCTTTACTATTTGCGGCTATCATTCCTATTAAGGAACCTTCGCTGTGTCCGGCAATTATTATGTTGTTGTACTTTTTTTGATTTTTAAAAAATAACAAAACGGATGTCGCATCAGTAATGAAATCATCAAAAGTAAGTGTGGCCTCATTCACGGTTCCGCTTTTCATTTGAGCAAAGATTCTTTTATCGTAACTAAAAGAGGCAATATTATTTTTTGCTAATTCTTCGGATAGATATTTTAAAGAATTGTTGGTTAATCCTTTTTGATTACCATCTCTATCTGTGGGTCCTGAACCTGCGATAAGTATGACAAGATTCGTTTTCTTGTTTTGTTTTAAAGGCGAATACAACGAACCATTTAGCAATGGATTGATAGCAATTTCCTCTTTATTAAAAGATCTAACTGCAGTTTTTTCCTGTGAATAACCTAGTGTTGAAAAGAAGATCAGGAATATTAATAGTGATTTTTTCATTTTATTTTTCGTTTAATAAGTTCATGATCATAGCAGGATTTTCAACTTCAATAATTAGTTTATGGAAGTAGGAATCTTTGAGTTCAACAATAATCGCATTTTTTTTATTGCAAACATCCCAAAAATTGCGTTTGCCGTTTTTTATATACGTTCCAGCAGTAATAACCCAAGGCAATTGGGTGCCCGGCATTTTCCAACCAATCCAAAATGTAAATTCATCGTTGCTTTGATACGCTCTGATTATTTTATTTTTGGGTACTTTAATCTTATTTTCGAAAGCCCAAAATTTGTGACTTCCTAGAATATCAAAAATAAATTCATTCTCGTTTGATGTTACAGCTACCATTATTAGTTAAGGGTTTTGATTAGGATTTTAGAAAGAATCTCAGCAAAAATCAATGTGCCAATAAAAAACAAGGTATGTTTTGTTTCTTTTGCGTTTACAGCTGTTTTGAATCCGTTGAAAAGTAAAATCATAGACCAAATTAATGAAGCTATAATTGCAAATGTAAGAGCTATTAAACAAAAAATATCTAAAGCTTCAAGAGTGTTTATTTGGTTTGATTTAGCTAAGGTTAAAATCCTTTCAGAAATGGTATAAGCTTTATTATTTACATTGAAAAAAGTGATGAAATAAAAAGGAATTCTGGCAATCATAGTTGCAGAAAAAATATCGATAAGTCGTGTTTTATTATTGATTAGTTTTCCAATAACAAAAAGACAAATCGTTAACGTTACAATATCAATACTGATATCTAATAAGAGATTGTAAATACTAAGATTTTTTACAAAATGCAGATCCAGGACTCCGTCAAAACGAGTGTTAAAAACAAAACCCAAACCACCACCAATTAGGGTAAATAGCAATCCAAAAATGATTAAAATCTTATCCGAATATTTTTCGAAAGGATTAAATAGCAGTGTCCTCATAATATTATGATTTTTGTTTTAAGAGGTTTATTTTTTGAATGATATCATCCAGTTTATTTCTAACTGTTGGATAACTGTTTCCTAGTTGAGAGGCCATTTCTTTCAAACTGCCACTTGTCATAAAAAATTGGAGGATAAAATTTTGTTCTTCTTCTGAAATTTGAAGCAGTAATGGTAACGAATAATTTCCGGAAACTACAGTAGAACAGTTTTCGCAACTGAGTTGGGTTACTGAAAGTGCGTTTTCGCAACTCGGACATTGAACAGGGAGTTTAGGTTGCATATTATTTAATATATATCAAGCTAAGTTAAACAATATTTATTTTAAAATAAATAATATTTATTATTAATTTGATATTGTTAAAAAAAATAATATTTATTAGAGTTTTGCTGTTTTTAGTGGGGTTTATTTAAAAACAAAAAACTCCTGAATATCAGGAGTTTTATTTTAATCTAATTTGTTCTTTATGTAATATTTACCATCCAAATCTTCGTCGAAATCATCAACTTTTATTTGTTTTGGTTTTGGTTTGTTTGCGGTAGCTTTCTTTTTCCACATTTCAAATTTTTCTGCCGGCATTTTCTTTTTCATGATCTCTAGGATCTCTTTTTCGGCCAGACCAAATTCTTTTTTAATGATTTCAAAAGGATTTTTTTCTTCTAAAGCCATTGTAACAAGTTTTTCTGTTTGTTCCCAGTTCAATTCTTTTCGGTTACTCTTTTTCATCACGTGAAAATTAATTCAAATAGGTATTAACGATTATTAAATTAAATTTTTTAATTTCATTCAATATTAAGAAAAATTATAATTACTTTCCGTCAAAATATGATTTTTTTTAATTTTTTTAATTTTTTCCCTTTAAAAGCTGGTTTTGAAAAGGTATTTTTAACAAATTCTGCAACGCATTATGTTCCTCAGCATTGGGATGGGTATCGATTCCGTAAATGATTTCTTCTTTTGGAAGTGTCATAAAAGTGCCAAATAGCCGATCCCAGATTGAAAATATATTTCCATAATTACTATCCGTGTACGGCAAAACATGATGGTGATGTACTTTGTGCATGTCTGGAGATACAATCAAGTAACTCAAAAGAGTGTCTACTTTTTTTGGCAATGCAATGTTGGCATGATTGAATTGCGTTGCCACAACAGATACTGTTTGGTATAGAAAAACCATCCACATTGGACTACCAATAATTAAAACACCCAGAGCGGTAAATGCAAATCGGATCACACTTTCCCCTGGGTGATGTCTATTTGCCGTTGTGGTGTCAATCCAAGTGTCCGTATGATGAATCAAATGAAAACGCCACAAAATCTTGGTTTTGTGTTCAACCAGATGAACGAGATACGCACCAATTAAGTCTAATAACAGCAATCCAATAAGAGCATAAAGCCATAAAGCCATTTTGGGAAGCCATTGTAAAACACCAAAATTTGTAGCAATTGTCCAATCTGCTATTTTTAATAAAATAAAAGCCAAACAAAAATTAACAACAATAGTCGTGAAGGTCATAAAGATGTTGATACCCGCATGATGCCATTTTTTGTAAGTGAAGTTAAAAAGCGGAAATGCATTTTCAATCAGCCAAAAAAAAGTGATACCACCCACAAGGATTAGGCTTCGGTGTGAAGAAGGAATAGTAGAAAAATAAGTGATGATATCATTCATTATTTGGATATTTATTCCAAATTTAATGATTTTTTGTAAAAATATTTATTTAATTATTCGGAAAGTACCATTTATTCTGGGGCCAATAGGTTTTGTTGTTTTTGGGATTTGGTGTTTCCAGAAATGCTGAGTCGTTCCTTTCATCAGCAGTAAGCTTCCATGTTCCAGAATAATACTTTTTTTTAGGTCTTTATCTAAATTATGTTTGAGCTGAAAAGTGCGTTGGGCACCAAAACTCAATGATGCAATTATGGGATTTATTCCTAATTCTTTTTCGTTATCAGCATGCCAGCCGTTGCTGTCTCTTCCGTCGCGATATTGATTGAGTAAGACGGTTGTAAAAGTTGCTTCAGCACTTTTTTCGACTTCAGATTTTAGCTTTTGCAAAAGCAAATTCCAAGGATGTGGTTGCATCGTTATATTCGAGTACGAGTATGGCTTTCCTTCGTTGCCAAATAAAGCAGTCAAACGAGGTTGTGGATGAATTTTGCCAAATACGCGAATATCGTCTTGTTGCCAAGGAATATCTTGTAGTAATTCGGCAAAAATAATATCGGCTTGCTCTTTGTCAAAAAACTGAGGATAATAGATGATCTCAGCATCCGGCAAGTCAAGAAATAAGGGTTCTGATGTGGATTCAAAAAGTGATTTCAATGGATTATGTGTATTGGTACGCCCAGTAAATTAAAAATAATTGTAGCGGCATTCGCAATAGTAAGGCCCATTTAGGCAAACCCATACTTACTTTTTTATCAAAATACATATACAAATGCGTTGGAAAAATTGCAATTAACAATGCAATAACTCCCCAAGCAGCATAGTTGGAAAGTAGCGGTATACAAAGCGAAATTCCCAAAACTACTTCTGCTAAACCACTGCTGTAATTTAATAATTTTGGATTAGGAAAATAAGGCGGAATGATTTTCAAATACAATCTCGGATTCCTGAAATGGTTTAATCCTGCTACAAAGTAAATAAAAGCCATCACATATAAATGCCAGGGTAAATTCATGGTATAGTTATTTTATACGAATTTATAAAAATTTCAGGAAAATCAATGCCAGCATATTAAAACTGCAATTAAGAAGTACGCTTTAGGTTGACATTCATTATGATAATTGCTAAAATGATTAAAATAATACCAAGCCACTGGATTAGATTTACCTGCTCACCTAATAAAAGATATGCCATCAGTACTGAAACGGGAAGCTCTAGTGCCGAAACAATACTTCCTAGTCCAATTCCAGTCAGCGGGAAACCAGCATTCAACAATAAAGGTGGTATTATAGTTCCAAAGAGCGCTAATATGATTCCCCATTTCATGAAAATTTCAAAGTTAAAAGGAGTGGTTTGTGTTGAAATTGCAAAAATGGTCACGATGACAGCTCCGCCCAACAACATGAATAAACTACGTTGTGCTGAAGAAATATGTGTTGCCACGCGATTAGCTGTAAACATTGTTGTAGTAAAAGAAGCTGCTGCAAAAAGACCTAAAACGATACCGCGCCAATCTAAAACGATACTATTTTCGATAACGTTAGTAGCCAGAATAGTTCCGGTTAAGACAATAAAGACGGAAACTATTTTTTGAGTAGAAGGAACTTTTTTTTCTAAAATCATTTCGAATAAAACGCCCATCCAAACGGTTTGCATCAATAAAACGATTGCAATAGAAACAGGAATGTATTTAACGGCCAAATAATAAAAGATACTCGTAAATCCTAAAGATGTTCCGGCAAGCATCAGCTGAGAGATGTTTTTTTGAGAAGCTTTTATAACGGTATTTCTTTTTTTAGCTTTTTGGAACATATTGATCATCAGCATTCCCATGATTCCATATACAAATTGAGCAACTGTAATTTCCGGAGTGGTATAGCCTTCTCCGTATGCTATTTTTACAAAAGTAGCTAGCATTCCGTAACTCGTTGCACCAAGACCAACTAAGAAAACTCCTTTTAAGACACTATTTTTTATCATTTTTTTCAATTTTAAAAAGCGGGCAAAGATAGGGTTTAGTTGCTAGTTATAGGTTATAAATTAGTCATTATTACGCAAGACTTTTATTCTGGTTTGACTGTGCTTCGTAACGAAGCTCTTTTAGATTTTTTAATAATTTTTGCGTGGAATATTACTTTTCTTTCACTTTGTTATCCACTAAATCACTCAAATGCAATCGCAAAGCATTTACTGAAATACTGATTTCCCAAAAGGATAATCCTAATGAAACCAACAAGGTAAACAAACTCAACCCAAAAAGGTAAATACCGGCCATTTGTAGTTCTAAGAATAGCAAAAGCATTGCAAAAACGGATAAAAATAGACTTAGTACACCTGCCATTTGCATGTATCGAATTAGTGTCAAGCGTAAATTTAGGTTTTTGATTTCCAATAAAATTACATTGTTTTGTTTCTCGTTATAGGTTTTTTTTAAACCCCTCACGATTGTGGCAATAGTAAGAAACCGATTAGTATATGCTAATAAAATCAACGAAGTTGCGCCAAAAAGTAAGGCTGGAGTTTCTATTTGTAAAGTCATAATTTGTGAATCGAATGAAATTCAAAGATCGGAAATCTTTACGTAAATTGATTGATAGCAATAAAAAATAGTTTTTTTGATGAGGAAGCTGCAATTCAAATAGTCATTATGGTATGTAGGTTTTATTTAAAAGGCTGATTAGATTTTCAAGGTTTAATCCAACCAAAGGCGTTTGCTATAATTTTCTTTTTTTCTTCATTAACAAATTTCAAGTAGGCATTTGCAACAGGTGAAAATTTCTTGCCTTTCAACCAGATTAAATTCCAGTTAGAATGAAGCGGTAAACCTTGTACTGGAATGATTTGCAGGCTGCCATTAGTCAGTTCGCTTTTTATACCAATTAAGGGCATTATAGAACATCCAAGTCCAGCTAATACTGCCTGCTTTACCGCCTCGTTAGAGGTAAGCACCATTTTTTTTGGAACTGTTAATTGATTCTGTTCTATGAATCTTTCCATAACATATCTAGTTCCAGACCCTTGTTCCCGATAGATTATTGGTAAATTTTCAATAATTTTTTTGTCCTGAACACCATTTCCTATTTGTTGATTACTGTTAGCAATAAGAAAAAGAGTATTTGGCATTAATTCTATTTTTTCAATTTGTAAGGTCTCAGGTAAGACAGAGACAAGGGAAAAATCAACTTCATTTTTTTCCAAATTTTTTAGGACTTTGTTTTTGTTCGTCACATCAAGAAGTAGCTCTACACTTTGATTTTGTTTTAAAAAATCAGATAAAAAATAGGGGATTACATATTTACCTGTTGATACGACAGAAATTTTTAATTTTCCTGTTAATTGTCCTTTAAATGCCATTGTTTTATAATTAATAGCATGCACTTCATTCAGAATTTTTTCAGCAGCTATCGCAATTTCTTTCCCAAAATCGGTGACGTACAATTTACGTCCTATTACTTCTGTAAGGGGAACATCAAATTGATCTTGAAAATTCCGAAGCTGTATAGATACTGCGGGCTGTGTCAAATGAAGTTCTATTGCTGCCTTAGTGATGCTTTTATTCTGGGTAATTTTTAAAAATACGTGCAGTTGGTGGAGTGTATAATTCATAAATATTTTTAATGTGTATCATTACAAATATAAATAAAAATTTATGGATAGCTCATTCTACCTTTGTAGAAAATAAATAAAATTATGAAAGAAAATATTAGTTTGTTTATAGGAGCTATATGGCTCAGTTGTGGAATCCTCCTGACCAGCCTTGAACCTGAAAATCTCCTTTTTAAGTTGTTTTTGGGAATCGGAATATTTTTTACGACTTACAAATTACCAAAAAATCAAAAATCATTATAAAATAGCTATGGAAAAAGAATATCAATTTAAGTTAGTTGAAGGTCAATTTGTACCATCAGAAGCTGGTAAAGTACTGTTTTCGTTGATTAATAATAAGATTAACTATCATAATTTAGAAAAATTTAGCAATCAAATTCGGTTTGATGAAGACAGTTCGCATTCAAGAATAAGACTTGAAACTCTTTCTGAGGCATCAGCCTATATCAAAGATTTAATCAGCGAAGCATCCTCAAAAAATATGGAACTAAAAATTGAGGGTGTGATTCAAATTGTACTCTTACCCAAAAGCAAAACAGAGGTTGATGTTTAAAAAAAGGAAATTGCTGATTGCAACTCAACATCATAAAGAGCAGATGATTGCTCCCATTTTTGAAGGGGGTTTAGGTGTTCTTTGTTTTGCTCCTGATAATTATAATTCGGATATTTTTTCCACTTTTTCAGGTGAAGTGCAACGAAAAAAAAACGGCAGGTGTCACCGGCAGAGCTAAATGTTTGGCGGCAATAGAGGAATTTGATTGTGATCTGGGTATAGCCAGCGAAGGCTCTTTTGGTTCTCATCTTTTTTTCAGGATCTTATGAACAAATATGGAATTGTTTATGCTGAAACAGATATGCGTGCGCTTTACAATCCCACACGGATGGGTGTGATAAAAATAGCAGCTCTAAAATTAATGGAAACGATAAAAAGCAAATGTCCCAATTGTAAAACTCCGGGTTTTAGTGTTACAGATATAAAACAAGGTATACCCTGCTCGTGGTGTGCAGCATCCACTCGTTCTACAATGAGTTTTATTTACAGTTGTAAAAAGTATTCGTTTAATTCCGAAAAAAATGTATCCCCTTCAAAAAAACAACCGAAAAACCAGGATTTTTCGATTCCTGTAACCCTTAAGATATGAGTATAATTAACAATTCGATTGTAAAAGCTGTTGCACTTTTAAATCAAGAACAAATCATAGGAATTCCTACTGAAACGGTTTATGGTTTAGCCGGCAACATTTATAGTTCTAAGGCAGTAGAACGTATATTTGACATGAAAAAACGACCATTTTTTAATCCGTTAATTGTTCACATAAAATCTGCAACTGCGCTTTCTGAAATAGCGAGAGAGATTCCTGAAAAAGCGGCCTTGTTAGCGAAGGCTTTCTGGCCGGGACCTCTAACTTTGGTTTTAAAAAAGCAAATTGCCATTCTGGATTTGGTTACTGGTGGTAAAGATACCGTAGCGGTCAGAGTCCCAAATCACCCAGTGACCCTGGCCTTGTTGAATCAATTAGCTTATCCGCTCGCAGCTCCAAGTGCGAATCCGTTTGGCTCTATAAGTCCCACTACAGCAACACATGTCGCCGACTATTTTGAAAAAGAACTGCCAATGGTTTTGGATGGAGGAGCTTGTCAGAGAGGAATAGAATCAACTATCATAGGGTTTGAAAATGGAGAACCCATTTTATACCGGCTAGGTTCTTTGGCTGTTGAGAATATTGAAGCAGTTGTAGGACCTGTAAAAATAATTACCCATGATGATATTGCTCCCGCGGCGCCAGGCATGCTTTCGAAACATTATGCTCCTTTGACAAAGACTTTTTTGACAGCTGATGTAGCAAAAAAGCTAACAATGTTTACGAATCAAAAAATAGGAGTTCTAGTATTCCAAAAAAGGATTGACGAAACGAATATTGCACAACAAGAAGTTTTATCCGCGACAGGAAATTTAGCAGAAGCAGCTTCACAACTATACGCGGCTTTGCATCGGTTGGATAATTCCCATCTCGATTGCATTATTGCTGAACGATTTCCAGATT
This sequence comes from Flavobacterium sp. W20_MBD1_R3, assembly GCF_052119725.1. Taxonomy (NCBI): domain Bacteria; kingdom Pseudomonadati; phylum Bacteroidota; class Flavobacteriia; order Flavobacteriales; family Flavobacteriaceae; genus Flavobacterium; species Flavobacterium sp. W20_MBD1_R3. Next base: position 35,912 of record NZ_JBGQOR010000017.1, read on the forward strand.
TTGGCTTGGGTAAAACGATAAATGACCGATTAAAAAGAGCTACTCAAAAATAATATAATAGGATTAAAATGCGCAAAATAATTTTTAAACACAACCAAATATGAATTTCAGTTTATTGATTGATAATTTAACCAATCCAGCTTTGCTTTTTTTTGTGCTGGGTATTATAGCCGTATACGTCAAAAGCGATCTAGAAATTCCAGAGAATACCTCTAAATTCATATCGTTATATCTTCTTTTTTCTATTGGTTTTAAAGGTGGACAGGAATTAGCGCACAGTCACTTTACTGTAGACATTCTTTGGTCGATTATTTTTGGAGTGCTGATTGCGGTGTTAATTCCGCTGTATACTTTTTTTATTTTAAAGAAAAAGTATAGCATTGAGAATTCTGGCGCCATAGCTGCTGCTTATGGATCTGTGAGTGCGGTTACTTTTGTAACGGCCATCTCTTTTTTAGAAATTCAAAATTACAATTTCAGCGGTCACATGGTTGCTGTAATGGCGCTGATGGAGGCTCCTGCGATTATTGTAGGGGTAATCTTAATCCGCTTGTTTAGTAAAGAAGAAGTTCAGAAAACCAAGATGACCACAATTATCAAGCATTCTTTTACTAATGGAAGTGTGCTGCTAATACTGGGAAGTTTGGTTATTGGTTTTTTAGCAAGCGAACAACAAGCCTTGGGAATTAAGCCTTTTACGACTGATATTTTCAAAGGGTTTTTAGCCTTGTTTTTATTAGATATGGGAATTGTAAGTGGCCGAAAATTAAATGACTTTTTTAAAAGTGGGTGGTTCAGTGTGTTTTTCGCTATTGTTTTTCCGCTGATCAATGGCTGCATCGTCGCATTTTTGAGTCAGTTCGTTACAGAAGATATTGGGAACCGTTTTATTTTTGCAGTCCTGGCGGCAAGCGCTTCCTACATTGCAGTTCCCGCAGCGATGAAAATTGCCGTTCCAAAAGCAAATCCAGGGATCTTTCTGCCCATGGCATTAGCGGTAACATTTCCTTTCAATATTACTTTTGGGATGCCTATTTATTTTTCAATTGTATTGTGTCACCTTTAGACAGTTGCTTTGTCCAATTTAGTAGAACTTATTAATTGCTTCATAAACTATTGGTAATAACATGAATTAGTATAAATGTCTAGTTTTGAAGCAAAAAACCTGCAAGGGTAAACTTGCAGGTTTAATTTATAGTTATTTACTTCTGAGGATTTTCACAAGCGGGATGCTTGCACTAGCTAAGGATGTGGACAGCCATTAACACACGATTTTTAAAAATATTCAACAATAAAAAAATAAAACAATGCCCATATTATAATAAAAAATAGTCCAAGGTATACGTTATTTAAATTTTTATTTAAGTCTTTTTTGATTAGTAATCGATATAAAATCCAACCTATAAAAGCGATTACTAAACCTATTGCCATTACAATTCTTGACATAATTATTTGTTTTAGTATGAAATGATGAATTCGTGCTGGTGCCTATTATAATTGTATTTATTTTTGATAATGTTCACGAGCGGGACGGCTCGCGCTAGCTGGGTACTTTGTCATTACGAGGAACGAAGCAATCATATTTAGTTTTTTCTTTTGATTTAGTTCTTATCGTTGTGGGCACGGATTGCAAATCCGCGCTATCTGTTTTATCGTTTTGTTAATAAAATACAAAATGAGTAAAATACAGGATAATAACTAATTTCTTATAGTATTAATTGATTAAAAGACTTTAAAAAAAAGTAATAATAAACAAATAATATAAAAACCATATTGTTACAAAAAATAGCCCAAAATATAAATTGTTTAAATTTTTACTTAAGTCCTTTTTAATAAAAAGTCGATAGAAAATCCAACCTATGAAAACAATTGTTAAACCTATTGCTACCCATCCCATACATTAATTATTTTTATGATTAATTCTTAAATTTACTCTAATTTATTCTCGTTTTTTTTCGCATAGCCACTAACGTCAGTCTGTGAAAAAACTATCGTTTATTTCTTTCAAATATACTGTTTATTTCGAATAGTAAAGCAAGAAAA
>NZ_JBGQOR010000018.1:0-32378 GCF_052119725.1 Flavobacterium sp. W20_MBD1_R3
AAGGGGGAATGGATTGCGGATGTTGAGGGGGTGGTGTGGTTCCAATTGAGTGTGGATGGGACGCGGATTTGACGGATGGGTGCTGTTTTTTTTTTTGTGTGTGGTGGATGGGTGCGGTTGGGTGCGGTTGGGTGCGGTTGGGACGCGGTTGGGACGCGGTTGGGACGCGGTTGGGACGCGGTTCTCGACTGCGCTCGAACTGACAATGGGAGGTGGGGTGCTGTTTACTCCACTTATTGCACAAAAAACTCCTGAGGGGTTGAATAACTATCCCCAACAGATTAGTATTACAGATTAGTATTACAGTTTCGTTATTAGTTCTTTGGCTATATTGTAGGCTACTATTCGGTCTTCATTTTTAGCATTTTCGTAGGTTTTGGTGTGATTTTCTAATTTGATGGGATATCCCTGTGTATTGAACCAGGTTCGGAATGGGGTATCGTTGACCACAATCAGTTGGGGATTTTCTTTTTCAGCCATGGTTCGGAACACAAAACTGGTGGCATTCAATGATTTTACATGCCGCATTAACAGACTGAAGAGTTCATACGCCTTTGCATCTGCAAAAATATGTCGGGGATACTCTAACGAACTAATCGTCATTATTTTTACTGGCTTTGGACTATCGGTTTTTTGGATTTTCTCAGCTGCTGTTTGCTGGAGCAAATTATTGGCATAATCCAAAAGATATTGGTATTCGGGAGGTATTTCATCCCATTCGAATATTTTTTTTCGGGTTTCCACCTGATCCATGATCCACGATTTTAAGACCTTGTGAAAGGTATTTTTGTCTTTGGGAAACTCTGCAAATATGAATGGGTCTTTGTAATAATCGAAATCAAACCAAGTCGGAAAACGCCCGATATAAGTTGCCCTTTTTTTACGATTCTCCGCACTTAAGAGTGTCAGTAAATGCGTGTGGTCAATGATACGAAATAATTCCGATTGCTGCGTGTCTAATTTTTTAATATTGATGAACTCCTTTTTTAGTTTGGCGTTTGCCAATGGTGCGATAGAAGGATAACTACTTGTACTACCCATCAATTCGAACAATGCATCGATGCGCCACCACCTATACCCATCTTCGTTTAAATATTGGAGGTATTTGATCGCTTTTGTCCTGCTTTCATTGCTGTTGTTGTTCTCACCGTTAATAAAAGTTTCCAATTCAGCTCTTTCCGATTTATAAAAATCAAAAAAATCAGGTTGCAAATCGTACCCTCTTCCCTTAATTGTATTTGCGTTTTCAAATAAATCCTTGATTTGCTGATGAAAGCTGTGTAATGGTTGTGGCTTCAGCCTGTCAAAGAAGTGTAAAAAAATTTCATTTCCATAGCGCCCTCTAAAAGTGTGTTCCAAATCGTCACTCTCGATTAAATCTATTTTTTGCTGAATTGTACGCCTTTTCAGCTCTTTGAAATATTCATTATTCTGGGCACTACTATCTTTTTCCATGCTGATACAATTAAGTTCCTAATTTATAAAAAAAAACGAATTGTATTACACGAATCAGCAAATTCTCACAGTTTTATTCTGGCTATTTTTCTGGCTACAACAATTGTTTTTTTATTTTATTGCTCTTAGGTTCGAGTGCGAATTTTGTATGTTTTGGACAGCGAAAACCGTAAGTACCCCCTACTTATCCCGTAAGTATCCCGTACGTATGCTGCTGCCAGCGCTTGATAGTAAAGGGATGCAGGGTGTTTTGGGTGCCTTTTGTGGATGAATTTATGTCGCAGACTGCATTTTGCTGCACTTTACTGTACTGCTGCGCACGCTTTGCTTTCCAGCGCACTGTACTGTTTGTCAATGCATTAACCGAACCTGTTTTTTTTTGGCAACCTTAAAACAAATAGCTTTGTCTCATTATAAACGCCTAAATAAAAACGAACATGGCAAAAATTGATGGAATTGTAGAAATTCAGGGAACAGTAAAAGGGGTTACTTTTTATCGAACCAAAGACGGAATGCTGGCCAGAGCAAAAGGAGGCATCTCCAAAAAAAGAATGAAAACTGACCCTGCGTTCCAGCGCACGAGGGAGAACGGCGTCGAGTTTGGCCACAATGCGAAGATGAGCAAGCTGTTGCGAAATTCGGCCAGCAGTTTGTTGCTGATGGCAAAGGATTCCCGGGTCAGCAGTCGGCTTTCACAATCGATGAGCCAAATCAAGAATTTGGATTTGGTTTCGGATCGCGGGAAACGCCAGGTTGGTATTGGCATTCAAACCACAGAAGGGAAAAAGGTTCTTCAAGGATTTGATTTTAACAACAAGGCTGTTATGGGTTCCGTTTTTAAAGGAGAAATTGACTTGGATCCTGTTAGTGGGACTGTGGTCCTGACGGATTTTAATCCTGCTTTGCATTTGGCGGTTCCTTTTGGCGCCACCCATGTGAGTTTCAGCACTGCGGTTGCTATGGTTGATTTTGAACTAAGTTTGTACAAAACTCGCTACTGCAATAAGGAAAACCTTTCGGTTACCGCTGATCTGGCGACCTATTCCTTTACTCCCAGCGAAATTCCTCCGGGTACCGGCAGCATGGTTTATTTCTTCCTGATCGAGTTTTTTCAGGAAATGAACGGCAAGCAGTATCCGTTGAAGAACAATTCTTACAATGTGCTGACGGTGCTGGATGTGGTCTGATTATTTGATTTCTTTGTTACCAACCCCCTTTTGTGCTGCAAAAGGGGGTTTTTTTGTGGGGTGCGGTTGGGACGCGGATTTGACGGATTGAGCGGATTGGCGCGGATTTTTTTTTTTGTGGGTGTGTGAGGCCCCCTGGCCCCTAAAGGGGGGATTCGATTGTGGGTTTTGAGGGGGGTGATGGGTTCTAATTGGGTGGGGTTGGGACGCGGATTTAACGGATTGAGCGGGTTGGCGCGGATTTTTTTGTTTGTGTGAGGAATTGGGCCCGTGGGCCCTGAAGGGGGGATTCGATTGTGGGTTTTGAGGGGGTGATGGGTACTAATTGGGTGGGGTTGGGACGCGGATTTGACGGATTGAGCGGGTTGGCGCGGATTTTTTTGTTTGTGGGTGTGTGAGGGTTTGGGCCCCTGAAGGGGAATGGATTGTGGGTTTTGAGGGGGTGATGGGTACTAATTGGGTGGGGTTGGGTTATGGGAAATTGGGTGGTTCGGGGTGGTTTTATTCCCTTTGTGGAGACGCTTTTTAGCAGATGGGCTTTTGTGGGGATGCTGTTTTGGGCAGCTGAATTGCTTTTGACTTTGTGATTACGAGTACTACAAGAACCTAAAGACTTGGCGTTTTTCGCTTTCGTAGTTACTATTTCTTTGTATTGAGTCGGCTCGATCGTAGGTTTTGGTAAAACTCTGCACGAGTTCCGGATTGTAGGCTTTGGCATACCAGTCTCTGAATTCCTTATCTCGCACCAAGATGAGCGGTGGATTTTCTTTTTCGGACATTTTCCGGTAGAGGAAACTCAGATCGGTGGTTCTTACTACTACTGCATTGCATTTTTCGAATAGTTCAAAAGAGGAGGCGTCTTTGAAAATACGTGGATTAAAAATAGTGGTCACTATTTTTTCCGGCAGCAGATTATCTATTTCAATTGTTGTTTTTTGGTTGTAAAATAATGCTTCGGCTGTTTGTTTGACGAAAAGATAGGGTTTCGGAAGGTTTTGTTTGTCCAACCTATATTGGAAAATTCTATCTTCTAATTTGGCCAAAAGCCAAGTTCCCAATACTTTTTTATATTTTTTCTTCTTTTCCTCATCTCCCAATAAGAGTGGCGGATTGATATTATATTTCAAGTTATTGGTTTCTGGAATAGTAAATATTGGAATATAACACGCAGCTTCCCTCTCGAGAAGCTCATGCAGATAGCGGTGGTCTGCACTTTTTAGGAAAAAAGAAACTGCTATTTCCACTACTTTACTGTTCACAAAACCCGTTTCAAAGGCATGCTCGAAATAATGAGTAAAACCATTGTTAGTTCTCCAAACCACCATTTCTTCATTGAGGCTTTTCAGTATTTGAAAACGCAATGCAACGGTATTTAAATAGTTTTGATACCACCTTGCTTTTGCAGCATCACATTGGGCTGGAAACTGATTTAAACTGACCCTCTCCTGTTGGATAAAATCGGCCATATAGACCCTATCTTGATCTTTTGCCATGTGGTATCCTTGACCGTCGTAATGTATTTGTTTTGCGTATTGGATTAATTCTTTTACCGAATTGACGGTTACCTTATCGGGATCGGTATTTTCGAGCAGCCACAGGATGAAAATGGATGCAATTGCTGCTTCATTTTTTCATCGTCAAAAGCTACATCAATACTGTTGATGCGATGCTCATAACCCGAAATGATTTCTTTCTGAAAAGATTGTAATTCTATTTTCATTATCTCCATTTGGGGGCTACATACTACTCCTTTATTTTAGGCATCGGAATTTGATTTTCCAGTCTTTGGTATTCGGCTAAAATGGCTTCCCAAACTAGGTGTTGCTCGTAACGGGAAACAATCATTGGGCGGGCATTTTGTTGGAGTTGGGTTCTCCAATCCGTATCCTCTATCATTTTCACCATCGCGTCACTCACTGCAGCGGTATTTTTGACCGGAATAACAGTGCCATTTTCACCCTCTATAATAATCTCGTTGCAACCGTTAATGTTGGAGACAATGCTGGGCAACCCCATGGCTCCGGCCTGTAATACTACATTTGGAAAGCCTTCTCGGTAACTGGGGAATGCCAGACAGTCGCTGATGGCAAGGTATGGACGGATGTCTTTTTGGAAACCTACCGAAATGATATTGGGGTTTTCCTCTATTTCCTGTAACGTATTTTTATCCAGCGGATCAAGTTCGGTTTCTAAAGGACCTACTAAAAGTAATTTTGAATTTTGACTTTTGATTTTTGCATTATCATTATTAGGCAATACGTTCGGCTCTAGGTTTTCAACATTCGCCTTTTGACTTTGCATTTTTTTAAATGCGGCTACCAATTCATTGATGCCTTTATCTCCTACCAGACGCCCTATGAAAATAAAAACAAAGTCGGTTGCCTGGATTTCTAACCTATTTTTTAACTCTTGGTTTTGTTGGTCCGTAAAATTGCCGGGATTAAAAAAAGAGGTATCAATCCCATTGACATTGCCATTGGCCAGCACCTGCAAATTTTTAGAGGTGATTTTGTACCGGATTAAATCATTACGGACGCCTTGTCCTTCCGGATAAATGTTAGTCGCACAATAGCACAATACTCGCTCCATTCCAATTAAAAGTTGTTGCAAAAAACCGGTTTTAGTTGGAAAAATGAGTCCTGTAAAGGTATGCATGCGTATGGGAACGCCAGCAAAATAGCCTGCCAGCATTGTTAGTAAACCTGCTTTTGGTGTTATGGAATGCACGATTAATGGTTTTTCTTTTTTGAAAAGCCAGTACAACTGCCACAGGGATTTTAAGTCTTTAAGCGGACTGATGCTCCGTTGCATTTCAATGTCAATAGTTTGCACTTGTTCTCTTGTAGCAACGGCTTCTAAGTGCATATCGCTTCCAGACACGGCAAGAACCTTATACTGCTGCTTTAAAAAAAACAATTGGCCTTTAAGAAGATAATCCAAAGACAGGGCAATGGTGGAAGTGCGAATAAGTTTAGACAAAATATGGATTAGTTATTTCTATTTACAAAGTAATTTATGCCTAATAGCATTAAATAAACACCCACTACAAATTTATATTTTGCAAAAGCAAAAAACAATTTCCAGTGTACCGGGAAATAATTTAATTCTAATTGCTTATACGCTTTATCATATAATGGATCACTTAGGATTTGCTTTAAATTTCTTACCTTATCGCTATATCCTTTAGGATTTTGCATTTCATTTAATCCTAAGCCAATAATACTTAAGGCTATTCTGTTATTAAACGCAATATGATAATCTTCTTTTTTATGCGCAATTAAATTATGAATTCTATTGAACAAATTTTTCCAATCTAAGAATAAATTTTTCTTATTTGTCGAGGTAAACGAATTTAAATTATACCTCCTGTAATGATACAAAGGGCCGTCAATAACAAATGAAGTTTTACAGTATTCAAGATATTCTAAATTAAATAATAAATCCTCTGATGTTCCTATTTCTTTGGTTGAAATAAATTGTATTGAATTCCGATTTATAATGTCACTCCTATATAATTTTGCCCATACAGTCACCAAACTATCAGCTTGTGATGGATCAGACAATTCTTCTCCAATTAACCCTACAATTCTTCTTTGAATAAACACTGACGAATAAAATCCTGCACAATTCAATTTACGTATTTGAGAGTTATTTATAAATTCTCGATAATAAGAAGCTATGACTAAATCATGATTCGTAGCATATTTTGACATTTGTTCCAAACAATCTACATTAATCCAGTCATCGCTATCAACAAACATGATGAAGTCACCAGTCGAAAGTTTGATACCCGCATTACGGGCACCGGAAAGACCTGTATTTTTTTGATCAATATATATTATACGATTATCTTTTCGCGCATAATCTTCAATAATTTGCAGGCATTTATCAGGGCTTTCGTCATTAACGATTATAATTTCAATGTTTTGATACGTTTGATTTATCAAACTATCCAGACATTCCTGAAGATAATTTTCAACATTATAAACTGGAACTATTATTGAAATTAAGGCATTAAACATACTACTTTTAATTTATCATTGATTTAAAATCGGCATGCAAATCCTTGGTAACAATTTTTACATCATGCTTTCTTACGCCGCATTCCCATGCTTTACTTGCATATTCATTAATTTGTTCCGGAAACTCTAATAAATGTTGCAAAGTCTTTTTTATTTCGGAAACATCAGCAACACAGATGGCGGCATCCTCGGATTTAAGGTATTTGTAAGGAGAACTCTCCTTAGAGCAAATTGCCAAAATTCCTCTGCCAGTATGCATCAAATCTATAATTTTAGTGGAGAAAGAAAGTCTGGTGAGCAATCGCTGCTTTAATTCAAAAGATTCCACATGCAATACTAAATCAGCTCCAGAATATTTAACATTTAATTGTTCCATGGAAACCTTACCTAATAACAAACTGTTTTGACCATCATCTAGCAACAATTTAAGTTTTTCAGTGATGGGCGTCTGCGTGTAAATATGCAGTTGAATTTTAATACCATTTTGATTGATTTCTTTTATTACTTGCGCTAATTTATACAAGGTTTTAAACCGATTGTAAATTAGATTACCACCATACATTATAATTAAAGGATTTCCACAGTCTGTTTTTAACGGAGGAGTCCCTTCAAAATTTCCTGTTTTTTTCAATACTTTCATTGGTACTTTCAATACGGGTTGGTATTCTATAAGCTGCTCTTGTGTCATCGTATACAACAAGGAATAGTGTTTAGCGGTAGCAATAACATTTTTTCGCAATAGTAGTCTATTGAACCAGTACACAGGAGAAAGAGAAAACTGTCGAAAGGTAAGATGATCATCAGAAACGTATGATACCAATTTTTTATTTGTCAGCTTTGCAACATAGCGATCTATACGGTGCATAAAAAGACTATAATACATGGGTGCAAAAATCACATCTGGATTGTAATCTAGAACGAATTTTTTCAATTCAGGCGTTTGCCATTTAGAGCCTCTCCAAATCAAATCTTGCAGGGTATGAAATATAGGGAAATTTAATTTTTTTAAAAAAGTAAGCCAATTGGAACTTGAGGTATTTTTAATTGTTAGCTCGGCTTGAATCAAATAGTCTGACGTTTGCAGTTCTCGTCCAAAAGTTTGGTTTTTAAGGAATGCTTTTATGACTTCTCCTTCAGAAATATGAAAATATTTTGTACAAATAGAATTAGAAGGCATTGCCGGATTAGTAAAAATTTGCGCAAATTCATATTCATCAGTAAAAGTACTGAACAAATTGGAAAGTACATTTCCGCCATTACTGTCTTCCCGCCATGATTCTCCAGAAATAATTAATATTCTTTTCTTATTCATTGTATTAAACAATTTTTTTTAAGCTGGGCCATTTGTTAAGGGCAAAATGAGCCGTTCTAAAAATTTTAGCTCCAAATTCAATCCCGAAAAGTTCAATTACTGTTCTACTCAAAACCGTCTTTTTTCCTTGCGCATATTTTAGTATACCTGAATTTTTTTTGAGTTCTGCATGCAATATCCTTTTTTCGTTTGTAGGAACGCTCGCATAGATAATATAAGCGGTAATATACTGATAGGCTAAATAAGATAACAAATATGTATTAGTAACTGACAAATCTTTCTCTAATTCAGGCCTCCATTTAGAAACTGAAAACAAAATATCTACAGCACTTTTTGAATCTGCGGTCGTCGTTATGGCACCCGGTCTGTTTTTTATATACATATAAAACGCATCATTCACTGCATCGAAAGATGCTGCTTTACTAAACGAATGAATTAACCAATCTATATCCTCTGCTTTTATTCCAGTTACAAAAAACAGTTCATGCTCTAATACCAAACATCTTTTAATAGTTAAAATCCAGGCTGAACCGGGAAAATGATGAGTTGCAAATAAAGACTGTATTGCTGCATCTTTGCCTTTTCTAATAGTAGCTATGTCATAATTTCCTCTTGCCACTCTAACCGTATTGCTCTCTACAAATACATCTTTAGCGCCATAAAGGATTATATCTGCGTTTGAAACTTTCATGGATTGGATGAGGTTAAACAAGCAATCTTTACCGTCCCAGTAATCATCGCTGTCTAAAAACATCAGGTATTCTCCAGTAGCACTCTTAATCCCTTCATTACGAGCATCTGATAAACCTCCATTTTTTTTATGGACTACCTTGACTCTGGCATCTTTTTTTGCGAACTCATCGCAAATTGCAGGACAATTATCTGGAGAACCGTCATCAACTAGGAGCACTTCAATGTCCTTAAAATCTTGATCCAGTACACTATTGACACATTTATGCAAATAGGCTTCTACTTTGTAAACTGGAATTATAATACTGATTAGAGGCATTTAGTTTAATTTATTAGGTGTAAATTTTTTATAAATGGATAAAATTAATTCTTTCTCATATTTGTTTAAGCTAAAAAACCACATAACAAGCATATAAACTACACCTATAAGACTAGCCTTTATAAAAAAAACAACAAAATTAGGCGCTGGGATATAATAATTAACTGCCAAACCAAATCCCAAAACTATTACTAAAGATGGCAACATTTTAAGCAAACAAGCCTTAAAAAAATAAAATATATTTATTTTCATAATTTTGTAATAAAAAATATTAACACCAATAACTTCAAAAATAATTAGAGAAATTACAATTCCCATTGCTGCACCTATTGCTCCAAAATATGGTATTAGAAAAACAGATAATAACACACTGATTATCGCAGCAACCATAAAAATAATAGCTTTAAATTTAATTTTGTTTTCAACATATAACAATGTGGAAGCAATTTCTTGAGTAAGCGTAAAAAAACCTGGTAAAATTAGCATAAGCACTATGGGAAAAGAATTAGTAAACTCAGGCCCCATCCAAAGAACAATAAATTCTTGACCCAAAGTAATCATACCAATGTACAATATCCCAATTATAAACAATTGAATTCTGCCTACTTTCACCATTAATTGCAACACTTGCTCTCTATTTGCGGAAGTAGATAATAACCCTGAGACTTTCGGTAAGAATAAACCATTTAAGGCACTGGCAAAAGTCCATACATAGCTCTCAATTAACATCCCAATTGAAAAAACTGCGATAGCCGTAGTGCCTGAATAAATCCCTAAAAGAGTAGGGGCAATATTGATTATCAAACGTTGTGCAATTCCGAGTATACTGCTCCAAATAGAAAAACTAAAAAGTTCTTGGGTTAACACTTTGCTTTTGTACTTTAAATCAATTTTTATAGCAGTAGTTCTAAATAAATAAATAAATTTAAATAAAATAACTATGATTCCTATAAATGCATTGATGGCAATAAGGGCATACAATTTATAGCCCAATAAAAGGGCAATAACCATCAAAAGTATTACTCCAATTTTACTAAAAATATCACAAAGCTTAAGAGCCACAAAGCGTTCATAAGCAATAAAAATACCATTCAAAGACATGAACGGGAACGAAACCAAACTAAACAAACCCGCAATCACATATATGGTTTTGAATTTTTCAATTTCAGCGGCGTTCAATTGGATGAAAATATTCTGAATAAAAAAAAACACTACCACTAGTGCTACCATCATTACAAAACTTATCAAAAGATAAATTTTAGTAGTTAAACTCAACAATTGATTTACCTTATGCTCATCATTTTCAGCGCGATATTTGGCTAAAAAACGAGCCGTCGCTTGCCCCAATCCAAAATCAATGGTAAAATAGATTAAAAAGGAAGATACTAAAACATACAAACCATAATCAGATTTTCCAATATTATTAACCATCCATGGTGTATAAATCAATCCAATAACAATATTAAAAATAATAGATATATATGATATAATTGCTGCTGTTTTAATTTGTTTATTGCTATCTTGATTCACCATGCTTGTGTTTTAGAATTGGGATATCTTCATTTTAAAATTTTTAAAATACCACTCAAATAATATTTAATTTGTTATCTGCTGAAAATTCTAAAAAAGGAGATTGTACCCTTCAAACCAAAATATTTGGTTATCCAATAAAGAATATGATGTTTAAAACTTTTATAAAACCTGGAATACCTCAAAACAAATTTATTTTCATCTAATCTTATTAACAAATCTTTTTTCAGTTTAGTATCCGTTAATACGTTAGCATATATGTGCAAACTGGATAAATAAAGTGACAGAAACCTTTTATAAAGTATTTTCTTTTGAGAAAGTGAAATATTTTTTCCTTCAAAAAAATTTATTATCAACCCTGCAGTCAAAGCCTTATCGTTTGCTTTTCTAAAATAATTCTCTTCTGTATTTATTCGAGTTACTGAATTATCGGGCGTTGTTCTAAAATAAATTGATTTAGGCATGATACAAACTTTATCAGCATGAAAAAAAGCTCTAGGTGTCCACTCCTCATCATCACTTATGAGATTTTTAAATAAATTATTATCAAAAATTGCTCTTTTAAACAACCTTGAGCAAGGTGTTGGATGATAAATATCTTCTTTTAATAAATATTCAAGCATATCTATACCTGTAGAAATCGTTATTTTAGGCTTATCAGCTTCATTCCAAACATTTAGGAAATCAGTTATAACAATATCACTTTTATTTTCTTCTGCTAGTCTGACCATTTCTTCAATACCGTGGTCGTCACAAAAATAATCATCACCATCTAAAAAAGTTAGATATTCCCCTTTAGCATTCAATATACCTGTATTTCTGGCAATAGCATGTCCACCATTTTCTCTATGAATAACCTTAATTCGATTGTCTGCTTTTGCATAATCATCACATATTGTTGGAGAATTATCAGTAGAAGCATCATCAACTAAAATATATTCAAAGTCTGTAAAACTTTGCGAAAGAACAGAACTTATACATTTATGAATTAATTCCTCCTTGTTATATACAGTTGTAATTATGGTTACTTTTGGATTTATATTTCTGATCATTATTTTTTACTAATATGAATTAATAATTGTACGAGCTATTTCTTTATTTTATATTCTATGCAAAATTATTTTCTGATGGTTTTTTATTATCTAAACCTTCTTTTGAAACCTTTAATAATTGATTTGAAATCACCCCCTACAATACGGTAGGTGATTGACCCAATTAATCGATAAAATTTCACATCAGGGTATTCCGCGTTAAGATTTTTCTATATTTAATTACACAATGTACTTTGAATCAAGATATTATTCATTCTAAATCTTAATTATTTATCATTAAAATTAACTAAAATAATTATATCCTTTCTCTTAACCAATTTTTATTTTTCTTAATGACCTTAGCAGGATTGCCCGCAATAATTATATTCTCTTCACTAAATTTCCCTAAAACGTTACTTTTAGCACCTACTATACAATTGTCTTTAATCTCAACACCTTTACAAATACAAACAGAGTGTCCAATCCAAACATGTTTACCAATAAAAACTGATTTAGCATAGTTTTCCCGATCATTTGAAACAACATCAATAATTGAATGACTGTCTGAAGTACTTATTTTCACATCACTTGAGATCATACAATCTTCTCCAATAATTACCTCTCTTCCTTCTAAAGCAGCAACTTGAGAATTTTTTTCTATTGTTGTCCCTGCACCTATGAAAATTTTATTAAAAGAATCTTCAATCCAAAATTCACAGTGAGAAGCAATAACATTATTATTTATTTCTATGTCATTATTATTCCCAATAATGATTATTTTCACATTGTTTAAATGAGCCGCAGCTATCGAAACATTATTATTATTACCTTGTATTTTGACATTTAAGTTTCTAGCAAAACCCTTATTAACAAAAAATGAGTTTTCCCCTTTTATACTAATTGAATTAGGATAAAAAAGATTAAGATAAAACTTCTTTATGATATTCCTCATTTTAGTACTTTCTTAAGTTTATCAAATAATGATTTGAAATTGCCATCTAGCAATCTATAAAATATTGATTCAATTTGCATAATTGTTTTGATAAAACTATGACCATGTCCCATAAGTCTAAATATTTTTTTCTTATATTCTTGATCATTTGCAATGAATTCAGGATGTCTCAAAGGGAAGTCATAAATAAAGTTTTCCATAAAATAAAGTTTTCTCAACCTTCTAGGAACAAACTTTAAACTACTTACTGAATTTGCTCCGTTTTCTGACAAACCGATATTTGAAATCATATTATACTTTGGAACAATATTCAACTGATTATTTAGAATTAAGCATACCCCTAATTGAAAAGACCACGATGACAGCCTTTCTCCTTTTTCAATTTTTAAATATAAATCATTTGCCATCTTTTCAAATTCTTTGTCGAACGAGAATATAATTTCCTTGGCATATTTATTTTCCATAAAATTCATCTCATAATCAACCTGATCCCAAACCCTTTTCCAAGTTGCCCAACCCCAAATAGAACCAAAGGAAGAAAAAAAATAATCTGTATCAGATTTTTCATAAGTCCCTAAATTATTCATGCCACTAATAATACCAACTCGCTGTTCCGTACTATATCTTTCTAACAATTCTTCTACAAAAGGAAAAAGTGATTGTGAGGGAACGCAATCATCTTCTAAAATCAAAAGACGATCAACATGCTGAAATGCCCACGATAGGCCAGAGTATACGCGCAGACCACAACCTAAATTTTCTTCTGAATAATTTTTATAAACCTCGCAATCCCAATCGATAGTACCAACAATTTCTCGACATTTTTCAATATTGATAAGGTCAGTCTGATTGGCTACTCTAGGCCCGTCCTGAATTAAAAAAAGCTTATTTGGTTTAGCTTTTCTAATTTCTGCAAAGGTTACTTCTAACAAATCGGGACGAGCAAAAAATATTAAAGCAGTCGGTATATTAATAGTATTCATAATGATATTTATAAAAATTAAATTTTGAGCATTAATTTCATTTGTGATAAAAAATCACAATCTAATACTTTCACTTCTGATTTGATATACTGAGCTTCTTTTAAATCAATTTTAGTTATTGCATCAGCAATTTCTTCAGCATATCCATTATAAAAATTAACTAAATGAGATATTTTAGAAAGAGAGACACATTTGACATCACATGAAACAACATTAAGCCCTAAGCTTAAGTAAGAAAGTATCTTACTGGGAAATGAAGTATCTAAATAATCCCCATCCATTTTTTGGGTACTCAAACCAATGTGGCAGGTTTGACAAAATTTCAGATATTCAATTCCGCTTTTTGTACCATCAAAAGACACTTTACATTTTGAGGTTTTATTTATTTCATTTATCCGCTCCTGTAATCTTTCTATTTCACCGAAACCAATAATATGCATTACATAATTTTCATCTAAAAAAAGAGCACTTTCTATCGCATTAAATGCACCTGCTTTATCACTATCTATAATACCCGCATATACTAAATGAATTTTTCCATCATCCGGAGGAGATGCTAATTTTTCAAAAACAGTATAGTTGCCGTAAACAATTATAAACTCTTTTTTTGGTTTTATTTTTTCAGCTAGCAATTCTGTCGAAAATAAAAAATAATCAGCTTTTTCAAAGATTTTCTTTTCCAACTTATCAAAATAGCTATGCAATGAAGATACATCGCTATAGATTTCTTCCACTTCTAATATTAGTTGGAATCCTTTTATTTTCTTAGCCCATAAAATAGGTAAAACCAACCACGGAGAATGATATAGAATTATTTTTTCCTGTTTCTTCACATGAATAAGCAACCAACAAAACAACCAAAACAAGCTGAATACTATTTTTAAATAACCTGAAAATTTATTGGAAGTTCCAATACTGGGTGCGAGAGTAAGTTTTTTATTTTCACCAAGTTGTATCGTTGTTTTTAGCTGTCTTTTAGCATTATAAGATGAATCATCAAACCAAGATGGTGAAACGAAATGTACCTGATAACCGGCACTATTTATTGTTTCTGCAATATAATCCATTTTATTAGTGGCAGCCAAGGCACTCACCCGTTTAAAATTGGCTTTTGGCGCATCATAAAATCCGATATATTTTATTTCCTGTTGCATTTTAGTTTTTAATAGTTAGAGGGCAAAGCCATATCCTGCCAGAAAAAACCATAACTGTTTGTACTACTCCAATTTGATTTTAAAAACAATACAATTAAAACAATAATAGTAAAAACGGTAAGATCTCTTTTTATTCGTGGCGAAACTGATTGAAAGGAATATAAAATTTCTGGAACAAAAAGCAGCATAAAAACAGAGAAATACTGCACTACACGCATTGCCGAGGGATTTACCCAGGTCAAAGGAATGAAAAGTAAGGCTATAGCAAAAGCATTGTAATACTGCTGTGCTTTTATATTATTTTGCAGAATTATTTTGCTTCGCAATAAAGCCACAATCGAAATCAGTAAAAACATAGTCGTAAAAGTCGACGTTCCTGCAGCTTCATTAATACCATATTCTTCATATCCTCCTAGAATCTTTAAATAAGTGGATAGATTATTTCTAAACACCATAATTACAGGAAAAAGGATAAGAACAACCCTAAAAAATAATTTTGGTTTGCTGATTTGGGCAACGAAGTAAAACGGGATAAAAAGCAGCACTGATTTATGGATGGTTGAAGCTATCAATAGTAATAGCAGGAATGGCAGTAACTTTCTTCTTTTAATCAGTTCAAATCCATACAAAGCAACTGCAGTTGCAATAGTCTGCCGGTGTCCGGTTATGGAGAAGAAACTGTAAAAAAGCACCGAATAAATTACAAAAGCCAAAATGGCATCAGTCAGCCGTGTTGTATTTTGATAAATAAAATTCCCCAAAGCAATGAAAAAAAGAATCGCTATTACCATCAAAAGTAGCTGATACTCTCCACTTAGACTTGAAACTAGTTTTTCAAAAACAGCATAACCAGGATCTTTACCTATACCATAGCTGTAATAATTAACTATTCCTTGATACACTTCCTGCCATGATCTGCTTACGGAATCCTTAAATGATAAAAAATAGCCATAAGTATCCGAACCAACAGCCACGTTGCGCAATCCGGATTGTATTATTAAGAGAAAACAAATAATACGAATGTACTTTTTTCTATTGCTGTCACTATTCCTATCTTTTTTTCTTGAAAAACTAAATCCAAGAAAAAGGATTAAAGCAATAACTATTAAATTTATAATCATTTTTGTAGGAGAGTATTATAAACACCTATGGTTTGCTTGATATTGGTGGTATAATCAAAATTTTCAACAACACGTTGTCTACATTGTGTCGCATAATATGCTTTGGTATTTTCTTTAATCTTATAAATCGATTCCACTACTTGCTGGACATTTCTTTTTTCTACTACATAGCCACAATTTGTGTCAATAATTTCCGGACAGGCAGTTGCATCATACACTATCGCAGGGGTACCGCAACTCAAAGCTTCCGCTATTACTTTACCAAAGGTGTCTTCAGTAGATAAATGAACATAAACATCAGCAAATGAATAGGCTTTGGCCAATTCACTATTACCATGTAAATAATCAATGTGTTTAATAGTGTGAGGCAATAATTGTGGTTCTTCTACCTTACCAATCATTATTAGTTGTATTTCAGTTGGAAGTAAAGAAGCTAGTAGTAAAGCATCCTGATATTTCACATCTGTTTCACCCCAACTGGCACTAACTACCAAAACAGTAAACTTTTCCGGCGATACTTGATACTTACTATGAAAATCAGAAGGTAACATAGGTTTAAAAACCTCATGATTTACCCAATTATAAATAGGAATAAGAGGAAATTTATTTAAAAAGGATTTGCTCACTTCATGCGCCAACCAATTAGAAACGGGAATGATCGTCATATTTTTAATGCTGGTAAACCATTCTTTTTTATCATCAAACATGGTACTGGAACGATCCAGTAGTAGACTTGGTGGGTAATTTTGAACTTGGGGACAGTTGTTACAATGTGTTTGCCATTTAAAACATTGAACGTCGGTATAATGGGCACATTTACCTGTAAATGCCCAACAATCATGTAAAGACCAAACTATTGGTTTTTGTACTTCAGTTAAATAATCAAATAGAATTTTCAGGTTTAAATAATTCCCGTGCAAATTATGCAAATGGATGATATCCGGATTGTATTCCTTTATAAAAGAAACTAACTTTTTGGTTCCTGAATGTGTAAAATAACCTTGTGTCCCAAAAATTCTGGAACCTATGTTATGCAAATGATTTTCGGCAACGGTACCTATTTTGAATCCATTTTTATATCCTTTGGTTACTTGTCCGTAAGCGATAAAACATTCGTGACCATACGATTCTAATTCAGTAGCAATGTCAACACAGATAGAACCTGTGCTGCCATAACCGGAAACTGAATTGATCATTAATACTTTCATCTTCTTTTAATTATCGATTCTCCAAACTGTTCGTTTTACATAATCAGTATAGCTCAAAATAATGCGCACCATTTTCTCGGAAACATTAGGCATCGAATAATCGGCCACTGGTCTGAGATTGCGTTCTGCAGTTGTTTTTTGATATTGTAACTGCACCAGACCCTGCATAATTCTCTCCGGGTTTAATCCTACCATCATAACAGATGCTTCTTCCATGGCTTCAGGGCGTTCATGTGCTTCCCTTATATTCAGTGCTCTGAAATTCAATACAGAGGATTCCTCAGATATTGTTCCTGAATCAGACAAAACTGCATAAGACTTCATTTGCAAGGCATTGTAGTCATTAAACCCCATAGGTTTTAAAAACTGAACATTCGAATGCATTTTAATGTTTTTCTTTTCAATCATATTACGCGTTCGCGGATGCGTACTGACGATAATTGGATAGTTGTATTTTTCAGCGATCAAATTTAAGCTATCCATCAGGCCGTGAAAATTCTTTTCACTATTAATATTTTCTTCTCTGTGGGATGAAACAACAAAAAATTTACTTTCTTCCAATTTCAATCTTTCCAAAACATCAGAAGATTCGATAGCAGGTAAATAATGATTTAGCACTTCAAACATCGGCGAACCGGTTTTGATAATTCTATCAGCAGGTAATCCCTCTCTAAGTAAGTATTCACGTGCAATGTCACTATAAGTCAAATTTATATCTGAAACATGATCTACAATTTTTCGATTGGTTTCTTCAGGAACTCTTTGGTCAAAACAGCGGTTTCCTGCCTCCATATGAAAAATGGGTATTTGTCTCTTTTTAGCAGGAATGGCACACAAACAACTGTTAGTATCTCCTAAAACTAAAAATGCATCTGGTTTTTCAGATTCTAATAAAGGGTCAATCTTTATCAAAATCTGACCTATTGTTTCCGTAGCGGTAGCACCAGCCGCATTCAGAAAAAAATCGGGTTTACGAATGGCTAAATCATCAAAGAAAATTTGATTGAGCTCATAATCATAATTCTGACCGGTATGAACAATGATATGTTCTATAGCTTCTGAAGCATCTAAAGCAGCCATTACTCTCGACAATCGTATTATTTCCGGGCGGGTTCCTACAACGGTCATTACTTTTAATTGTGCTTTCATTTTTTTCTATTTCACGCAGATCTCACAGATTTCCGCCGATGTTTACTTTGATTTAATTAAAAATCATTTACTATTCTTGTACTATTTTCTGTTATATTTTCACAATTAAAATTAACTAATATACCGACTTTCTTTCCTGACAATTTCAGATAAGTTAAGAGTTGCTTAAAATGTAATTTAGATAAATCTTCCACAGATTTGATTTCAATAATAACTTTTCCCTCCACCAATATATCTAGTCTAAATCCAATTTCTAAATTGATACCGTCATACAATACTGGAAGCACAACTTGACTTTTAACTTCAAGGTTATGCGTTTTAAGCTCATAAAGTAAAGCAGCTTAATAAACAGACCCCATCAAGCCTGGACCTAGATTTTTGTACACTAAAAATATACATCCTCTAATTTTATAGGTAATATCATTTTCCTCCATAAAACTAAAATTCAATATTCTGCGAATATCTGCGGAATCAGCGTGCCAACAAATTAAACATTTTCAAAATAAGTATCCGGATCATTTGGGTCATAAAACTCATTGATCCAAAAATTGGTATACAACACCTCATCACCAATGTTTTTAATATTGTGAGTATACCAAATCGGCATGTCCACATAAGAAGGTTCAGCTCCATCTAAATAGAAATCCAGTACCTCATCTGTTCCGATTCGTCGCAGTTGAATTAACGCTTTGCCTTTGATTACTGCAAATCGTTCAATTTTTCGAGTATGATAATGATTCCCTCTTGTAATGCCAGGAACCGTTGTGGAAAACGAAACTTGTCCTCCTACACCCAGTCGAATAACCTCTACAAATGAACCCCTGGGATCAATATGCTGAACAAACTTTACTGGAAAATGACCTGCAATATCCATATAACAACGAAAAGTATTGAACAAATTCAATTCAAATGTGTTTTTGATAGCGGGTATTTCTCCTTTATCCTGATATTGCGTTTTATAATTTTCCAATAAAGAAAGTAGTCCTGACACCTTAGATTCTGATGTATGGGAAACTAAAACTTCATCTTTTCCTATGCCGCTTCTAATTTCCTTCAGGATTTCGGCTATTAACTCTCCAACATAAATTAGTTTCACCTCACCGTCAACCTCAATTTTTGGTGTTTCATTATGGGATAATTTATGGCAGAACGTCGCTACAACAGAATTGTAATTTGGATGTCCGAAAGGGCCAAATACATTAGGGATAATCAGTCCGGTAAATTTACCACCTGTTTTTTTAGCCCAATTGATCATCAATTCCCTTCCTTCTCTTTTAGACTTTCCATACAAATTGTCTTTTTCTTCCTGAGTAGATGATGAAAAAAGCACATGTGCTTTAGTCGCTGTGATGGACAACGCATTTGTTAATTTCTTTACCAAACCCAGATTGGTATCATAAATTACTTGTGGGTCATTATGCCGATTCATAGCTGCTAAATGAACAATAACATCACATTTTGATACAAACTCATTTAAGTGATCATCCTCTTCAAAAAATTCTTTTTGAAAATCAACTCTTTCAAATTCCTCAGGAAATAACCCTAAAGTATTGTATAAATGTGTACCAACAAATCCAGCCTGACCAGTAATTCCTACTTTTACCATAATTTACTTTTTTTCATGAAAATAATCCGACTCAAATCGGAATTCATCTTTTACCTCTCCTAATGAATAATCTGCCAGAACCAGCAATTTTGAATCAGGTTCTAACGACTGAATACTGCTCACATATCCTTGAGGAATGTGAATTACATCTAGTTTTTCTGAATTGATTACAAAAGTTAAGCGTTCCAAATCTTTAGTAGGATTATCCCAGTGATCTATTGCAATCAACTGGATTCGAAACGAACCCTTCATAACTGAAAACCATCGTTGTTCTACTTTATGTCCTTGCCACGCTCTTACAAAATCAGTATTTTCATTTTCTATCACATACATTCTTTTGATCACTGAAGCATCAAAATCATTATTGTAAAATAGCGTTCCTCTGGAATCGATATGCCTACCACCTTTTGTTATTTCTGGAATCATTTTATTTTTATAATTACCCTGGCATTTGAGCCACATCTTCACCAAAAATTTCTTTTTTAATTAGGGGCAAATTTACTAATAATTTTTTCATTCCTTCTACACCCAACTGTTCTGTATTGTGAGAATGATAATCTTCAATTAAAGATACGTCTTGCTCCCCTTCCGAGAAATACTGAGCATAATTCAAATCACGGTTGTCTGCCGGAATTCTATAGAAATCGCCCATATCTTCTGCTTTCACCATTTCTTCACGAGTACACAATGTTTCATATAACTTCTCACCATGACGGGTTCCGATTATTTTTATTTCATTATCGGCATTGCAAAGTTCTTTTAAGGCCTGTGCTAAGTCCCCGATCGTTCCTGCTGGTGCTTTATTAACAAATAAATCACCTGAATTACCATGCTCAAAGGCAAACAAAACTAACTCGACCGCTTCCTCCAACGACATTAAGAAACGAGTCATTTTGGGATCTGTGATGGTGATAGTCTTACCTTCCTGAATTTGTTTTAGAAACAACGGAATCACCGAGCCTCTAGATGCCATTACATTTCCATAACGGGTTAAACAAACTGTAGTATCTGTTGTATTTCTTGATGCTGCAATGGCAACTTTTTCCATCAACGCTTTAGAGATTCCCATTGCATTAATCGGATACGCAGCTTTGTCTGTGCTCAAACAAATAACTTTTTGTACTTTATTCGCTGCTGCGGCGTCAATTACATTTTGCGTTCCAAACACATTAGTCTTTGTAGCTTCTAATGGAAAAAACTCGCAAGAAGGCACTTGTTTTAGCGCCGCGGCATGAAACACATAATCCACTCCACGCATAGCACGTTCAACACTTGTATAATCTCTTACATCTCCAATATAAAATTTGAGTTTATCATTTTTTAATTGATTACGCATGTCATCTTGCTTTTTTTCATCACGAGAAAAAATACGAATTTCTTTAAAGTGATCGGTATATAAAAACCGATTTAAGACCGCATTTCCAAAGGAACCCGTACCCCCAGTTATCATTAAAATTTTATCTTTGAACATATTAATTATTTTTTAAATTATATCTATCATTCTTAAACATCATCAAAAACTATTCAGAACATCCAGTAAAACATTTACTTCAACTTCTATTAAACACCTTCTTTTAGTTCCATCTCCGCTGCTTGATTTATTAAAAACCATCAATTTGTCACATTAAAAAAAATTGATCTCTTTTTTTCTATCAAATTTTTGACCTGTACAGTTTCTTTTTTTTAAAGTTCTTATCTCTATTGATTTAAAGTACATTAAAATTAACCTAATAGGCATAATTAAAAAAAAGTTTTTGACACATTTTGTTCCGTTTTACTCCACAAAAATAATCGAACTCACGTTTTGAATACATACGCCCAGACGCTTAAATGATTTACTGTTTAGTTTGTTTAAACGACTATATTTTTCTTAAACAGTTAACTTTTTCCTAAACGATTAAACTTTTCTCTACTCAAAATAATTCAAAGTGGTATAGCCTCCCTCTTTCAGGTACTGGTCTTTTTGCATCAGTTTCACGTCGGATTGCATCATATCATTGACTAAAGCAGGCAAATCATACTGGCATTCCCAGCCCAGTTTGGTGCGGGCTTTTGTGGGGTCTCCAATCAACAGATCGACTTCGGTTGGTCTGAAATATTTTGGATCTATAGCCAGGACTTCTTTCCCAATTTGGGGAAGCTGATTGTTGGCTGTTCGTTTTTGGTCGTTAGTGGGATAGACGCTGTTTTGGAATTTTACGAGATCAATACTTTCGATAATCCCAACTTCATTTACTCCTTGCCCTTCAAAACGAAGGCCGATCCCTGTTGCCGCAAAAGCCATCGTTACAAAATCACGCACCGATGTTGTTTTTCCGGTGGCAATCACCCAGTCTTCGGCTTCCTCCGCCTGTAAAATCATCCACATCATGCGTACATAATCTTTGGCATGACCCCAGTCGCGTTTGGCATCCAGATTTCCTAAGTACACTTTATCTTGTAATCCCAGAGCAATTCTTGAAGTGGCTCGGGTAATTTTGCGCGTCACAAAGGTTTCCCCTCGAATGGGCGATTCGTGATTGAACAAAATACCGTTGCAAGCAAACATTCCGTAGGCTTCTCTGTAATTGACAGTGATCCAAAACGCATACATCTTGGCTACGGCATACGGAGAACGCGGGTAAAAAGGAGTTGTTTCGGATTGTGGTACTTGTTGCACTTTGCCATACAACTCTGAAGTAGAGGCCTGATAAATGCGGGTCTTCTTCTCTAAACCCAGCACGCGCACCGCATCCAAAATACGCAATGCTCCCAAGCCATCTGCATTTCCGGTGTACTCCGGCATTTCAAAAGAAACGGCTACGTGACTCATTGCCGCCAAATTATAAATTTCATCGGGCTGAATTTCTTTGATCAGGCGAATTAAGTTGGTCCCATCCGTCATATCCCCATAATGCAAAAAGAAATTGCGGTTATCCACATGTGGGTCCTGGTACAAATGATCAATCCGATTGGTATTAAATAACGAAGATCGCCTTTTGAGACCGTGAACGATGTATCCCTTTTTCAATAAAAACTCACTTAAATATGCTCCATCTTGTCCGGTCACTCCGGTGATAAAGGCTATTTTTTGTTTCGGATTCATGTTTATTTGTGTGATATTCGTGGTTAATAGTTTAATCGTTTAACTGGTTAATTGGTTAACTGTTTAGATTGTTTAGACGCGATTACACCTTTGCTTTAAAGGGTTAATTGGTTAATCGTTTAAGTGGTTAATTGGTTAACTGTTTAGATTGTTTAGACGATTACATCTTTGCTTTTAAGGGTTAATTGGTTAATCGTTTAAGTGGTTAACTGGTTAGATTGTTTAGACGATTACACCTTTGCTTTAAAGGGTTAATTGGTTGATCGTTTAAGCGATTAATTGGTTAACTGGTTAGATTGTTTAGACGATTACACCTTTGCTTTAAAGGGTTAATTGGTTAATCGTTTAAGTGGTTAATTGTTTGAACTTTTCTTAACCGATTAACCCTTTTCCTAAACGATTAAACTTTTCTTAACCAATTAAACCTTTTCCTAAACGATTAACCTTTTCTTAACCGATTAATCTTTTTCCTAAACGATTAACCTTTTCTTAACCAATTAAACTTCTCCTAAACGATTAAACAGTTAATCTTTTTTCTAACCGATTAAACATTTCCTAACCGATTAAGCCCTTTTAAACTTTCTTCTTCAATATTTCTTTATTATTAATCTGAAATTTATAAAGTCCATTGAGTTTGTTTAAAATAGAATCTAATTTTATTCTGAGTTCCGTATATTTTTCTTCATTTATATACTGCATATCTAATGCCGTATTCAAATGATCTATGGTTTCTAATCCTGTTGAAAATGACATATTGGTAAAATGAGCTTGATCAAAATTAGAAGATCTTCCAGAACCCTCAGCCAAATTTGCAGAAATACTTGCGCTTGCTCTATTTATTTGACTTGTTAAATCAAACCTTTCTTCTTTTGGAAATAACTGGCTCATCAATTTTATATCTATCTTGAATTTTCTTGCCAACTGATAAACCTCTAATTTTTCGAAAGAATAAATGTTGTATTTCATGTCAGGTGGGTTACTGGGTTAACTGCTTAATCGTTTAATTGGTTAATCGTTTAACTGGTTAATCGTTTAATTGTTTTTTAGCGATTAACTTTTTTTTGCAACGATTAAACTTTTTCTAACCGGTTAAGCGATTAAACTTTTCTTAACCGATTAAATTTTTTTTTCAACGATTAAACTTCTTTTAACCGATTAAACCTTCCCTACTACTCGTATAATTTTCCAAGCAATGTTGCAGGATCAATATTCAATTTTGAAAAAGCAAACCATTTTTTACCTAAATCCTTTAGTGATGCTCCTATATGATACACTTCTATTTCATCGATAATCAAAAAACGATCATGAGATTTAGCGAATTCTTTAACTTCGACTGGTTCATATTGAGTATTGAATCGCTCTAAATCTAATTTTAATTGTTTAGAAATACTTTTGGTATAAATAGTAATCCGAACATCCTTGTTTCTTTTTGAAAGTAGTGTAAGTACTGATTCATCAATATAATTATCCAACAGCTCAATCGATATTTTGGCAGATTTTACAATTCTGGATACAAAGGAATGTGCATCAAATACTTGTCCATCGAAGAATATTCCTTGATTAGGTGGGAGATTTGTTTTTAACATCAAATCAAATTCATTGTTTTTATCTTCTAGAGAACTTACTTTTTTTTCTAAAACATCCATTCGATGATGAACAGCATAGCCTTTGAGCAAATAGTTTTTCAGAATTTTGTTTGCCCAAATGCGAAAATGAATCCCTTTATTTGATTTTACTCTATAACCTAAAGACATAATCATGTCTAAATTATAAAATTCTACTTGATACGTCTTACCATCACTTGCAGTTGTCGCAAATTTTGCGACAACTTGAATTCCCTCCAGTTCTTCTCTGAGTGCATTAGAAATATGCTTACCTATAGTTTTAACATCGCGATCAAACAAATCAGCGAGTTGAATTCGATTCAACCACACAGTTTCATCCTTGACCATAACTTCTATTTGGCTGGTAAGAATTTCAGATTGATAAATGATGATTTCGTTATTCATTATTTTACTGAGCGTAAATGGTTTAGAAGGTTAATTGGTTAATCGTTTAACTGGTTAATCGTTTAACTGGTTAATCGTTTAACTGGTTAATCGTTTAATTGTTTTTTAGCTATTACTTTTTTTTTCAACGATTAAACTTTTTTAAACAGTTAAGCGATTAAACTTTTCTTAACCGATTGACTTTTTTTTTCAACGATTAAACTTTTTTAAACAGTTAAGCGATTAAACTTTTCTCTTTAAATGGTTAATCGTTTAATTGGTTAACTGGTTAATTGTTTGCACTTTTCCTAAACGATTAAACTTTTCTTAACCGATTAAACAGTTAACCTTTTTCTATAGCTTCACTTCCTTATACTTATTTATATTCTCCAAGAACCAATCATACGTTTTTTGGATTCCTGCTTCCAACGGCACCTGATGTTTCCATCCTAAAGCGTGCATTTTGGAGGTATCCATTAGTTTTCTTGGAGTACCGTCCGGTTTGCTGACATCCCAAATAATTTCGCCTTGATGTCCTACGATTTTTTGAATGGTTTCTGCCAATTGTTTTATAGTCAGGTCTACTCCGCTTCCTACATTATAAAGGGAATCTGGTAATTTATTTTCTAAAGCAAAAATTACAGCTTCAGCCAGATCATCCACAAAAAGAAATTCGCGCAGCGGTGTTCCACTTCCCCACAGGGTAACAGTAGCATGATTATTTTCTTTTGCCTCATGAAATTTCCGAATCATAGCGGGTAAAACATGTGAGCTGTTTAAATCAAAATTATCGTGTGTGCCGTATAAATTGGTCGGCATTAAGCTGACATAATCCTTTCCATATTGTTTGCGGATGGCTTCACAGGCTTTGACACCTGCTATTTTTGCAATGGCATATCCTTCATTTGTAGGTTCTAGAGGACCGGTCAACAGGTATTCTTCCTTTAAGGGTTGCGGTGCCAATTTAGGATAAATGCACGAACTACCCAGAAAAATAAATTTCTCAACACCCGATTGCAGCGCCGAATCAATCAGGTTATTTTGGATTTGCAAGTTTTGCATCAGGAAATCATAAGGCGAATTCATATTGGCTAAAATGCCTCCCACGCGTGCTGCTGCGTCAATAATTATGGCTGGATTTTCATCTGCTATATAACGGGCAACGGCTTTTTGATCTCTTAAGTCTACTTCTTTGCTGGAAACACCAATGAGATTAGAATATCCCTTGGCCGTTAAGGCTCTCCAAAGCGCTCGGCCTACCATGCCCTGATGTCCTGCAATGTAGATTTTAACGGTATTGTTCATTATTGTAACAAATCTGAATTTACTTTCTCTAAGGCATTGTAGACATTCCTCACCTCTTGCGAAGATTCCTTTTGCAGAATTAAATTAGCATTTTCTGTGTGAACAAAAATAGTGTTCTTGAGCCCCACAAAAGCAGTATAATCAGTAGTCCCAATAACCATGTTCCCATTACTGTCAACAGGATGTCCTGTGGTAACCAAATAATCATATACCGATTCAAACGAACCCAAATCCGACCAAATAAACGTAGAAGGGACCACTTTGATTTTTTTGCTGCGCTCCATCACCGCATAATCGATACTGATTGCTGGTATGTCAAGTGACAATTGTAAGTCTAAATTTCCATTGGTAGAGGCCTCCCAAGCAATTTTAGATTTCTTGTAAATTTCTGGGTTGTACACTTTTAATTCCTCTAGAAAAATGCCGGCTTTAAAACAAAACATTCCACTGTTCCATAGAAAGTTACCTCTGGAGATAAAATCTTTTGCCGAAACCTCATTGGGTTTTTCTCGAAAGGAAACCACATCATCGCCTTTGCGCTCGATATATCCATAGCCCGTTTCCGGTTTGGTGGGTACTATTCCAAAAGTCACAATATATCCTTCTGAAGCTTTTGCAATTCCCTGGTTGATTGCCTCCTCATATTGTTCCATATCATCAATAATATGATCCGAAGGCGTCACAATTAAAATG
The DNA here is from genome assembly GCF_052119725.1 of Flavobacterium sp. W20_MBD1_R3. Classification (NCBI taxonomy): domain Bacteria; kingdom Pseudomonadati; phylum Bacteroidota; class Flavobacteriia; order Flavobacteriales; family Flavobacteriaceae; genus Flavobacterium; species Flavobacterium sp. W20_MBD1_R3. The sequence continues at coordinate 26,791 of NZ_JBGQOR010000018.1, forward strand.
TCATCCGGATCAGAAGCAAAAGCGGCAAATGCTATCGCAGCAGCTGTATTTCTTGGAGTTGACTCTATAATATCAACATAAGGAGTATTTGTTTTTTCCAAAACTTTTCTGCTGAGATGGCAATTATCAACATTCCCAACCACCATGATGGAGTTGGCAACATTACGATTGCGCTCCACGGTCATTTCAAACAACGACTTATGATCAAATAAATCAAGGTATTGTTTGGGCTGGCTTTTTCTTGATAACGGCCACAATCGGCTTCCCACTCCACCCGTAAGGATGACATGTGTTACTGCAGGCTGTTTTTCCATATTATTGTTTTTGTGATTAGTCGTTTTAAGCGATTAGCTGACTCGATTTTAAAAGATACAAAGCAGCCTGTTGCCGACTATTAAATTATATTTTTATTTAGACAGGAATTAAATTTCTTCTTTCCTTCGTTATTTATTTAAACTTTTCTAGTTTCTATCTAAAAAGACCATGAGAAATCCTTTTGCACGCAAACTATGTTGCTATTTTTAAGGACTTGAATAATTTAGAGTACAGTGACAGCATGAAATAGTTGAGTTTTTATAATATAAATAACCTCACTAATTTCTATAACTACACTTTCTATTTATCTTGAAGTCGTTGAATCTTCGAGTTCAAGAGTGGAATTTACGTCTAATCACATGTAACATGCAGTCGTTTATAGTGTAAATAACTTGTACACATTTTTAAAAAACCCAAAAGCCGATCTTTCTCACTCCCACCTTTCACTACTACCTAAAAGAACCCTACTTCTCCTTCAACAATTCTTTCTCTGCGACTTCTTTTCTCAGGCTGCTGCTTGAAAAGCGATGGTCTCGTATATTAAAAAAAAGTACTATACCCTTTTCTTCGCAGTAGTTTCGTCCCGTAAAATCCTTGTTTTTGTACTCATCACCTACGATGCGTACATCAATTTTAAACGAACGTAAAATATCCTCTAAATCTTGTTCAGTAGCATAGGGAACTATTTCATCTACATGCTTACAGCCTTTGAGTTGGATGTATCGCTCTACCACTGATTGGGTAGGTCTATTTTTTTCAGGACGATCTATAGTAGGATCGGTTTGTAGTCCCACAACTAAATAGTCACACTGTCCTTTTGCTTCTTCTAACATTTTAATATGACCAGCATGCAACAAATCAAAAGCACTGAATGTTATTCCTATTTTCATGTTTTCTACTATTATGGTGTACTCTTTATACTTTTATTTTTATAACCTCCCATCGACTGCATTCCCTAAAACCCCTTTGACATCATACAGCACACTTGTGTTTTTTTGCAATAGCGACAGGTCTAAATCTAAAAAAGCTGCGTGGGCTACCCCTAAAACAACAGCATCATATTTTTGATTGGGCAACACGTTTGTTGTTTCCAATTGGTATTCGTGGTGTACTTCCAGTGGATTGGCCAGAGGATCGTATATTGTTATGACAATTCCATAATCTGTTAAAGCAGCAATGACATCCACAATTTTAGTATTGCGTACATCGGGACAATTTTCTTTGAAGGTGATTCCCAGCATCAAAAGCGAGGCTCCGTTAATAGAAATACCTTTTTTGATCATCAATTTTACGATTTGAGCTGCTACATATTCGCCCATACTGTCGTTCAAACGTCTTCCTGCCAATATAATTTCAGGATGATACCCAAATTCCTGAGCGCGCTGTGCTAAATAATACGGATCGACCCCAATGCAATGACCACCAACCAATCCTGGTTTGAACGGCAAAAAATTCCATTTGGTTCCCGCCGCTTGCAGTACCGCATGCGTGTCAATGTGCATCAGGTTGAATATTTTAGACAATTCGTTTACAAATGCAATGTTGATGTCCCGTTGGGAATTCTCGATCACCTTAGCCGCTTCGGCTACCTTAATAGAAGGCGCTAAGTGTGTTCCAGCTGTAATAACCGAAAGATACAGTGCATCCACTTTTTGAGCAGCTTCCGGAGTAGAACCCGAAGTGACTTTCAAAATCTTATCCACTGTATGTTCCTTATCGCCGGGGTTGACCCTTTCCGGAGAATATCCCACAAAGAAATCTACATTAAATTGCAATCCCGAAACTCGTTCTAAAACTGGAACACATTCTTCCTCCGTTACTCCAGGATACACGGTTGATTCGTAGATGACGACATCTCCTTTTTTTAAAACCTTACCCACCGTTTCAGATGATTTGTACAAAGGCGTTAGGTCTGGACGGTTGTTTTTGTCCACCGGCGTTGGTACCGTGATGATGTAATAATTGCAATCCGCAATAGCAGTGCTTTCAGAAGAAATTAATAACCCCTTAGCAACAGACGGACTCTCGGCTGTACTCGAAAAATCAAAATGGGACACTAATACGTCACATAATGCTTCATTCGAAATCTCCAGTGTAGTATCTGTTCCGGATTGTAAAGCGGCCACTCGGGACTGATTGATATCAAATCCCACAACGGCATATTTGGTCGCGAATAATCGGGCAAGAGGCAGTCCTACATATCCTAATCCAATCACCGCTATTTTTATTCTTGAATTCATTTTTTCTTTAATAGGTACAAATGACTTGTACGTTTTATGATACCGCTTCGCGCTTCCAACTCCCAATAAGGTGTTGAAAACGGAATAATTAACGAGGGCAAATATAAGTACATTATGCTGAGATTTTATTTTTTATTTGTTGGCAAAAACAAAAAATAGCATTTAAAAAACCACAAACTACTAACAATGAAGAAGAAAGGTTTTTAAAATCATTTGAAAAGGTGTGGGAAAATCACCTAAAACGGTGATAAATAAAACACTGAAAAATAGCTTGAAAAATTAGTTTCGCAACATACTAATGTGTCTATTTCCTTTATTTGATAAAAACAAACTAGAACAAAACCATAGCGCTTTAAATCCAAAACACTTTTGCTGTTATTCTGTCGGTGTACCTATCGAAGTTGTCAAACTTTGAAAAAATTCATTGTTTGACTGTTTCTGTGTTAGGAGCATTTCATAAGATAGCGATTCGTTTGTATTCAATTCTTTTCTTTTGGACGATCCAGACTAAAAACTCAATTTTTTTATTAGTCATCGTAAGTTGTTTCGGTGTAAGTATCAAAAACATCCGTTGGGTAGAAATTCGTTTTAGAAAATTTCTGTGTAACGTCGAGACCCTTTTCATTTTAAAAGCTTCTCGATACAATTTTGAACAGTAAAGCTTTCGCATTACTATTCAAAATTACTCGAAGTGACGTGTGCGTGAATCGTTTTTTATTTGAGGTTTTTCTTATTCTCGATATAATTTTGAACAGTAAAGCTTTCGCATTACTATTCGAAATTACTCGAAGTGACGTGTGCGTGAATCGTTTTTTATTTGAGGTTTTCTTGTTCTCGATACAATTTTGAACAGTTAAGCTTTCGCATTACTATTCGAAATTACTCGAAGTGATGTGGTGTCAAGAGTAGTTTTTTGTTATATGTTTTCTTGTTCTCAATACGATTCTACCCAAAAATGGCATCACTGGAACTGAAGAAATTAGAATTAAAAACTCTTTCCTCTGACGGATTACTTTATATAAAATTATGCTCACAAGTCGTGATCTTGACAAGATGGTTTTGACACGAATTTCACGAATTTTCACAAATTGAATCGTGTGGGTAATTAAAAATATGTGCTAATCTTTGGAATTGATAGCAGTTTTTTGGGTTATGATTGTGAATAAATATTTAATTATAGGTACGCTTATTTTGATACTTTTCAGATATTTTTTTTACCACAAATTTCGCAAATTTTCACAAATTGAATTATATAAATAATTGAAAATCTGTGCTAATCTGTGGAATCAGTGGCAGTTTTTTTTTGTTATGATTGTGGACGAGCCTTTGATTAAATAAAACACGCCGTCACTTACGAATATTCGGAACTTTAGATACGGAATTTAATCTCTTTACTACTTGTATTTATTTAGAGCATGTTATTCGTATTGATTTTTATAATACGATGCATATTCACCAGAAGTCACATGATGCAACCATTGCGTGTTGTTCAAATACCAGTCAACGGTTTTTTCCAGTCCTTGCTCAAAAGTTACAGAAGGTGTCCAACCCAATTCCTTGTTTATCTTAGAGGCATCAATCGCATAGCGCAGATCGTGCCCTGGCCTGTCTTTTACGTAAGTGATCAATTGCTCCGAAGTTCCAGGAGTTCGTCCTAGTTTACCATCCATAATCGTACATAACAATCGGACCAGATCAATATTTTTCCATTCGTTGAATCCCCCGATATTATAAGTTTGGTGATTTTTTCCGTTGTGAAAAACCAAATCAATAGCCAAAGCGTGATCGATCACAAAGAGCCAATCCCGGGTGTAATTCCCATCGCCATAAACCGGCAACGGCTGGTTATTGATGATATTATTGATAAATAATGGAACCAATTTTTCTGGAAAATGATTGGGGCCGTAATTATTAGAACAATTTGTCAATACGTACGGCAGCTGATACGTTTCGCCATACGCTCTGACAAAATGGTCCGAGCTGGCTTTAGAAGCTGAATAAGGAGAATTTGGATCGTAAGCGGTGGTTTCCGTAAAAAGGCCTTCCGCGCCCAAAGAACCATACACCTCATCAGTGCTAATGTGATAAAATCGCTTTCCTTCAAAGTTATTGTTCCAAATCGTTTTGAATGCGTTAAGTAAGTTCACTGTACCCAAGACATTGGTTTTCACGAATGCCATTGGATCGGTGATAGAGCGATCCACATGAGACTCTGCCGCAAGGTGAATAACCCCCTCAAATTGATGTTCTATAAACAAAGCATCTATAAAAACAGCATCGACTATATCTCCTTTAATAAATGTATAATTGGGCGCATCTTGAATGTCGGCATTATTTTCTAAATTTCCGGCATACGTCAGCATATCCAGATTGTAGATATGGTACTCAGGATATTTAGTAACAAATAACCGAACCACATGAGACCCTATAAAACCTGCCCCGCCTGTAATTAGTATTTTTTTCATAGCTTTTTATATAAAGAGTAGTCTTGATCTGTACTACTGTTAGTTATAATTTTTTGTCTCACTGAGCAAAGTCGATAGGCAACACTGTTTATTAACTGCAATTGAACTCAATTTCGTTACAATTAAAGATTCGTCAGTTCGAGTTGCGTAGAAATTTATATTAGAAAAGTTCTGTGTAGTATCGAGAACTTTTTCTTTTTAAAAGCTTCTCGATACAATTTTGAACAGTAAAGCTTTCGCATTACTATTCATAATTACTCGAAGTGACGTATATCAGAATCATTTTTTATTTGATATTTCCTTGTTCTCGATACAATTTTGAACAGTAAAGCTTTCGCATTTCTATTCGAAATTACTCGAAGTGACGTGTATTAAGAATCGTTTTTATTTGATATTTCCTTGTTCTCGATACAATTTTGAACAGTAAGGCTTTCGCATTACTATTCGAAATTACTCGAAGTGACGTGTGCGTGAATCGTTTTTTATTTGACATTTCCTTGTTCTCGATACAATTTTGAACAGTAAGGCTTTCGCATTACTATTCATAATTACTCGAAGTGACGTGTGC
>NZ_JBGQOR010000019.1:0-29413 GCF_052119725.1 Flavobacterium sp. W20_MBD1_R3
GTTCGCTATACGAATCTTGCATGCGTTTTATTTTAAAATGCAAAGGCCGAAATTTAATATTTCCCTATAACTTTTTGAATTGGTTTCTTATCCGATGTGATCATGGCTAGTACTAATTTTACCAATTAAAAGTGGAAACCTACAAGAAATAATTTAAATGCTATTCGGCTACTATATTTCTGCTAAACAAGATTTTCGTAATTAAAAAGTAAAATATTGATATACAGAACATTAAGTTTTATTAAATTATTTTTTATCTTAGATAAAAAATTAGTTAGGATAAGAATTTAATACTTTTAATTATGAGAAATCTAAATAGAATTTTGGTTACAATTTTGGTTTGTGCATTAAACACAGCACCAATATTTGGGCAAACGACCGCCAAAAAGAACAAAATTATTGCCGACAGCCAGACTGCAAAGACGGAATTTATCGAAAGTGATCCGCTGATGAAAGCACTTTTTGACAAAGCATACGGCTATGTTATTTTTCCTAATGTGGGCAAAGGAGGATTCGGTATTGGAGGAGCTGCGGGCAACGGTGTGGTTTATGAACATAACAAAAGAATAGGAATGGCCAAGTTGTCCCAAGTGAGCATAGGGTTTCAGGCTGGAGGACAAGCATATCGGGAAGTGATATTTTTTGAATCCAAAAATGAAATAGACCGGTTTAAAGAAAGCCGATTTGAGTTTTCTGCACAAGCCTCAGCAGTAGCGGTCACCGAAGGCGCCTCGGCAAATGTAAAATATACCAATGGCGTGATGGTGTTTACCATGCAAAAGGGTGGTCTGATGTACGAAGCTTCGATTGGCGGGCAAAAGTTTACCTTTAATAAACTGTGATAAAACCAAAATGGCTGAGAAATTTCTCAGCTGTTTTGATTTTTAGGAGGTATTTTGAAACGCGAGAGTTGCTTGACGTTGTTATTCGAATATCTCATGGCTAACTCCATTTAGGTTTTCAATTGTTTCTTTTTCGGTATTTTATAAGGAATCGGTATTATCTTTAATATCTTTTTTTGTTTGCTCGTCTTGGATAGAATTGTAAAAAGCAAATGATGCCATGAAAATAGTCAGAAATAGTATTACAAGATTAGTATTCATATATTTTTTCATATCAAAATTGAAAAAAAGAAATATTCTTTGTTTTTAATCTAAAGCAAAATAATCCAAGGCAGCTGAACTATACTTTATATTTTCTATCAAACTTAATGATTTTGCTTACTGAAAACCATTTTCCATAAAAAAACCGACTGAAATTCACTTCTCAGTCGGTTTGTATTTTAAAAAATGCAGTTAATTTTTACACCAAAAATGCTTTCAATTCCTCGTACGTTTTAATTTTTACGCTTACTTTTTCCTTACCTAAAACACTTTCTATTTGTGTTGGAATCGGTAGTTTTACGTTTAATGTTGGTTCTACCGTATCCAAAAACTTAATAGGATGCGCAGTTTCTAAGAAAATGCCTATTGCATTTGGATGGTTTTGTAATTCTTTTTTCAAACCAAGATAACCAATAGCTCCGTGAGGTTCTGCAATGTAACCATCGGTATTGTAAATGGTTTTCATAGCTTCAATAGTTTCTTCATCTGAGAACGTAAATGAAGAAAAATCTTTTTTGAATTGCTCCAAATCATTGTGGTACATTTCCTGAATTCGGATGAAATTACTAGGATTCCCCACATCCATTGCATTTGAAATGGTCGCTTTGGAAGGTTTTGGATCGTAAATTCCGTGTTCTAAAAACCTCGGAACCGTATCATTCAGATTGGTGGAAGCTACAAAATGTTCAATAGATAATCCCATTTTTTTGGTAATGATACCCGCGCAAATATTCCCGAAATTCCCACTTGGACAAGAGAAAACTAAGGGTTTGTTTTGTTTTTTTAATGCTTTGTATGCAAAAAAGAAATAAAACATTTGCGGCAACCAGCGTGCAATATTTATCGAATTCGCGGAGGTCAGATTTTTATGTTTTAAACTTTCATCCAAAAATGCTTTCTTCACCATATCCTGACAATCATCAAAAACGCCGTCCACTTCAAGCGCTTTAATATTTTGTCCCAAAGTGGTCAATTGTCGTTCCTGAATATCGCTCACTTTCCCAGACGGATACAGGATGATCACTTCCACACCTTTTACGCCAAGAAAACCACTGGCCACAGCTCCGCCCGTATCTCCGGAAGTCGCTACCAAAACCGTGTTTTTACTATGGGCATTATCTTTATTAAAATAACCCAAACAACGCGACATGAAACGTGCGCCTACGTCCTTGAAAGCCATTGTTGGACCATGAAACAGTTCCAGTGAATAAATGCCTTTTTCGACTTCCACGATAGGGAAATCAAAACATAAGGTTTCGGCAATGATTTGTTTTAAAGCGTCTGCGGGAATTTCGTTACCCACAAATTGTTGAATCGCTTCAAAAGCAATTTCTTCATTGCTTAAATTTTCAATGTTGTCAAAAAAAGCGGGAGGTAAAGGCGTTATGGTTTCCGGGAAATACAATCCTTTATCAGTAGCTAATCCCTGTATTAAGGCTTCTTTAAAAGAAACTTTCGGTGCGTTATGGTTTAAACTGTAATATTTCATCATGATTTTTGATTGAAGATTAACGATTTTTGATTTAAGATTACCGCAACAGAAGTTACATTTGAAATGCTACGCCAGTTCGCTGACGCTCGGGTCAAAAATCATTAATCATAATTCTTAAATAATTTTCATCCCCTCATCATTCACTTTTGAAACGTGAATTTCATAGGGTAAATTCATTTCGTCGTACACGACGCTCATGGCTTTTGCAATTTTATCAGCGGTTTCCTTTCCTTTGCTTAAAGCAAAAATTGAAGGACCCGAACCCGAAATCCCAGAACCTAAAGCTCCGTTTTCGTAGGCTGTTTTTTTGATTAAATCAAATCCGGGAATCAAAACACTACGCAACGGTTCCACGATTTCGTCATGCAACGAACGTCCAATTAAATCGTAATCTTTAGTGTATAATCCGGCAATTAATCCGCCCACATTTCCCCATTGCGTAATCGCACTTTTCAAGGAAACGGTTTGCTTCAACACCGAACGTGCATCCGAAGTTTTCAACTCAATTTGAGGATGAACCACCGTGGCGTATAATTCTGATGGACTTTCTATTTTGATAATGTCCAGAGGATTCGAACTTCTCACTAACGTAAATCCACCCAAAAGGGCAGGAGCAACGTTATCCGCATGGGCATTTCCACTGGCTAATTTTTCGCCTTGCATAGCAAATAAAACCAATTCTTTTCTTGTAAATGGACGTCCCAATAATTCATTGATTCCAAAAACTGCTCCCGCTGAACTCGCGGCACTGCTTCCAATTCCGCTTCCGGCTTTAATGTTTTTGTAGATTTCGATTTCGAATCCAAATTCGGTTTCTACAGCTTCTAACATCGCCAAAGCAGATACTCCGGCAACATTTTTTTCAGTTTCGAAAGGTAAGTCGGCACCCACAATTTTAGTGATGCGAATCCCTTTCACATCTGATTTTCGAATAATCATTTCGTCACCGGCAGTTTCTAAACACAGCCCCAAGACATCAAATCCACAGGAAAGATTGGCGATTGTTGCGGGGCAAAATATTTTTATTTCGTTCATGTTGTTTTGTTTCAGGTTTAAAGTTTAAAGTTGTTGCTAGTTCTTGAACTTGAAACTTTAAACAAAGAAAACTTTAAACTATTTTTTATACGTTTCCAATTCTAATCACATCAGCAAAAATTCCTGAGGCGGTCACCGCAGCTCCGGCACCGGCACCTTTTATCAATAAAGGTTGATCTACATAACGATCGGTGAAGAATAGTACGATGTTGTCTTTTCCTTCCAAATTGTAAAACGGATGGTCTTTCGGGATGAATCTTAAACCAACATTTGCTTTTCCATTTTCGAATTGCGCTACGTATTTCAAACGAGATTCTTTGCTTAACGCTTCTTTATAAATAGTTTTAAAATGAGCTGCATGTGTTTGTAAGGATTCGAAAAATGCTTCATTTGAAGTTGTATCTAAACATTCAGCAGGCATGAACGATTCATTTGTGATTTCGTCAATTTCCATTTTATAACCACTTTCACGAATCAAGATTAATATCTTTCTGGCAACGTCAATGCCGCTCAAATCTATCTTAGGATCTGGCTCTGTAAATCCTTGTATACCAGCTTCTTTAACCACATTATGAAAAGTGTTGTTTTCATCGAAATTATTAAAGATAAAGTTCAGACTTCCAGATAATACGGCTTGAATTTTATTGACTTTATCGCCCGAAGCAACCAGATTTTTTACGGTATCGATGATTGGTAATCCCGCTCCCACATTCGTTTCAAAAAGAAAAGGAGCATTAAATTGTTGCGATAATTTTTTCAGTTTTTTATAATTATCATACTCGGAGGCGCAGGCAATTTTGTTGCAAGTCACTACGGCAATATTGCGTTTTAAAAACTGTTCGTAGGTTTTAGACACTCCTTCATTTGCTGTGATATCTACAAAAATACTATTGCGTAAATTCAGTTCTTTCACATTAGAAATAAACTTTTCTTTGTCAGCAGCTTCTCCGGTTTCCAACAAGAATTGCCATTCTTTTAGTGAGATTCCGTCTTCATCAAAATACATTTTTCGGGAATTAGACAATGCTATAACACGTAGGTTTATTTTTAGATTGTTTTTTAGGAATTTCTTTTGTTGGTGAATTTGCTCGATGAATTTTTCTCCCACATTTCCAACGCCCATTACAAATAGATTTAACTGCTTGGTATTTTCTTCGAAAAAGTTTTCGTGCAAAGAATTCAGTGCTTTTTTTACATCTCTTTCATTGATTACTGCTGAAATATTTCTTTCAGAAGCACCTTGCGCAATCGCTCGGATGTTGACGTTATTTTTACCCAAAGTACTAAACATTCTACCGCTCAAACCTTGATAGTTTTTCATGTTTTCGCCAACCAAAGCAATAATGCACAAGTTTTTTTCGACGATACAAGGTTCTACTTTATTTTGTGAAATTTCTACTTCAAACGCTTTGTTGATGGCATCTTCTGCCACATCAGCATCTGAATTTAGAATTCCAATACAAATAGAATGCTCTGATGAGGCTTGAGTAATGAAAATTACATTGATATTTTTATTGGACAATACTTCAAAAAGCCTTTTTGAAGAACCGGAAACACCAATCATTCCAGAGCCTTCAAGCGTAATCAATGTGATTGCATCAATGTGTGTGATTCCTTTTACAGGATTGGATTGTGCAAAAACCTGATTGGAAATATACGTTCCTTCAGCTGATGGTTCAAAAGTATTTTTGATCAGAATTGAAATATTCTTTCTCAATACCGGTTGAATTGTTGGTGGATATAAAACTTTGGCACCAAAATGAGATAATTCCATCGCTTCCTGATATGAAATATAGGTGATAGGTTGTGCTTGTTTTACAATTTTTGGATTAGCAGTAAACATTCCGTTGACGTCAGTCCAAATCTCCAAGTCATTTGCATCAAGAGCGCCTGCAAGAATAGCGGCTGTATAATCTGATCCTCCGCGTCCTAAAGTTGTGTTGATTCCGTCAAGTGAAGCAGCGATAAACCCGGGCATAACGACCACTTGATTTTCATTCGAAGCAAAAAAATCAACAATTAACTCATTGGAAACATCAAAATTTACGACAGCTTTTCCAAAATGGTTGTTGGTTTTTATCAATTCGCGGCTGTCTTTGTAACTGCTGTTTTTCAGGTTTTGTTTTAAAGCTTCTGCTATTATATACGAAGACAGCAATTCGCCAAAACTCAAAATTGTATCCGAAGTTCGAGGAGATAATTCGCCTAAAAGGTAACAGCCATCCAGTAAAGTTTCCAGGTGATTGACGATTCTTTTGATGTGGCTCAAAAGACTGCTTTGTTCGTTTACGGGAATAAGTTCTTTTAAAGCATCTAAATGTTTTTTCTCGATTTCGGACAGAATATCTTTGAAGCTTTCGTCTCCGGCAGCCGCTTTTTGGGAGGCAAGTTGAAGCAAGTCAGTGATTTTACTGAAAGCAGAAACCACAACGATTAATTTTTCTTCTTTGGCTTTGTCACTAACGATGTCTAAAACCAGTTTTATATTTTGTGCATTGGCAACCGAAGTTCCGCCAAATTTTAATACTTTCATAACGAAGTTATTTATTTTTAATGTAACAGGAAATCGCCATTCTTTTGATTAATTGAATTCAGGCGATGGAATAGTTTGTGTTGTTTTTAGAAAAAATGCAATGTTTATTATACATCCAAAGACTTTCTTTCTTCCGAAAAAAAATATAATAAATAGGATTATATGTAGAATTTTTACCCCAAAGGGGTAGCTGTAGTTGTTGTAGTAAACGTAACAGCAGTACCAACCCATATTTGAGTTGTTATCGAGGAGTGATATGTAGCTTTATTGTTTACCATTTTGATATTCCAAAAGTACAGCTTTTTATAAAAGACAAAGCATATAAAAGTGTTTTTGCGAATATTTGAAAATATAAGATGCTATTTGAGGATTGTTAAATATTGAATGATTTACGAAGTCATTAATGGAACTATTCGTATAAATGTCTAAATTCTTCGAATAATTTTAGCGGTTGCATCATAATTTTATTGGAGATTATGAATGCAATTTGTCTTTTATTCTTTTTAAAATACTTAAAATTACTTTTTTATTGTTTAAAAAAGTTCTCTTTTCTTTTAAAGGGAAGAAAATGCAAGAATTACAAATTTTGCATTCTAAGGCGCATAAGAATATTTGCATGAATTCTAATTTTTTGTTTTGTTTAACGAGTGTGTTTAAATTATTATCAATAATTGTTGTGTAATTATAAAGATTTATTCAATTTTACCTTTTAAACACTATCAAAATGGATAATACGCATTATATTAGTACTGAATTGCTTAGCCTAGAAACATTAGCTGAAATTGTTTCTCACCACAAATTATTGGCTTTGTCTGATGAAGCAAGAATAAATATTCAAAAATGTCGAGATTATTTAGACAAAAAAATGGCTTCGCATTCGGATCCGATTTACGGTATAAATACAGGTTTTGGGTCACTTTGTAATGTGAAAATATCCAGTGAGAATCTAGCAAAATTGCAAGAGAACTTAGTGAAATCACATTCTTGCGGAACAGGTGAGGAAGTGCCAAACGAAATTGTGAAATTGATGTTGTTGCTCAAAATCCAGTCACTTAGTTATGGACATTCAGGAATTCAACTGCAAACTGTGGAACGTTTAATTGCATTTTATAATAATGATATTCTTCCAGTAATTTACACACAAGGTTCACTGGGAGCTTCGGGAGATTTAGCACCTTTGGCACATTTATCATTACCTTTATTAGGACAAGGCGAGGTATATTTTGAAGGGAAAAAAGTGCATTCTAGCGAAGTTTTGAAACATTTTAATTGGGATCCGATTGTTTTACAGTCAAAAGAAGGATTGGCTTTGTTGAACGGAACACAGTTTATGAGTGCGTATGGGGCACATATTTTGATGAAAGTCAGCAAACTTTCTTATTTAGCTGATTTGATAGGAACAATTTCGCTTGAAGGTTTTGATGGAAGAATCGAGCCATTCAACGAATTAATCCATTTTATTAGACCTCACAAAGGACAAATTGTTACTGCCAACCGCATCAAAGGATTTTTGGAAGGAAGTGAAATTATCGAACAGCCCAAAAATCATGTTCAAGATCCTTATTCGTTCCGATGCATGCCGCAAGTTCATGGCGCTTCAAAAGACGCGATTGATTATGTGAAAAAAGTGTTCAAGACTGAAATCAATTCGGTGACGGATAATCCTAATATTTTTATTGAGAGCGACCAAATCATTTCCGGTGGGAATTTTCACGGACAACCTTTGGCTTTGGCCTTAGACTTTATGGCAATCGCTTTGGCCGAATTGGGCAGTATTTCAGAACGGAGAACATATCAATTGATCAGCGGAAATAGGAATCTTCCAACCTTTTTAGTAGATAATCCTGGTTTGAATTCAGGATTGATGATTCCTCAATATACTGCTGCCAGTATTGCCAGTCAAAACAAGCAATTGGCAACTCCTGCAAGTGTTGATAGTATTGTTTCCAGCAATGGGCAGGAAGATCATGTCAGTATGGGTGCAAATGCCGCTACTAAAGCATTACGAGTTTTGGATAATCTGGAACGCATTTTGGCTATCGAATTAATGAATGCTTCGCAAGCAATTGAATATAGAAGACCATTATTGTCAAGTGATTTTATTGAAATGTTCTTACAAGTCTATCGCGAAGATGTTCCGTTAATCAAAGAAGATCGGATCTTGCATTACGACATAGAAAAGACGGTTTCTTTTTTGAATAGTTTTCAAATAGAAAACGATTTATTAACGATAGCTTAACATTGGCAATGAATAATGAATTAATTTTGCCAAACTAAATTTTAATAAAATGAACATAAATAGCTTTTTTCAATTTCTGGTTCCTAAGGACAAAAAATTTTTTCCACTTTTTGAACAAGCATCAAATAATTTAATAGAAATTGCTACGAATTTGCACGAGGCAGTGAATCTTCCTATAAAAGAACGTGAAATTCTTTTTCAGAAAATTGATATTTTAGAACAAAAAGGAGAGGATATAACGCGTCAAACCAATCTTGAGTTAAGTAGAAATTTTATTACACCTTTTGATAGAGAAGATATTTATTCGTTAATTACTTCCATAGACAATGTTGCGGGTAATCTTCATGGCGCAGCAAGTAGAATGCGTTTGTATCAGGTAGATAAAATCACAAAATCTATCAGAAAACTGACCGAAATTAATCTTGAAGCTTGTCAAAATATTGATGTGGCGATAAGAGAATTGAGAGATTTAAAAAAAATGAAGAACATTACAGACGCTTGTCTTCGCATTAATAAATTGGAAAATAAATCAGATAATGTATATGATAAGGCAGTTCTTGATTTATTCGAAAATGAAACAGATGCAAAAAATATAATTAAATACAAGGAAGTTCTTTCAGTTTTAGAGACGGCTACTGACAAATGTAAAAGTGTCGCTAGTGTTTTAGAATCAATTTCTGTAAAACATTCTTAATTTAATAAGTTTTATTTTGAAATTTTAATTATGGAATTTACTCTACTGATAGTTATCATAGTCCTTGCTCTAATTTTTGATTATATAAATGGTTTTCATGATGCAGCAAATGCTATTGCAACTGTTGTTGCTACAAAAGTATTAAGTCCATTTCAAGCAGTTGTTTGGGCAGCTTTTTTTAATTTTCTAGCATATTGGGTTTTTGGTTTTGGTGTAGCAGATACGGTTGCAAAAACAGCTAATACCATGGATATTAATTTAGTTGTTATTTTAGCAGGTGTCATTGCCGCAATTATATGGAATTTATTCACGTGGTGGCAAGGAATTCCCTCCAGTTCTTCTCATACCTTAATTGGTGGTTTTGCTGGAGCAGCCATTGCTCACGCTGGATTTGGAGTTGTTTCTTGGTACAAAGAAGGAGCGGATGGAGGAATGCCTTCGGGTGTTTTAATTATAGTTGCCTTTATTATATTGGCTCCTTTATTAGGCGCTATAATGTCTTATTTAATATCAATTTGGTTACTTAATGCTTCTAAAAAGAGTATTTACCCTAAAATATTTACAGCTTCTTTGATGATTTTAACCATCTGGTTTGTAGAAAGCCAAATGATTTATTTTGACCAAATAGAAAAGCCACGTTTTGATTCTCCTTTTTGGAGTGTAGCATTTGAATCTCATAATATAAAATGGTTTTTAGTAGCATTCATCGTTCTTTCCATCAGTACCTTTTGTTTGATATTTAGTAGTTTAAATTTAAATCAAGCCACGGCATGGTTGAAAAAAATGCAATTATTATCTTCTGCAGCTTTTAGTTTGGGTCACGGTGGTAATGATTCGCAAAAAGTGATGGGTATTATTGCTGCTGCCGTTGCGGTTTACATACATACTAGCGGTGTTGCTCAGGAGTCATTACCAACGTGGTTAGATGTGGTGCTCCCAAATGATGAAGGAGCTTTCAAAATGCCAACTTGGATTCCACTAGCTTGTTATTCTGCAATTGCTGCAGGAACTTTAAGCGGTGGTTGGAAAATTGTTAAAACTATGGGATCTAAAATCACAAAAGTGACTTCTTTTGAAGGTGTTGCCGCAGAAACTGCCGGAGCATTGACATTATATTTTACAGAACATTTTAAAGTGCCTGTAAGTACAACGCATACTATTACTGGATCTATCATTGGAGTTGGACTTACTAAAAGAGTTTCGGCCGTGCGATGGGGAATGACTGTTAGCTTGTTATGGGCTTGGGTTTTAACCATTCCAATTTCAGCAATATTAGCAGCAATCATTTACTATATCTTTAGTATTTTTATTTAGTGTAATATTTATATCCAGCAATCAAATTTTAAAGACTGAAATTTTTGGGGATTTATTTACCGTTAAATAAGGTAATTTGAGATAGGTTTCGGTAATTAATACGTGAAAATCATTAAGATGTTTTGTTTATCATAAGAATAAATTGCAGACTGAAATATTTAGTGAAAGCGAGGTTACATTAAAAATAGATATCAGCACATTAAAAAAAAGACCTTTTGAAATACTTTTTCAAAAGGTCTTTTTTTTATTTAAAATTTGAAGCAGTACATTAATACTGTTTTTGATTACTTTATCTTAAAGTTTTTCTCGATTGCTTTGATCATTTCACCAGCTATATCTTTATTGGTTGCACCTTCAATTCCCTCTAATCCAGGTGATGAATTTACTTCTAATAGTAAAGGTCCTTTTGCTGAACGAATAATATCAACACCGGCAACTTTTAAATCCATAGCTTTTGTTGCTTTTATTGCAATACGCTTTTCCTCTGCAGTTACTTTTATCACAGACGCTGTTCCACCTAGGTGAATGTTGGCTCTAAATTCACCTGGCATTGCTTCACGCTGGATGGCGGCAACTACTTTTCCATCAATTACAAAACAACGAATATCTTTACCATTAGCTTCTTTTATAAACTCTTGAACTAATATATTGACATTTAGACTTTTGAAAGCATTAATAACACTTTCTGCAGCTTTTTTTGTTTCCGCAAGTACCACTCCTTTTCCTTGAGTTCCTTCGAGCAGTTTTACGATTAATGGAGATCCTCCCACCATTTTTATCAAGTCATCAGTATCCAAGGGAGAATTAGCAAAACCTGTAGTAGGAATTTCTACTCCGTGATTCAATAATAATTGCAACGAATATAATTTATCGCGGGATTGGGTAATCGCATTTGATGAATTTAAGCAATATACTTTTAAAGCTTCAAATTGTCGTGTCAAAGCACAACCGTAAAAAGTGATACTAGGTCTGATTCGTGGGATTATAGCATCAAATTGGTTTAGTATTTTACCACCACGATAATGAATTTCTGGTGTTTTTGCATCCAGTTTCATGTAACATTCTTTGATATTTAGGAAATGCATTTCGTGTCCGCGCATTTCTCCAGCTTCCATCAATCGTTTGTTGCTGTACAATTCAGGGTTACTAGCTAAAAGACCAATTCGTAAACCTGAACTTGCTTTCTCTGAATTTTGATACAATTCTTTTAAACTGTCTGGCGTTGGTTGCCCCAATAAATACTTTTGTTCTGGATCAACTAACACTCTTCCGCTCATTGCCTCCCGACCTAAAAGCATTCTAAAACCCATAGAATCTCTATTGGTCAATGTCATTTCAATAGGCCATTTTGAGTTCCCAATTTGTAAATTTGTTTGAATTACATATCGTTGCTCTCTAAAACCACTCGAACTTTTAACAATACGTTTATCGATCAATGGTGCTTCGCAATGAATTACTGTTTTTAAATTATTTTGTATTGGGTTAATATCAAATTTTACCCAATTGTTTTCATTTTTAATAAAGGGAGCTATGTTTATTGCATGAAGAGCTGATGTTTTTGCACCAGAATCAACACGGGCTTTAATGGTAGGAATTCCTAATTCAGGGAATGAACACCATTCTTCACTACCTAGGATAACTTTGTTTTCAGACATAAAGTAATTTTAATGGATCAGTTTTTTACAAAACCAAAAGTAAATATTTGTTTTTAAAAAAGTGTGTTTTAGTATGAAGAAAAAACCCGTTGCGTTATGAAAACGTAACGGGTTATATTTATGATTTAAAGATTTATTTAAAGATTTGTAGCTTCTCCAGCTTTATGTACTTGAACCGTTAATTCTTGTGCACCGTCTTCAATATCCATAAATATTTCATCTCCAGTAGTTATTTTAGATGTGATAATCTCTTCTGCAAGGGCATCTTCAACATATTTCTGGATAGCTCTTTTTAATGGTCTTGCGCCAAATTGTCTATCGAAACCTTTCTCTGCAATAAACGCTTTTGCTTTGTCAGAAAGATTTAATTGGTAGCCTAATTCAGCAACGCGAGCAAATAATTTTTTTAGTTCGATTTCGATAATCAAGTCAATATCGTGTTTTTCCAAAGCATTAAACACAATTACATCATCAATTCTATTTAGGAATTCAGGTGCAAATGTTTTTTTCAATGCGTTTTCAATAATACTTTTTGAATTATCATCGGCTTGAGCAACTTTAGCAGCAGTTCCAAAACCTACTCCTTGACCAAAATCTTTTAATTGTCTGGCTCCAACATTTGAAGTCATAATGATTATAGTATTTTTGAAATCAATTTTCCGTCCTAAACTGTCTGTTAAATAGCCATCATCCAGCACTTGTAATAACATATTGAAAACATCAGGATGTGCTTTTTCTATTTCATCTAATAAAACAACACAGTAAGGTTTTCTTCTCACTTTTTCAGTCAGTTGGCCGCCTTCTTCATAGCCAACATATCCCGGAGGTGCTCCAACTAAACGAGAAATAGCAAATTTCTCCATGTATTCACTCATATCAATTCGAATTAAAGCATCTTCAGAGTCGAACAGCTCTTTAGCTAATACTTTAGCAAGTTGTGTTTTACCAACACCTGTTTGTCCTAGAAAGATAAAAGATCCAATAGGTCGGTTTGGGTCTTTTAGTCCCGCACGATTTCTTTGAATAGAGCGCGCAATCTTCATTACTGCTTCTCTTTGTCCAATAACTTTTCCTTCTATAAGTTCTGGTAATTTAGCTAGTTTATTACTTTCAGTTTGTGCTATTCTATTTACAGGTATTCCAGTCATCATAGATACCACATCGGCAACATTATCTTCAGTAACTTCTATTCTATTATTTTTTGAGTCTTCTTCCCATTGCTCTTGGGCTATAGCTAAATCTTTCTCGATGCGCTTTTCATCATCACGAAGTTTAGCAGCTTCTTCATATTTTTGTTTCTTTACGACAACATTTTTCAGCTCTCGTACATCTTCTAATTGACGTTCTAAGTCTAAAATTTGTTTAGGAACTTCAATATTGGTTATGTGAACTCTAGAACCCGCTTCATCTAATGCGTCGATAGCTTTGTCAGGCAAAAAACGTTCTGACATGTATCTATCTGTCAACTTTACACACGCTTCAATTGCTTCTTGTGTATAAGTTACATTATGATGGTCCTCATATTTATTTTTGATGTTGTGCAAAATAGTAATCGTTTCAGAAACAGATGTTGGTTCCACAATTATTTTTTGAAAACGTCTTTCTAATGCACCGTCTTTTTCTATGTATTGTCTGTATTCATCTAATGTTGTCGCACCGATGCACTGAATTTCTCCACGCGCTAACGCAGGTTTAAACATGTTAGAAGCATCCAAAGACCCGGTTGCACCACCAGCACCAACGATCGTATGAATTTCATCTATAAAAAGAATGATATCATCATTTTTTTCTAATTCATTCATCACGGCTTTCATGCGTTCTTCAAATTGTCCACGGTATTTTGTGCCTGCTACAAGACTTGCTAAATCTAGGGTAACAACGCGCTTATTAAATAAAGTTCGTGATACTTTTTTCTGGATAATTCGCAGTGCTAAACCTTCGGCAATAGCTGATTTTCCCACTCCAGGTTCTCCAATAAGTAATGGATTATTTTTTTTGCGTCGACTCAAGATTTGTGAAACACGTTCGATTTCTTTTTCACGTCCAACCACCGGATCTAGCTTTCCTTCTTCAGCCATTTCTGTTAAATCTCTACCAAAATTATCTAAAACGGGAGTCTTGGATTTTTTATTGGATTTATTTGTTGGATTGTTAAAGCTGCCTTCTTTTAGACTGTCATCTTGTCCTGAATCGTCATTGTACGATTCATTTCTTGGCAATTTTTCTATAAATTCTTCTTCGTTAGGAGTCATATTTAGATATTGTTCTTTAGCTATATCATAATCTATTTTCAGTTTATTCAATAGCTTGGTTGTTGGATCGTTTTCGTTTCTTAATATGCATAACAATAAATGTGCAGTACTGATAGAGGAGCTCTGAAATACTTTAGCTTCAAGAAAAGTGGTCTTCAAAGCCCGTTCTGCTTGGCGTGTCAGGTGCAGATTTTTCTTTTCAACATTTACTTCTACACTTTGACTAGCTGGACTCAGAATTTCTACTTTTCTGCGTAAATGTTCTAAATCGACGTCTAGATTGTTCAATATTTGAATTGCTTTTCCGTTGCCGTCTCTTAGAATTCCTAGCATCAAGTGTTCTGTGCCTATAAAGTCATGGCCTAATCGCAAGGCTTCTTCTTTGCTGTAAGTAATAACGTCTTTTACTCTTGGTGAAAAATTATCATCCATAATATATATTTGATATCGTAAATTTAGTGAATTAGTCATAGAAAAACAAAAACCGTTCCTCTATGAGCTCTTGTCAGCTAAGTGACAAAAAAAATCATGATATTGAAGTTAAATTTACCTTAAATTATTAACTAAAAGGGAAGTTTTATTTGTTAATAAATCATTGAAATAAGTACTCTAAAAAGAGTTTAAAAATTTCAAAAAGATGTATATTGGCACGTTTTGAAACTAATATAATTTTTTAATATAACAACTTATGTCTGAAGGAGAAAAGTTAATTCCTATTAACATAGAAGATGAGATGAAAACGGCCTACATCGATTATTCGATGTCAGTAATTGTATCAAGAGCACTTCCAGATGTTAGAGATGGCTTGAAACCAGTACATCGAAGAGTACTATTTGGAATGCATGATTTAGGTGTTAACTCTAGATCATCCCATAAAAAATCTGCAAGAATTGTCGGTGAAGTTCTTGGTAAGTACCACCCTCACGGTGATACCTCCGTATATGATGCGATGGTGCGTATGGCACAAGAATGGAGTATGCGCTATTTGTTGATAGATGGTCAAGGTAATTTTGGTTCTGTCGATGGTGATAGTCCGGCAGCAATGCGTTACACAGAGGCTAGAATGCGTAAAATTTCAGAAGAAATTTTGGCAGATATAGATAAAGAAACAGTTGATTTTAAATTAAATTTTGATGACACGTTGGAAGAGCCAACCGTCATGCCAACCCGCGTTCCTACTTTATTAATAAATGGAGCAACAGGTATAGCCGTTGGAATGGCCACTAATATGCCTCCTCATAATTTAACCGAGGTTATCAATGGTACTTTGGCTTTCATGGACAATAATGATATTGAAATTGACGAATTGATGACACATATTAAAGCCCCAGATTTTCCTACTGGTGGTATTATATATGGTTATGAAGGTGTTCGTGAAGCTTTCAAAACAGGAAGAGGTAGAATTGTAATGCGTGCTAAAGTTGGTTTTGAAGAGGTTGACGGCAGAGAATGCATCATTGTAACAGAAATTCCTTATCAAGTCAATAAGGCAGATATGATCAAGCGTACTGCGGATTTGGTGAATGATAAAAAAATTGATGGAATTGCGAATATTCGGGATGAATCAGATAGAAACGGGATGCGTATTGTTTATATCTTGAAACGAGATGCTACGCCAAACGTAGTTTTGAATACACTTTATAAATTTACACAATTACAGTCTTCTTTTAGCGTAAATAATATTGCAATTGTAAAAGGGCGTCCGCAGATGTTAAATCTTAAGGACTTGATTCATTATTTTATTGAGCATCGACATGATGTAGTTACTCGCAGAACGCAATTTGAATTACGAAAAGCGGAAGCAAGAGCTCATATTTTAGAAGGTTTGATTATCGCTTCGGATAATATTGATGAAGTAATTGCTTTGATAAAAGCATCTAAAAGTACCGAGGAAGCGAGAGAAAAATTAATTGAAAGATTCAAATTATCAGATATTCAATCACGTGCTATTGTTGAAATGCGTTTGCGACAATTAACAGGTTTAGAACAAGATAAATTAAGAACGGAATACGATGAAATTATGAAGTTAATAGAGCACTTAAAAGCTTTATTAGCCGATGTAAACTTGAGAATTGCTTTAATTAAAGAAGAGCTTACAGAAATTAGAGATAAATACGGAGACGCCCGTCGTTCTCAAATTGAATATTCAGGAGGAGAGGTAAGTATAGAGGATTTAATTGCTGATGAAAATGTGGTTATTACCATTTCTCATGCTGGTTATATCAAACGTACCAATCTTACGGAGTACAAAACTCAAAATAGAGGTGGAGTTGGGCAAAAAAGTGCGGGAACAAGAGATCAAGATTTCTTAGAACACATGTTTGTAGCTACAAATCACCAATATATGATGTTCTTTACTCAAAAAGGAAAATGTTTCTGGATGCGTGTTTATGAAATACCGGAAGGAAGCAAAACAGCTAAAGGTAGAGCAATTCAAAATTTAGTAAATATTGAAAGTGATGATAAAGTAAAAGCATTTATTTGTACCCAAGATTTAAAAGATCAAGATTACATAAAAAGCCACAATCTTATTATGGTGACTAAAAAAGGTCAGGTTAAGAAAACCTCTTTAGAGAAATATTCAAAACCAAGAGTGAATGGTGTTGCTGCAATTACGATTAAAGAAGGAGATGAACTGTTAGAAGCTAAGTTAACTAATGGAGAAAGCCAAATTATTTTAGCTGTAAAATCAGGTAAATTGGTTCGTTTTGAAGAAACAAAAACTCGTCCAATGGGAAGAACTGCTTCTGGAGTGCGTGGAATTACACTTAAGGATGATACAGATGAAGTAATTGGCATGGTTACTGTAAATGATATGACCAGCGAAATCTTAGTTGTTGCTGAAAATGGGTATGGTAAACGTTCTAGCTTAGACGAATATAGAATTACAAATCGTGGAGGTAAGGGAGTTAAAACATTAAATATTACCGAAAAGACAGGGAAACTGATTTCCATAAATGCCGTTACAGATGCCGATGATTTGATGATTATAAACAAATCAGGGTTGACAATCAGAATGGCTGTTGAAGACTTAAGAGTGATGGGACGTGCTACTCAAGGAGTAAAATTGATAAATATTAAGGGCAATGATTCTATTGCGGCGGTTACCAAAGTAATGAAAGACGATGTGGCTGAAGAAGTTGAAATTGGTGAAGATGGAGAACCAATTGTTTCTGAAACGATCGAAAGAGTTAAACCGGTCTTAGAAGTTCTTGAAGAGGAAAGTACAGACGATGATGATGACGAAGATGATTCTGAAAGCGATGACGAAGAAGAAACGGATGATATTGATGATTCAGATGACGAGGCCTAACTAAAAAGCATAGTATTGATTTCAAAATTTCCAATCTAATTTGATTGGAAATTTTGAAATTAACAAGCATACAGCAACCAAAATAAATGTAAAACAAAAATCGAATACCATGAAAAGTAAATATGTAGTACTAGCATCAGCGTTAGTGATTTCAGTAACCTCTTTTGCTCAAAAAGATCAAATAAAAGCAGCTGAAAAAGCTATGAAAGGTGGAAATTCTCAAGAAGCAGTAACTATTTTGATGGAAGCAGAACCTCTAATAGCTAATGCAAAAGAAGCAGAGAAAGCACAGTTCTTTTTTGTAAAAGGAAATGCATTATTGGATTTAGCCAATAAAAAAGTAGATGCGAATACTAATCTTTCGCTTGCGGCTAAAGCCTATCAAGATTTAATTGAAGCCGAAAAAAGTTCAGGTAAATTGAAGTTTTCAACCCAAGCGGCAGCATCAATTACTGATATTAAGTATAAATTGATCAATTCTGCGATAGCCGATTCTAAAATAAACAAACATTCAGATAGTGCAAAAAAATTGTATAATGCTTATTTATTAGACAAAAAAGATACTCTTAATTTGTATTATGCAGCATCTACCTATGTTAATGCTGAAGAATATGACACAGCACTAGGGTTATATAACGATCTGAAAAACTTAAATTATTCTGGAAAAGGAACAAGTTTTTTTGCAGTGAACAAAATTAATTCCGAGGAAGACCTTTTTACAACTGCTGCTGAAAGAGACAGAATGGTGAAATTAGGAACTCACGAAAAACCAAGAACAGAAGTTATTCCTTCTAAAAGAGGGGAGATTTACAAAAATATCGCACTAATATTAGTCCAAAAAGGAAAAATTGAAGAGGCAAAAAAGGCCATAGCGGATGCAAGACAAGCAAATCCTGAAGATACTTCATTAGTTTTATCGGAAGCAAACCTTTATTTAGAAACTAAAGATTTTGAAATGTACAAAAAGCTAGTTGCTCAAGTATTAGAAAAAAATCCTAATGATGCTGACTTAGTTTTTAATTTAGGAGTGCTAAGCGCAAATGCTAAAAATCAAGCGGATGCTGAAAAATATTATTTGAAAGTAATTGCCATTGATCCAAAATATATAAATGCTTATATCAATCTAGCAGCAATGAAGTTAGAGGATGAGAAAGGGATTATTGATGAGATGAATAAACTAGGAAATTCAACTAAGGACATGAAGCGCTATGATGAATTGAAAAAGAAAAGAGAAAATTTATTCAAAGCAACAATTCCTTTTCTTGCTAAAGCAGTAGAATTAGATCCTAAAAATGAAGATGTTGCTAAAACGCTTCTTGGAGTTTATAGTGCTTTAGAAATGACTGCTGAATACAAGGCATTGAAAGCAAAGAATTAATTCTAAATTATAAATAAAAAAACCTGTCTCGAAAAGTATTTGAGACAGTTTTTTTTATATTATTTTTTTAATGACTCTCAGTTTGTGCGTGTGTTTGTTTGTCTCGGCATTGAAAATTCCTAAGTGATCAAGTCTGTCAATTCGTACTTTTCCACTGGCGTGAATGATGTAATTATCATCCATAATTATTCCTACATGGATAATATTGCCTTCTTCATTATCAAAAAAAGCAAGATCACCTGGCTCACTTTCTTCAATAAAACTCAATGCTTCGCCTTGTTTTGATTGTTGTGAAGCATCCCTGAGTAATCTATATCCGTTAAGTTTATATACCATTTGGGTAAATCCCGAGCAATCTATTCCGAACGGAGTTTTTCCTCCCCAAAGATAAGGGGCATTCAAGTACATATACGCAGTTTTTAGCAAACACTCTTTTGCCTTTTTACCACTAGTTTTACTTCCTTCAAAATCAAAATTTTCAATGTTTATGTCACTGTTATTTATAAATGATAGTGAGGAACCAAGTGGAATAGGTATTAATTGGTTATTTGGAGTAGAAATATATTCAATTAAATCAGAATTCAATATGATAGTTTCTTCCGATAATTGATCATAATTTGATTCAGAAATCAATTGTAATTGTTTTGAATCTATCCAACCTTCGTAGTCATCGTATTGTATTTTAATACGGGACCATTGTTTTATTTGTTCTAAAATTTCAAAATGTTCTCCAAATAAAACTTGAGACACAATTTCACTTTTATCACTAGGTTCAAACCGTAAAGGGATCATCGCAAGATTACAAATTCCGAACATTTAAGGTAATTTATGAGTTTGAAATTATGAGTTGCACTTTTAAAAAACGCAACTCATAATTTATATTTTTTTTAAGCTCTTTCAATAATAATCGCCGAAGCCCCACCACCACCATTGCAAATTGCAGCAGCTCCAATTTTAGCATTATTTTGTTCTAAAACATTGATCAAAGTGACAATAATTCTAACACCTGAACAGCCAAGGGGATGTCCTAATGACACGGCACCTCCGTTGACATTGATTGTATTAGTATCTAACCCTAAAATTTTGGCATTCGCCAAGCCTACAACTGCAAAAGCTTCGTTGAATTCAAAAAAATCAACATCGGTAATGGCTATTCCTGCTTTTTTTAATGCTTTAGGAATTGCTATTGAAGGACTTGTAGTAAACCATTTAGGTTCTTGTGCGGCATCTGCATACCCTTTAATATATGCTAGGGGTTTTAGTCCTAAAGAAATAGCTTTTTCCTCACTCATTAGTATAACTGCTGCGGCTCCATCATTTATTGTAGACGCATTAGCAGCCGTAACGGTACCATCTTTTGAAAAAACAGGATTTAATGCTGGTATCTTATCTAACTTGACATTAGAAAACTCTTCATCTTTAGAAATTATAATAGGATCACCTTTTCGTTGGGGAACAGGTACAGATACAATTTCATTATCAAATTTTCCTGCTTCCCAAGCTTTTGCACTGCGCTCATAGGATTGAATTGCTGCATTATCTTGGTCTTCACGGGTAAATTTATATTCAGCAGCACATAAGTCAGCACAAACGCCCATTGCATTGTTATCGTAGGCATCAACAAGTCCATCTTTTTGTAATCCGTCAATAAATGTGGCTGGACCAAATTTAGTTCCAGTTCTCAAATTCATATAGTGTGGAATTAAACTCATGTTTTCCATTCCACCCGCAACAACAATTTCGGCATCGCCACATAAAATGGCTTGAGCACCTAGCATTATTGCTTTCATTCCAGAAGCACATACTTTGTTTACTGTAGTACAAGCAACAGAATTAGGTAAACCAGCATATAGCGCAGCTTGGCGAGCAGGGGCTTGTCCTACACCAGCTTGAACTACATTGCCCATAAATACTTCATCAATTAAATTTGGATCCAATTTTATTTTGTCCAAAGCACCTTTTATTGCAATAGCACCTAATCTTGGAGCAGTAACTGTGGATAATCCCCCCATAAAACTTCCGATAGGTGTTCTAACGGCAGAAACGATAACAACTCTTTTGTTCATGACTTTCATAATGTTAGTTTATGTAGCAAATTTAACCTTTTTTATACAATTTCATATTTTGATACTGAGTTTATCTTTTTAATATTTATTTTTATTCTATATGTTTGATTGTGAAGCTTTTTTATAAAAATGATAAAAAATATTAAAAAAAAGCCTTCAAATAGTTGTGAGAAGTCTAAAGATGTCTTAAATTTGCAACCGCAAAACAGGACACGTTTTCTTGAGCTTGGAGGGGTGCCAGAGTGGTAATGGAGCAGTTTGCTAAACTGTCATCGAGCAATCGGTGCCAGGGTTCGAGTCCCTGTCCCTCCGCTTTATATTTTGTTTTCTTTTTCGGGGTGTAGCGTAGCTCGGTTATCGCGCCTGCTTTGGGAGCAGGAGGCCGCAGGTTCGAATCCTGCCACCCCGACTAATTTTTTCCAAGAGCAATGGAGGCATAGCTCAGCTGGATAGAGCACCTGCCTTCTAAGCAGGCGGTCGAAGGTTCGAATCCTTCTGCCTTCACAAGAAAACCCACTGGATTCAGTGGGTTTTTTGTGTTTAATAAATTTTGTATTTCTTATTTTATGGTGTTCAAAACAGATTTTTTTTAGACTTCTATTTTGCCAACAAACGAATTAATACCAGTAAACCTTTAAATATTTTTTGCTAAACCATTTTTGAGCTGTTTGCATATTATGGTTGTTTATGCTAGTTCTAATTGATGTATTTTTCTCCATTTATGTTATAACTCACTTGCATTAACTAAATACTTATCTATTAATAAATTTTAGAGGAGGCACAGGAGCTGACTCTTAATTTTTTAATTTTTTTTGACAGTTATTTATTCATACCAAACTATATCTTGCGAATATAATTTTGGTAATTTGTCTTTTCGACCAAGGAAAAATTGCATTACAATGGCAAGCGATTAAACGTGTACCCCGTCGAAATGACAAAATTAAAAATATTACAATTATGTACGAATAGTAATATAAATTTTTACAAAGCGGTAATAATAAATTCACTTCTCCTGTTTAATTGATGTTCTTCCTCAGTACATTCTACATCATCAGCACATTTATTTACCAGTTGTGTTTCACCATATCCTTTTCCAGTTAATCGGTTAGTACTTACGCCATTTTTGATAAGCCAGTTGATAGTAGATTTTGCTCTTCTATCAGATAAGGCTTCATTATATTTAAAAGTTTGTCTGCTATCCGTATGAGAACGAATATCAAGTTTCATGGTTGGATTTTGGTTTAAAACATCTAATATTTTTTCCAAATCAAATGCTGCTTCTTGTCTGATATTTGATTTATCTAAATCAAAATAAATCATTTTTATGTTAAAGCATTTGCCTAAATCATCACCAATAGTTACTTTACATTTTGCGTTTTCCAA
The DNA here is from genome assembly GCF_052119725.1 of Flavobacterium sp. W20_MBD1_R3. NCBI lineage: Bacteria > Pseudomonadati > Bacteroidota > Flavobacteriia > Flavobacteriales > Flavobacteriaceae > Flavobacterium > Flavobacterium sp. W20_MBD1_R3. Next base: position 22,458 of record NZ_JBGQOR010000019.1, read on the forward strand.
TGCGATTGGTAAGTATGTTTTTCCATTTTCATCCGATATTGTAATCTTCTGTTCATTGGCAGTATATTCAGGTTTTTGAGCTCTTACGTAATACGTTTTTCCACATTCAACAGTAAAGGAATAGTTGCCCTTATCATCAGAAATAGTTGTGTTTACAATGTTAAATTGATTGTCAAATAAAGTAACTTTAGCATCAGGAAGTAATTCTTTTGTAGCAAGATCAGTAATTTCGCCAAATAATAATTGTTGACAAGTGATTTTTCTTAGCTCTAAAAATTTATAAATATCATCATATCCCAAGCCACCATCTCTATTGGAAGTAAAAAAACCTCTTCTGGATTTTGTATCAATTAAGTAAGCAAAATCATCTTTTGGAGAATTAATATCAGCACCTAAATTTTGTACCTCTCCAAAAGTACCATTGGCACTAATAGTCGAAACAAAAACATCCAAACCTCCTAAGCCTGGATGTCCATCTGATGCAAAGTAGATTTCGTTTTCATCATTTATAAATGGAAAAGTTTCTCTTCCTTCACTATTGATGTTATTTCCTAAATTCTCTGGAATACCGTAAGTGCCATTATCGTTTATTTGTACTTTAAATAAATCGGAAAGACCAATTGTTCCCGGCATGTCGGAGGCAAAATATAACGTTTTTCCATCAGGACTGAGCGTAGGATGTGCAACACTATAATTGTCACTACTAAACGGAAGTTCAGTTATGTTCGACCAAGAATCATTTTCTAAAGTGGCTTTGTATATTTTTAGTAAAGTAATTTTATTAGCATCTTTTCCTTTTTTTCCATCAAGATAATTGTTTCGAGTAAAGTACATTGTTTTTCCGTCTTTTGTAAAAACAGGGGTTGACTCATGAAATTTAGAATTTATCTTTTTGTCAAACTTTTGTGGTTCTCCTGGATTCATATTTTCCCCTAAATTTGCGGAATATAAATTTGTGAAATATTGATTTGTCCATTTGTGTTTTCTTTGTCCTAGACTTCCAGTGTCCCTTGCTGAGGCAAACAGCATTTCATTTGAGTAAAGTGCAGTTCCATAATCAGAATAGATGGAGTTTATTCCGGCATCCTCAATTTTATATCTTCCAGAGTTAGCTTTTATCGCGTCAAGATAATTCACATTTTTCATGAAAAGCTTTCCACGGCTATCGTTTCCCGATTTTTGACTGAACAATTCCAGTAGTTCGTTTGCTTTATCATTTTGACCAATTGATCTCAAAGATTGTGCATAACGGAAGTAATATTCGGGATCTAAGTCAGTAGTATTCATCGCAAATAATTCACCATACCATTTGGCTGCTTTTTCTAACTCTGAATTGAAATAATAGGAATTGCCTAACTTTTTAAACATATCGGCTGATTTATATCCTTTTTCAGCCACTTTTTCGTAGGTTTTTATGGCATCGATATAGGCATAGTTGTCGTACTTTTTGTCGGCAACTTTTACCTTTTCTTTTTGGGAGTATACATTAAATGAAAACGCAATTATTAATGTTATACAAAAGAGTTTATTATTTTTCATAATAGTTGTTTTAGAAGAATCTTGGAGTTATAATTTTACCATTATTTTTAAATATCTCATAGCGCAAGAATACTTCATGAGAACCAGAATTATAATTTCTTAATCGGGTTGTCTCCCTGTCATAGCCATAACCAATATACATTCCATCAGAGACTTGAAATCCAACAACCGCACTTAACGCAGCACTCCATCTATAGGCAACTCCTACAACAAATTTCTCATTAAACATAAAGTTACCAGAAACATCTACTTGTAGTGGCGCACCTACTACCATTTTGGATAGGAATGCAGGTTTAAATTTTAATGTGCTATTGATATCAAAAACATAACCTCCTATTAAATAGTAATTTATTTTTTCTCTAAATATCGCAGTTTCATTATCATCATAGCGGTTTGTTTCAATAAAATTAGGAATGGAAAAACCAATATATGCTTTGTCAGAATGAAGATATAAACCAGCTCCAAAATTAGGTGAAAATTGATTATCTATATTTTGCATCGATGGATCAAGTGGATAGGAATCAACAGGATTTAATTTTGAAATGTCTAAATTGAATAAATTAGCTGTAGCTTTTATACCAAAAGAAAGTTTGTAATTTTCCGATGCAGGAATGGTATATGAGAAATCAGTAGAAATAGTGGTTTCATTGGTAGGGCCAATTTTGTCATTAACAAAAGAAACTCCTAAACCAAGATTGTTATCATTTAGCGGAGTGTTGATTGAGGCAACATTTGTAACTGGGGCACCATCCAAACCTACCCATTGAGTACGATGCATAGCAAAAATACTCATTGCTCCTCTAGAACCTGCATAAGCGGGATTGATATTAATGGTATTGTACATGTACTGAGTATATTGTGCGTCTTGTTGTCCAAAACCAGTAAATACTGTAAACAGTAACAAGATTAAAAATATTTTTGTTCTCATAGTAGATTTTTTTGTTGTGATTGAACTCTTTCTTTTTTTAGGATCCAAAAGATCTATTTCGAAAAATGTTAATACTATTTATATTTAAGAATAGGGCTAATTCATTTTTTTAACCTGAGGATTTTTAACTGTCCTCAGGATTAAAATTAATTCAAAATTATTTAGTAAGGTATAAATACCCGTCTAATTTTTTGATTTCTATATTACCATTTCCATCAATAGAACTGTAATTTAGAATATAAAAATAAGTTCCGGTAGGTAAACCTGACGACTGATTAACAGTTGTTCTTCCGCGAGAGATACCCTCAAAATTATTAGTTTGATTGTTATAATTTTTAGTTTCAAAAACTAGTATACCCCAACGATTATATATTTCAACGGTATTTTCAGGGTAACAAGCAGTGTCATCAATATTATCAATAACAAACACTTCGTTTGTACCATCTCCATTTGGTGAAAATGCATTATGTACTTTTATGTCACCACATCCTAAAACGATACAATCATCATTTATATTTACAGTCAGTTCAATTTTTCTTGGACAATCTACATTGTTGATTTGATATTCAAAAACTTTGTTACCTAAACTTAGTCCAAAAGGGGAAAGGATGTTTCCTTGTAATGCGCCTGTATTATCAACATCTACCCAAGTTCCGTTTGTTGGAGTGCCTTCAGGTAATAAATTAAAGATATTAATTGGTGACGAGTCTCCACTACAAGCAGAGCTTGCAATTGTTGTTCCGCTGTTTGTCACTGAGACGTTAACCGTTTGAGTAAATATAGAAATGTTTCCACAAGAATCTGAGACAGGCCATTTTCTAACAATTGAATAGGAGTTCTGAGAACTATTAGTGATTGTTTCTGTATATATTGCCGGAGAGGCCGTTGAACAATTATCTGCAAAAATAAGTTCTGGTTTCAAAGGAATAGCATCACAATTCACATTGATAGTTGCAGCAAATTCAGTGGTAGTAGTTGGACCAGTAGTATCTTGTACACTGATGATTTGAGAAGCAGTAGCCGAATTTCCTGCTGAATCTGTAGCTGTCCAGGTTCTAGTTACAGTGTAAGAACCAATACAACTACCTTGAACAGTTGTGTCTACGAATGCTAATGTTATAGAGCTACAGGTATCAGTTGCTGTTGCTTGAGCAAAATTTGGAGTAATACTACAACTTATAGTTGAAGGTACTGGTAATTGAGCAATGACCGGTGCGGTAATATCCTTAATTGTTATGGTTATTGTTGCAGTATCACAGTTTTCTGGATTTAATTTCTCACATATTTGATATGTTAAAATATAAATTCCAGGATTTGTACCAGTTAATGTATTGATGTTTCCAAGGTTATCCAATTGAATATTTGAATTTTGCCCAGAAACCAAAGTGATATTCACCGTTGAAGCTATTAAGGAGTTTCCATTTAGTGAATCATTTCCTAATACATTTCCTAGTATACCTGATGAGGTACAATTTTCAATTGTATAGATATCATCATTAGCGACAATAACAGGAGCGGTAACGCTAACGGTAACGGTAGCTGTATCACAATTGGTTGGATTTAATATTTCACAGATTTGGTAAACCAACGTGTAAGAACCAGCAGGCGTACCCGCAGCCACTACCACATCAGTACCAGAAAGAGTGATTCCAGCATTCGAAGATGAAACCGTAGTCAAGATAACTTGCGAAGCCAAAACAGGAACATCGTTTAAGGTATCGTTTACTAATACATTGGTGAAAGCTGTTCCGCCGTTGGCACCGTTTACATTAGTTCCGGCATCGTCATTAGCGACAATAGCAGGAGCCGTAACGGTAACGGTAACGGTAGCTGTATCACAATTGGTTGGATTTAATATTTCACAGATTTGGTAAACCAACGTATAGTTACCAGCAGGCGTACCCGCAGCCACTACCACATCAGTACCAGATAAAGTTACACCAGCATTCGAAGATGAAACCGTGGTCAAGATAACTTGCGAAGCCAAAACAGGAACACCGTTTAAGGTATCGTTTACCAACACATTGGTGAAAGCTATTCCGCCGTTGGCACCGTTTACAGGAGTTCCGGCATCATCATTAGCGACAATAACAGGAGCGGTAACGCTAACGGTAACGGTAGCCGTATCACAATTGGTTGGATTTAATATTTCACAGATCTGGTACACCAAAGTGTAAGAACCAGCAGGCGTACCCGCAGCCACTACCACATCAGTACCAGAAAGAGTGATTCCAGCATTCGAAGATGAAACCGTAGTCAAGACAACTTGCGAAGCTAAAACAGGAGCCCCATTTAAAGTATCGTTTACCAACACATTGGTGAAAGCTGTTCCGCCGTTGGCACCGTTTACAGGAGTGCCGGCATCATCATTAGCGACAATAGCAGGAGCCGTAACGCTAACGGTAACGGTAGCTGTATCACAATTGGTTGGATTTAAGATTTCACAGATTTGGTAAACCAAAGTGTAAGAACCAGCAGGCGTACCCGCAGCCACTACCACATCAGTACCAGAAAGAGTGATTCCAGCATTCGAAGATGAAACCGTAGTCAAGACAACTTGCGAAGCTAAAACAGGAACCCCATTTAAAGTATCGTTTACCAACACATTGGTGAAAGCCGTTCCGCCGTTGGCACCGTTTACAGGAGTTCCGGCATCATCATTAGCGACAATAGCAGGAGCCGTAACGGTAACGGTAACGGTAGCTGTATCACAATTGGTTGGATTTAAGATTTCACAGATTTGGTAAACCAAAGTGTAAGAACCAGCAGGCGTACCCGCAGCCACTACCACATCAGTACCAGATAAAGTCACACCTGTATTTGTAGAGGAGATAAAAGTTGTGATTACATCCTCTGTTTTAGCTTCCTTACAATTTAGTATATCGTTTATTAAAACATTATTTACTGATATCCCACCTTTTAATCCATTTACTTGTATTCCAGTGTCATCATTTGCTATGATATCGCCAACTACCGTTACGATTTGAGTACAAGTAGCCGTATTTCCAGCATTGTCAGTTACCGTCCAAGTTACCGTTGTGTTTCCGATAGGGAAAACGCTAGGCGCATCGTTGATTACCGATTTTACCCCACAGTTATCAGCAGTAGTTGGAGATCCAAGCGTTACATTGGCTTTATCCGTTGTGCAAGAAGCAGCATCCACATTCACTGTTACCGGAGCTGCACAAGTGATGGTTGGATTGATATTGTCAACTACCGTTACGATTTGAGTACAAGTAGCCGTATTTCCAGCATTGTCAGTTACGGTCCAAGTTACCGTTGTGTTTCCGATAGGGAAAACGCTAGGCGCATCGTTAGTTACCGATTTTACCCCACAGTTATCAGCCGTAGTTGGAGATCCAAGCGTTACATTAGCTTTATCCGTTGTGCAAGAAGCAGCATCCACATTCACCGTTACAGGAGCTGCACAAGTAATGGTTGGATTGATATTGTCTACTACCGTTACGATTTGTGTACAAGTAGCCGTATTTCCAGCATTGTCAGTTACGGTCCAAGTTACCGTCGTGTTTCCGATAGGGAAAACGCTAGGCGCATCGTTGGTTACCGATTTCACACCACAATTGTCAGCCGTAGTTGGAGCTCCAAGCGTTACATTGGCTTTATCCGTTGTGCAAGAAGCAGCATCCACATTTACCGTTACAGGAGCTGCACAAGTGATGGTTGGATTGATAGTGTCTACTACCGTTACGATTTGAGTACAAGTAGCCGTATTTCCAGCATTGTCAGTTACCGTCCAAGTTACCGTTGTGTTTCCGATCGGGAAAACACTAGGCGCATCGTTGGTTACCGATTTTACCCCACAGTTATCAGCCGTAGTTGGAGCTCCAAGCGTTACATTGGCTTTATCCGTTGTGCAAGAAGCAGCATCCACATTCACTGTTACCGGAGCTGCACAAGTGATGGTTGGATTGATATTGTCAACTACCGTTACGATTTGAGTACAAGTAGCCGTATTTCCAGCATTGTCAGTTACGGTCCAAGTTACCGTTGTGTTTCCGATAGGGAAAACGCTAGGCGCATCGTTAGTTACCGATTTTACCCCACAGTTATCAGCCGTAGTTGGAGATCCAAGCGTTACATTAGCTTTATCCGTTGTGCAAGAAGCAGCATCCACATTCACCGTTACAGGAGCTGCACAAGTAATGGTTGGATTGATATTGTCTACTACCGTTACGATTTGTGTACAAGTAGCCGTATTTCCAGCATTGTCAGTTACGGTCCAAGTTACCGTCGTGTTTCCGATAGGGAAAACGCTAGGCGCATCGTTGGTTACCGATTTTACCCCACAGTTGTCAGCAGTAGTAGGAGATCCAAGCGTTACATTGGCTTTAGCCGTTGTGCAAGAAGCAAGATCTACATTTACCGTTACAGGAGCTGCACAAATTATAGTAGGATTGATAGTGTCAACTACCGTTACGATTTGAGTACAAGTAGCCGTATTTCCAGCATTGTCCGTTACGGTCCAAGT
>NZ_JBGQOR010000020.1:0-20073 GCF_052119725.1 Flavobacterium sp. W20_MBD1_R3
TGAACCACTTTGAGTTGTTTTCGGTCAAAATCTAGATCTTGCAATCGTACACTTCGGGCTTCCATACAGCGAAGTCCGTAACCATAGAGCAAACCGATAAGAATTTTGTGTTTAAGTAGTTTGGCACCTTGAAGCATCGCCCAAACTTCCTCTTTGCTCAAAACAACAGGGAGTTTCTTCTCGTGCTTTATAGAGGGCAACTTTAGAAACTCATACGGCAATCCTTCGGATTTAAGTAAAAACCGAAGTCCATAAACGCAGTGTTTAAAATACGTTTGAGAAGGTGTTTTGGACTTTTTTTGTTGGTAAAATAAGTAGTCCTGTACTTGTTCCGCGTCTAATTCGGTGGGGATTTTTCCGAAATACAGCGAAATTGCCGCTACATGGCGCGAATAATTATTGAATGTGCTTTGGCTTCTGCCCAAGACTGAAACTGTTCGCTCAAATCGATTTAAAAGTTCCTCGAAACCCGGAACTTCCCGTTTGGCTTGGTTCAGGATTTTGTTTTCTCTTAACGCATCAGGGTGCTTTTTTTTGTAGTCATACTATTCTATTTTAGTTATCTTCGTAAGATAATCAAATTCTACAATGGTGCTACCGAAGGTTTAGTTCAACACACGCTACAAGCAATTTGGGTATTAGGCTTAATTTGAAATTGGTCTTGTAATTGGAAGATTTGGCAAATCCGAAGAATGGGCTTAATTTAGTCCCAAACCCACTGTAGTATCAAGACGTTAGCGGATATTTTGGAAAAAAAATCGTAAATAAAAAAAATCAGATATTTAATGAAAATAAAAACATTAATAAGAATTTCTATTTTTACGTTTATATCTATATTTTCAATAGGTTGCAAACAACTAAATAATGAGCCGAATGTGGAAAAAGCAATTTCCGATTTGACTAATAATTTTCCGCAATTCAGAAAAGGTAAATCAAAGCAAATAGAATATTATAAACTCGTCAGAAGTGTTACTTATGGAGAAAATGAATTTAAACTTCAACTCCGTTCTGAACCAGACAGTCTGAATGACCCACAAAAAATATTAGTTTTAATTAACTCAAAAAATCAATGTTACGCTATTCCATTTTTATCAAATACATATAGAGATTATTGGGGTTTTAAAAATGAAAAAACAATTCCAAACGTAAAAAAGACTAAAACTAATTTCAATCAAGAATTTATTCAGGCTTTGAATACATTAAAATTAAATGACACATTAGGAATAGGTCGTAAAGTAATTTCTGAAATGATGTTTTCTTTATTAAATTGTACAACTGTAACAGAAAAAGATAGTACAGAAGTGCTGAATGGTTATTCAAATGAAAATCAAGACCTTGAAAACGAATTGTTTGACCCTATAACAAGAATAAGATTTAGAAAAAATTATCAAGAATTATCAAAAGATTGGCATAAATATGAATGTTGTCCAGATTATAATTCTTACTATGACACCAAAAATTATAGAATTTATCAAATTATAAATAATGAAGGCTTCTATAATAAACCATTAAAATTAGTAATAAAATGTTATAGACAAAATGCTGTCTTTAACCATATCACACTATAAAAATAAAAAAACATCCCCAACAGCTAGGGATTCGTTGCGTGCGCAGCACAAACAATGAAACCTGGGTTGAACGGAACCGATTGTACGTCCATTAACACTATGGAGTTGTCGTAAAGATTTTAGAGAGAATTACAAGAGGCAAGCGAGCCTCTTTTTTTTGGAGTGTTTTCTGCTTAGTTTTTTTCGTGTTTTCCATCACTTTGGTACACAAGTTCCCTTACCCATAATTTAGCTTTTACAGGAACTTGAACTTTGGCCACCGCCAAGATACCAAGCAGGCGGACCACGCTGGTCAAAGACTGCTATTCGGTGTAAATTTCCTGTTTTACAACACGGACATTTAGGTAAAAAAGGACTTCTTTTCTACTTTTTCTAAAACTTTTACCTTACGTTTTTCCTGTAAAAATTTCAGCTTTTGTCGCTTCCAAGTGCTACTCAAAAAATCGTAGTGTCGGATCTTGACACCCGAGCCCAAAGGGCGAACTGACTAAGTAAAACGTTTAGGCAAAATAGGCAACGCAAAACACCTGATAAATTCCTTATGGGTCAGTATCATTTGCTTTTTCATATCCACTACTCGGTAATCCTTGTAATCGAAAGTCACGTTTTGCTGGTTGGACTACATTAATGTCACTCATAAACGGTTAAGAAACGAGACTACAAAATAAAGTCATAAATAGAATCGCTATGCCACACATTTTTTAGTAAACGAAACTGATTTGCGAGATATTTAGGAATTATTAGAGCGTAATAGTAGTAAAACTCACAGCCATCGAAGTACCAAAAGCATTCAGCAAATAAAAAGTCATTTTGATGATTTGTAATAAAAGATTATCTATACATTTGGAAAGACTGTATTATTGATTAGCGATTACAGAGAACCTACCAATAATTATAGATCCTTTACGATATAAAGCTTATCCATTTTTTTTAAAATAAATCTTATGAAATCCAAACAAATTCTTCTTTTAATATTATTTATTTCCACTTCGCTTTTTGCGCAAAGCACAGCGCCGCAATTAGATAAAATCAAGCAGCAAAATCTAAAAGATGATTTATATGAGCTGGCGGGTGACGCCTTTCGGGGAAGACGAGGAGGAGAACTTGGCGAAATGAGAGCTTCTGTTTGGGTGGCTCAAAAGGCCCGTGAAGCCGGCCTTAAACCTGCAGGCGAAGATGGAACCTACTTTCAGTTCTTTAATCTCAAACGCAGTCGCGTGGCTAATAGTAGCACTGTTAGTGTAAATGGTAAAGCACTAGATCTTTGGAAAGAGATTTGGCCAACTAATTTGGTTGACACTAAACTAGAAGGCTCTGTGGTTTGGTTGGACAAAATGCCGGATAATACTATCGATCTGAAAGGGAAAATTGTAGCTCTGAATATTATGCCTCCTACTCCCAATATTCCAAGCTGGGTGAGCCTCTGGCAATATCGTTATACCGCTTCTGCGATGAGTCGGCAGGGAAAAGAACTCCTCAGCCGTGGCGTTACTGCTATCATTTTTGTTGCTGATGATACTGTAGAATCACTTATTTCATTTACGGGCTTTCATTATCAAGAAGGAAGTTATGGAATTGAAGGTGGCGAATCCTCTACTGCAGCTACGGTACCAATTATCTTGGCAAGTAAAAAGTTACAGAATGTATTTTCTAAACAAGGCGCTTATTTAAAAACTAACTTGAAGGTAGAGAATTTTGACTATCCTTCTGTTAATGTTGTTGCTAAGGTTGATGGAACTGATCCTAAACTGAAAGAGGAATATGTGTTATTCAGCGGTCACCAGGACCATGACGGAGTAGGACCTGCTGTTAACGGTGATCCTATCTGGAACGGTGCTGATGATAATGCATCCGTTACGGTAGCAATGCTTGCAATAGGGAATGCATGGAGTACACAACCTGCTAAGCGATCGGCTTTATTTGTTTGGCACGGATCTGAGGAAAGGGGTTTATTGGGTTCTCGCTATTTTGTTAGCCATCCCACCGTTGAACTGTCTTCCATAGTTGCTGTTTTAAATGGCGATATGATAGGACGCAATGCACCTGATTCCGCAGCGCTATTAGGCGCAACAGAACCGCATCTTAATTCGTCTGAACTAGTAGCTATCACCTTAGCTGCTAATAAAAGTATTGCCAACTTCAAAGTAGATACTTCTTGGGATGCTGCAGATCACCCTGAAAATTGGTACTACCGAAGCGATCATCTTCCTTATGCTCAAGCTAATGTACCAGCACTATTTTTCACCACCTTATTGCACCCTGACTACCACACCCCTTTTGATAGCCCAGATAAAATTGATTATCTAAAACTGACTAAGATGACAAAGTGGATCTATGAAACCGGATGGAGAGTTGCTCAAAGTGCCAAACGTCCTGCTTTAACAATTGAATTAAAAAATAAGTAACCACTATGTTCTTAATAGACAAGCCCTTTGTTTCCGATTTTCTTATCCAAACAATAAAAGACAATAATTATAAAATAATTGCAACCAAAGTAGCCAAAGAATTGGTGAAAGATGATTCTTTGGCATGGATAGCCGAAGAGGAAGCACTCGCTTTACTAAAAAACAATCCAGAAATTTCTCTTTATAGCAATTCAGAGAACGCATTAGCCTGGATCGATCAATACTATGGAGAAAGTGAATTATCAAGTCAATTACACGTTTTAAAAAATAAAGTAAAGTTTAGAGAACTTATAAAAGAGTTATTTCCCGACTTTTATTTCAAGCAAATAAGTATTCAAGAAATCCAACGATTATCCGACGATGAAATTCGGTTCCCTTTTGTGATTAAACCTGCTGTTGGTTTCTTTAGTATAGGAGTTCATATCGTAGAAAATGAGAAAGACTGGATAAAAGCTAAAAGTGAGTTACAACCTGATAAACTTAAAAGTATCTTTCCTGAAAATGTACTAAACACTAGTACTTTTATTATTGAAGAATTTATTCGTGGAGAAGAATATGCCATCGATTATTATTACGACAATAATGGAGATGCTGTTTTGTTAAACGTTTTACATCACTTCTTCTCCTCCGGAACAGATACAAGTGATCGCGTTTATTCAACATCCAAAGCAATCATTGAAAAGTATAAAATTGATCTTGAATATTTTTTAAGTAAAATTGGTAAAGAGTTACATTTAAAAAATTTCCCGGCTCACGCAGAAGTCCGCATAGATGAAAATGGGAAAATAATCCCTATCGAAATAAACCCATTACGATTTGGTGGATTTTGTACTACGGCTGACCTTATGGGAGTAACTTTAGGATTTAATGAATACAAATGCTTTTGTGAAAACAAAAAACCAGACTGGGATGCTATATTCAAAGGAAAAGAAAATAAAATATTTAGTGTCATTATTTTGGATAACAATTCGGGAATAATCCCTTCGGATATTTTAGAATTTAACTATTTAGATCTTGCTAAAGATTTTGAAAAACCGGTATTAATTAGAGAATTAGATATAAATAAATATCCTGTATTTGGATTTGCTTTTATTGAAACTGCTGCCAGTAATAAAAAGGAACTAAATGATATTCTGACCTCTGATTTACGAAAATATATCGTGTCAAAATAAGATGAATTTTAACGCTTTTACTTTGGGCTTTAAACTTTAATTCCTAATTAGCGTCACAAGCACTTCTTTGCTAGTAAAACGATTATTTATCCTGATTCGGATTCACTTTTGTTTCCTGTGAAACTTTAGCTTCCGTTTCTTCTGATACTCCTCCTAAAGATAAAAGGGGTACTCCCATAAAAATTGAAGCTTACCGCCTATAATATGTGTACCTTTGAAAGATTACATAAACCTTGTTATGAAACAAATCATTTCCGTAGCCTTCTACTTTCAAAATTTAGAGCATATCCCACTTATTGATGTGAGGTCACCCGGAGAGTTTGCTAAAGGGCATATTCCAAATGCTACTAATCTTGAGCTATTTACTGATGAAGAACGAGCAGTAGTGGGCACTGCTTATAAACAAGAATCAAAAGAACGAGCCATTGAAATTGGGTTTGAATATGTAAAACCTAAACTGAATGATTTTATAACTAAAGCTGTCGCAATTGCACCTAGCAAAGAGATTGCTATACATTGTTGGCGTGGAGGGATGCGAAGTAATGCTTTTGCGGATCATCTTATCGAGAATGGCTTTGAAAAGGTTTATGTCATTGAAAAAGGGTACAAAGCTTTCCGAAATTATGTACTACAATTTTTTGAGCAACCCTTTGATCTTAAAATTCTAGGCGGATATACTGGTACTGGTAAAACGGAGATACTACATTCTTTAAAAAAGAAAGGACAACAAGTAATTGATTTAGAAGGATTGGCCAATCATAGAGGTTCGGCTTTTGGCGGGATAGATCTTCCACCACAACCAACAACAGAGCAATTTGAAAACAATCTATTTTCGATAGTTAAGCACTTAAATCAGGAGCTACCCATCTGGGTTGAAGACGAAAGTAGGTTGATTGGTACTATTTCTATTCCAGATTCATTTTATAATAAAATGAAAGAAATGCCTGTGTATTTTTTAGACGTTCCTTTAGAGGAAAGAACAAAACATCTTGTTACCACTTACGCAAGTCTCAGCCATGACAAATTAGCAGATGCTATTAGTCGAATCACTAAAAGGCTTGGATACGATAATGCCAAATTTGCTCAGGAAGAGCTTGAAAAGAGGAATTATGATAAAGTAGTAGAAATTACCCTTTTGTATTATGATAAATACTATTTAAAGGGATTACAAAAACGTGAAAATTCTGGAATTCTAGAATTTAAAACCCCAACCGTCAATCCTGAGGAAACGGCCGGTTTTTTAATAAACTTACTCAAATAAAGAAAATGAACAAAGGTATAAAACTGACAAGTTTTAGTCACGGTGCAGGTTGCGGATGCAAATTATCACCAAAAGTCTTAACTACAATATTAGAATCTAACAGCCCAAAAATGGCAGACAGCCGTCTCTTAGTAGGAAACGACACCAGAGATGATGCTGCAGTGTACGATATGGGAAATGGAACAGGAATTATAAGTACTACTGATTTTTTCTTGCCCATCGTAGATGACCCTTTTACTTTTGGAAGGATTGCAGCTACTAATGCTTTAAGCGATGTATATGCTATGGGTGGAAAACCATTAATGGCGATTGCAATACTGGGATGGCCCATTGATAAATTAGCCCCTGAAGTGGCTGCTCAAGTAATGGAAGGCGGCAGAAAGGCCTGCGCTGATGCAGGAATAATAATTGCTGGTGGTCATAGTATTGATAATCCAGAACCTATTTTTGGACTAGCAGTTACAGGGTCAGTTGTAATCTCTAACTTAAAACGCAATGATAAAGCAGAATCAGGAAGTATACTTTATCTAACTAAACCTTTAGGTGTGGGAATTTTAGCTACTGCACAAAAGAAAGGCCTTTTAGAAGACGAACACAAAGACATTGCTGCTAATTCGATGATTATTTTAAATGATGTTGGATTAGAGCTATCAGAAATGGAAGAAGTAACCGCCTTAACTGATGTAACTGGATTTGGACTCATGGGCCATTTACTTGAAGTTTGTGAAGGAAGCAATGTGTCTGCTATTGTTAATTATAACAAAGTGCCTGTTTTCAACGAGATTCATGACTACATAGATAAAAAGTGCGTCCCTGGTGGTACACTAAGAAACTGGGATAGCTATGGTCACAAACTTAACATTGAAGATGAAAAGCAAAGACACATCTTATGTGATCCACAAACTAGTGGCGGACTATTGATTGCTGTCAAAAAAGAGGCTGCCCAAAAAGTGGAATCAATTCTAAAAAGTAAGGGGCTTTATGCCGAACCAATAGGCGAACTAATAGAAAAATCAGAATCACTTGTCTATATCAAATAAAAGTAAAAAAGAAGCATAAAGATACAATCTGGTAAAGATTTTACCGTCTTGCAGTCTAAAAAGCTGAATCAAACTTTTGGTTTGGGCAAAAACTGATTAATTTGAAACCTACATCAAATAAATATTTTTCTAAAATAAAATTGAAAAGCGCCTCGAAAGCGATTGGGATGACCACTAAAGTTCAACTACTTTTTATGTAGGAAACTAGATAATTTAAAAAATTAATTACCGTCTAAAAACGACTTTAATCAATAAATTATATGGGATTCCCTTTCGCCAGAGCTGCGTATCTTGCGTGAGGGATTACCTCCCTTTTTGATGTTTTTTATAGGAGTTCAGTGAACTTCGTTAGCAACGGAAATCCTTTTATGAAGCGCAGCGGAATAAAAAAACGCAACGCATAGCCCCATTTTTAGGGCACGCCAAATAAAATACACTACAGGGCAATTGTGTTTTTGAGTGTTATACTATATAATTTCCGTGTTAAAAGCATTTGAATTTTAGGTGGACGGAAGCTGCTTTTTTCTTTGAGGAGATGACAAACATTTTTTTGATGTAGGTTTCAAATTATCCTATCTTTGCCGGCCGAACAATCGGGTGAATTACGTTGCTGTGTGCTGCGCTTTGATAAATGTTTGATAAAACTACTTTTATTTGCGCATTGCATCTGACCGAAAAAACAATAAAAATACTAGATGAAGTTTGATTTATTAAAAAAAGATCCGCTGTCTAAAGCCAGAGCGGGAACTATTACTACTGATCACGGAGTGATTGAAACTCCAATTTTTATGCCTGTGGGCACCGTAGCTTCGGTAAAAGGAGTGCATCAACGGGAATTGAAAGAAGACATTAATCCGGATATTATTCTGGGAAATACCTACCACTTATATTTGCGTCCTCAAACAGAAATCCTCGAGAAAGCTGGTGGTTTGCATAAATTCATGAACTGGGACCGTAATATTTTGACAGATTCCGGTGGCTACCAAGTGTACTCCCTTTCGGCCAATAGAAAAATTAAGGAAGAAGGCGTGAAATTCAAATCGCATATTGATGGTTCGTACCACTTTTTTACACCTGAAAATGTGATGGAAATTCAGCGCACCATTGGTGCCGATATTATCATGGCTTTTGATGAGTGTACGCCATATCCGTGTGATTACAATTACGCAAAACGCTCGATGAAAATGACGCATCGCTGGTTAGATCGTTGTATCAATCATTTAGACACGCAGCCATTTAAATACGGCTACGAACAAAACTTTTTTCCTATTGTTCAGGGAAGTTGTTATAAGGACTTGCGCCAACAATCAGCGGAATATATAGCCAATAGCAACCAACAAGGGAATGCGATTGGCGGACTTTCAGTAGGGGAACCTGCCGAAGAAATGTACGCGATGACTGAAATAGTTTGCGAAATTCTACCCGAGGACAAACCTCGCTACTTGATGGGTGTGGGAACTCCGATAAATATTTTGGAAAATATAGCCCTTGGAATTGACATGTTTGATTGTGTGATGCCTACGCGGAATGCCAGAAATGGAATGCTGTTTACGGCAAATGGTACCATAAACATTAAAAATAAAAAGTGGGAAGCTGATTTTTCTCCTATTGACGAAATGGCAATCACATTTGTGGATACCGAGTACACGAAAGCGTATTTGCGCCACCTATTTGCAGCCAATGAATACCTAGGAAAACAAATTGCTACGATACACAATCTTGGTTTTTATATGTGGTTGGTTCGTGAAGCCAGAAAACATATCTTAGCGGGCGATTTCAAACCTTGGAAAGAGATGATGGTGAAAAATATGAACCAGCGATTGTAAATTAGGTTATGGGTAATCGGTTTTAGTAACCAAAACCCAAAATCTAACACCTAATACCCCAAAAATATGTTAACAATAATAGACAAATACATCCTAAAAAGATATTTAGCCACATTTGCGGTGATGCTGTTGTTGTTTATCCCTATTGGAATTGTTGTTGATGTATCCGAGAAGATCAATAAAATGTTGGAAAATAAAGTTCCTTTTATGGAGATTGCACTTTATTACTACAACTTTACCGTTTATTTTGCCAATTCCCTTTTTCCGATATTTTTGTTTTTATCGGTGATTTGGTTCACGTCAAAACTAGCAAATGATACAGAGATTATTGCCATTTTAAGTTCTGGAATTTCTTTTACACGCTTTTTACGACCGTATCTTATTGGTGCAGCAATTGTCTCTGTATTTGTGTTGCTAATGGGATTTTTTGTAGTCCCGGCAGCCAGTGAGGGCTTTAATAACTTCAGGTACACGTACCTGAAAGGCGGTGGTAAAGAGGCGATGCGCGGTGACAATACCGATGTATATCGCCAGATTAGTGATGACGAATTTATTTATGTAAATAGTTTTAATACGGAGTCTAAAACAGCTTTTAATTTTTCACTGGAAAAATTTAAAAATGAAAAACTCGTTCACAAAATTACGGCTAGCAGAATCAAATGGAATCCAAAAGACAGCACCTATACCATGTTTGATTACACAAAAAGAACGGTGGGAGTTTTGAATGATAACATTGAGAAACTACCCCAAAAGGAAGCTGTTTTTACATTTGATTTAGAAGATTTGACCCCGGTTGTCTATATCGCAGAAACCCTGAGTTTAGGAAAATTAAATACTTTTATTGCTAAAGAAAAAGAACGCGGCTCCTCTAATATTAACATCTATTTAGTGGTTTTATATAAAAAATACAGTGTACCAATATCTGCCTTTATTTTAACCATTATCGCGGTAGCCGTTTCTTCTATGAAACGACGCGGTGGAATGGGAACCAATCTGGCCATAGGAATTGCATTGGCTTTTGCCTTTGTATTTTTTGATAAAATTTTTGGTGTTCTTGCTGAAAAATCGAGTGTTCCTCCCCTACTGGCGGTTTGGTTGCCCAATATCGCTTTTGGAATTTTAGCCATTTATTTATTACGAAATGCAAAACGATAATTTAAAAAGTTACTTGAACCTCCATTTAATTGTTTTTATTTGGGGTTTTACCGCTATTTTAGGCGCTTTAATTACCATAACAGCAGATGCTCTGGTGTGGTACCGCATGTTTTTTGCCGGTATCTTTTTAGCTTTTTTTCTCATGTTCAAGAAAAAATCATTCCGGATTCCGCTAAAATCATTTTTTAAATTAATTTTTGTCGGTTTGTTGATTGCCTTGCATTGGATTTTATTTTTCAAGGCAATTCATGTTTCTAACGTATCCATAACCCTTTCTATTTTTTCGCTGGGTGCATTTTTCGCATCACTTTTAGAACCACTGTTCTATAATCGAAAAATATTATGGTACGAAGTCTTTTTTGGACTCATTATTATTGCGGGACTAGCATTAATTATAAAGGTCGAAATCAATTATCTCGACGGAATGCTATACGCCTTAGCATCTATTATATTAGGCGTTTTATTTACATTAATGAACGGGAAACTGATTGTAGATCACGATCCTTCCGTAATCTCTTTTTATGAGTTTCTGGCCGGTGTTGGTTTCATTTCTATTTATTATGTATTCCAAGGAAAATTCACCTTGGACTTTTTCATATTGACGGCTAATAATTGGATTTTAATTCTATTATTAGCCTCTATTTGCACTGCCTATGCATTCACGGCTTCAGTCAAAGTAATGCAGAAATTAACGCCGTATACCGTAATGCTGACTACTAATCTGGAACCGGTTTACGGAATAATATTAGCGTATTTCATCCTTGGCGGAAAAGAAAAAATGAGTTTTGAATTTTACATAGGCGCACTGATAATCGTGATCACAGTAATCTTGAATGGTGCTATTAAACACTATCAAAAAGGCAAAATTAAATAAGAAATTCTCACTTTAGAGAAGCAATCTTTTACACATAAATAGAATATTTACCTTTTCGAACGATTTAAAATTTTATATTTGCGGTTCGAAATAAAAACAAAAACGCAAAAATCCTATGGAATATTTAGATTTTGAGCTTCCAATAAAAGAACTAGAAGAACAGTTAGAAAAATGTCTCGTTATTGGTGAGGAATCAGATGTTGATGTAACAAATACTTGCAAACAAATAAACAAAAAACTAGAAGAGACCAAAAGAAAAATCTATAAAAATTTGACTGCTTGGCAACGCGTTCAACTTTCCAGACATCCAAGCCGTCCATACACTATGGATCATGTTCGCGCTTTATGTGGTGATACTTTTCTAGAACTCTTTGGCGACAGAGGTTTTAAAGATGATAAAGCCATGATTGGTGGTTTAGGAAAAATTGACGGACAATCTTTTATGATTGTGGGCCAACAAAAAGGATTTAATACTAAAACACGTCAGTTCCGTAATTTTGGAATGGCCAATCCCGAAGGATATAGAAAAGCATTGCGTTTGATGAAAATGGCAGAGAAATTTGGCATTCCTGTGCTGACTTTGATCGATACTCCCGGAGCTTATCCTGGATTAGAAGCCGAAGAACGCGGACAAGGAGAAGCGATTGCCAGAAACATATTTGAAATGATTCGCTTAAAAGTGCCTATTATCACTGTTATCGTTGGTGAAGGAGCTTCTGGTGGCGCATTAGGAATAGGGGTTGGTGATAAAGTTTATATGATGGAAAACACTTGGTATTCCGTTATTTCTCCTGAATCCTGCTCTTCTATTTTATGGAAAAGCTGGGAATACAAAGAACAAGCTGCTGAAGCTTTGAAATTGACTTCCTCTGACATGAAAAGACAAAAATTAGTAGATGATATCATCCCGGAACCATTAGGCGGAGCACACTACGACAGAGCTACGGCTTTTAAAACAGTAGAGCAATATATCATGAAAGGTTTTAAAGAATTAAAAGACTTATCAACAGATCAATTAGTTGCCCAAAGGATGGATAAATACTGTAAAATGGGTGAATATAAAGAGTAATATCTTACAAATTACTAATCAATCCGAAACGGCGCCGTTTCGGATTTTTTTTGGGTTATAAACAAAAAATAGTTAGTTATGAACAATTATTTGTAACAACTCAACGACTATTTTTTTTTAATTTTTGTTACTTTCGCTCCATGGAAAACTTCAGAAATATAAATCCTGTTAAGGTTGATAAAACTACTATAATAAGCCTTGAAAAAGGAAAATTGCAACCTCAAGTTCTCGATTTAGAAGAGGCTGTGCTGGGTGCCATGATGATTGATAAAAAAGGAGTTGATGATGTAATTGATATTTTACAACCCGATGCTTTTTATAAAGAAGCACACAAACACATATTTGAAGCGATCGTCCAACTGTTTACAGAAACACAGCCTATTGACTTATTAACTGTTTCTGCCCAACTGAAAAAAAATGCCAAATTAGATTTGGCAGGTGGTGATTTTTACTTAATTCAGCTCACGCAAAAGATATCCTCTTCTGCACACATTGAATTTCACTCCAGAATCATACTTCAAAAATTTATTCAACGCAGTTTGATTCGGATTTCAACTGAAATCATTGAAGATTCTTACGATGAAACAGCTGATGTTTTTGATTTATTAGACAAAGCTGAAACTAAATTATACGAAATAACACAAGGAAACATTAAACGAAGTTCGGAGACGGCACAGAGTTTAGTGTTGCAGGCCAAAAAACGAATTGAAGAAATTGCCGGTCAAGAAGGCTTGAGTGGTGTTGCTACTGGTTTTGACAAGTTAGACAAGATTACTTCCGGTTGGCAACCTAGTGATTTAATTATTATTGCTGCAAGACCTGCAATGGGTAAGACAGCATTTGTATTGTCAATGGCCCGCAATATGGCTATTGATTACGGAATGCCGGTAGCGTTGTTTTCACTGGAGATGGCATCGGTACAATTAATAACCCGTTTGATTTCTTCAGAAACAGGTTTGTCTTCAGAAAAATTACGTACGGGAAAATTGGAAAAACACGAATGGGAACAGTTGAGTACCAAGGTTAAAAATTTAGAAAAAGCACCATTATTTATTGATGACACCCCGTCTCTATCGATTTTTGATTTAAGAGCAAAAGCCAGACGTTTAGTTTCGCAACACGGAATTCGAATTATCATTGTTGATTACTTGCAATTGATGACGGCAGGTGGAAACGGCAAAGGTGGCGGAAATAGAGAGCAGGAAATTTCAACAATTTCCCGAAACTTGAAAGCGTTAGCCAAAGAATTAAACGTTCCCGTTATTGCACTTTCGCAATTGTCGCGTGCGGTAGAAACCCGTGGATCCAGCAAAAGACCTTTGCTTTCTGACCTTCGGGAATCAGGAGCAATTGAGCAAGATGCCGATATTGTCTCTTTTTTATACCGTCCTGAGTATTACAAAATTGACGAATGGGATGATGACGAAGCTTCACCAACAGCGGGTCAGGCAGAAATTATGATTGCGAAACACCGTAACGGTAGTATCGAAAATGTACGTTTGAAGTTTATAGGACATCTTGGAAAATTTGACAATTTGGAGGATTACAGTGCCGGATATGATGATTTGCCATCGAGTATGAATCAGGATGACAACCCTTTTGTAGCTAAAAATTTACCTTCGGCCAATGACGCTTTTGGAAGCAATTTGAATGATCCGGATGATGACAGCGATGTTCCTTTTTAGCAAATATATCTAATCAACATGCGTGATACCTACTTTGATGTAAAACAGCAAACAAAAAAACAACATCTATAAATTCACAAAAAGCTCGCAATTGCCCTTTGTTCGTACTATTTTGTCGTCAGTGTTATAGTTATATTCCCTTCATTATTAGAACGCCTTTGAGTCATTGCAGCCTGCACCAGTCGGTTTTTTTAAAATAAAAAGGGTTAATGAGTACGGTTAAAACTAGCGTTCTGAAGTATAAATTTACCAGTAGCCACTTTTTTAATTTTTTCAAGAAGAGTAACATTTGTTGCAGCATTATTTGAAAGCATAATAATATCTACTTCCCAACTTGCATTGGTTGGACAAATCATCATCTCAACAATAGCCTTTGGGTTCTTTGAAATAATTTCGGTGTAAACCTCCAAAAGTTTAGCTGCATTTTGATCAAACAGCAAAACGGAATTCGTTTTGGCTATCTGTTTGGCTACAAAAATACTTTTGGTTTCTGAAACTCCTAGAATCATAAATGTCGTTCTGTTTGACATTGACTTTTATCTATGTCCCTAAGGTAAGGCTGTATTGCAAAAGTTTTCGTTGATATAAACAAGAAATTCTGTTAATCTACATCAATTATAAAGTACCTCTATTGTTAATTTGCTTTCGAACCCGACTCAATGTTTCCGGTTTTAGACCAAGGTAAGAGGCAATCATGTGTTGTGGAACCCGCTTGACGATTCCGGGATAAGCATTTCCTAATTTGGTATATTTTTCTTCGGCCGTCTCTGTTAAAGCCGAATTTATTCTGGCTTGATTGGCGATATAGGCATTTTGTAGTAATATGCGTTGGTACCTTTCGAACATAGGTATTTTATCCATCAACGCGTCTCTCGCCACTGTTGTCAACAAAAGCAATTCAGAGTCCTCAAGCGCTTCAATAGTGTAAATGGAGTTGCTATTGGTGAGAAAACTGGACAAATCAGTGATCCACCAGCCTTCAATAGCGAATTGTACGATGTGTTCATTTCCTTTTTCATCTATGGAAAAAGAGCGAAGAATTCCTTTTTCAACAAAGGTATTGTAAATACAAATATCTCCTTGCTGTAACAGGGTTTGTTTTTTGCGCAACTTTTTAGGAATAAAAAAAGTTTTACACAACTCCATCTCTTCCTGAGTCAGTATCACTTTTTCCTGAATACTTTTGAATAATTGTTGAAACATGGTTGCAAGATACTAAATAATCAAGAATTCTTAAAAATAGTATTGGCACTAAAAAGCAATCCTTAATAACTATTGATAAATCTAAAAACGGAAGTCTGGTTAAATCAAAATATCTGATTACCTTTGCACAGTCTAATTTAATACACAAATGAAACTGAACACACAACAATTAAGCGATTTAACAATCCAAGTCAGAAGAGATATTCTTAGAATGGTACACGCTGTCAACTCAGGACACCCCGGTGGTTCTCTAGGTTGTACTGAATTCCTAGTCACTTTATATCAAAATATAATGGAACGTAAAGAAGGTTTTGATATCGACGGTATTGGAGAAGATATTTTCTTTCTTTCAAACGGACATATCTCACCTGTATTCTACAGCGTTTTAGCACGAAGCGGTTATTTTCCAGTAGCCGAATTAGCTAGTTTCCGTTTGATCAATTCAAGGTTACAAGGACACCCAACTACCCATGACGGATTACCGGGAGTGCGTATCGCATCTGGTTCTCTGGGACAGGGATTGTCAGTAGGGATTGGTGCTGCTCAAGCAAAAAAATTGAATGGTGACAACCATATTATTTATACATTGCACGGTGATGGTGAATTACAAGAAGGTCAAAACTGGGAAGCAATCATGTATGCTTCTGCAAAAAAAGTGGACAACCTAATTGCTACAATCGATTTAAACGGAAAGCAAATTGATGGAACAACTGATGAGGTTTTACCAATGGGAAGTATCCGAGCTAAATTTGAAGCTTTTGATTGGGATGTTCTAGAAATTGAAAAGGGAAACGATATTGAAGCTATTATTGCCGGACTGAATGATGCCAAATCAAGAACTGGAAAAGGAAAACCGGTTTGTGTATTGTTGCATACTGAAATGGGTAATGGTGTAGATTTTATGATGTATAGTCATGCTTGGCACGGTAAAGCGCCAAATGATGCACAACTTGAAATTGCTTTAGGTCAAAACTATACTGAAGGAGAAAGCGACTACTAGAAAGTGTTCAGAGCTCAGTAATAAGTGTTCAGTAGAATACTGCTAAAATCTAAATTAGAAAATGAAAAAATATACAAATACAGGAAGTAAAGATACTCGCTCAGGTTTTGGAGCGGGAATGACTGAATTAGGTCAAAAAAATGAGAATGTTGTAGCACTTTGTGCGGATTTAATTGGTTCCTTGAAATTTGATGATTTCAAGAAAAATCACCCAGAACGTTTTTTCCAAATTGGAATTGCAGAAGCTAACATGATCGGAATAGCTGCCGGTTTAACTATTGGAGGAAAAATTCCTTTCACAGGAACTTTTGCTAACTTTTCTACAGGAAGAGTGTACGATCAAATTCGTCAATCAGTTGCGTATTCAGAGAAAAATGTAAAAATATGTGCTTCACACGCCGGATTAACTTTAGGGGAAGACGGAGCAACGCACCAAATCCTGGAAGATATTGGTTTAATGAAAATGTTACCGGGAATGACGGTAATCAATACCTGTGATTACAACCAGACAAAAGCAGCCACATTGGCAATTGCAGATCACCATGGCCCAGTTTACTTGCGTTTTGGTCGTCCGGTTGTGCCTAACTTTATGCCCGCTGACGAGCCTTTCGAAATTGGAAAAGCAATTGTTTTAAGTGAAGGTACCGATGTAACTATTGTTGCTACAGGACATTTAGTTTGGGAAGCTCTCATAGCAGCTGAAGCATTAGAAGCAAAAGGAATTTCAGCTGAAGTAATCAACATTCACACAATCAAACCATTGGATGAAGAAGCTATTTTGAAATCATTAGAAAAAACAAAATGTATTGTAACGGCTGAAGAACACAATATTTTAGGTGGCCTTGGCGAAAGCATTTCTAGAGTTTTAGCCTTGAACAGTCCTTTACCACAAGAATTTGTAGCGGTAAATGACAGCTTTGGAGAATCTGGAACACCAGAACAATTAATGAATAAATATAAATTGAACAACCAAGCAATTGTTGAAGCGGTTGAAAGAGTTATGAGAAGAAAATAATACCTTCCTTTTATTTATACCAAAAAAAAATCCAGTTCACTTGAACTGGATTTTTTTTGATTTGTATGTTTTAATTACATTTTACTAAATGTCTTTTGATTCTTGCAGGATTAGTAGTATTTCCGTCACAGCTCGGGATAGATTCAAAAGGAATTAAATCACCATCAGCATCTGTAATTTCCGTTCTGGTACTCACACCATCTCCATCATCATCGGTATCTAAAAAGTTTGGAATTCCATCACCATCCGTATCATCGGGGTTCACCACTCCTGTCGCTAAAACGCGCATGTAACCGTCTCCATCAAGATCTTCTTGAAAATTTAAGATTCCGTCACCATCTGAATCCAACCTGTTAATTTCGTATAATTTAAAACTAAAAACCAGAGGTGCATAAGACGGAATAGATCCACTACCTGAATTATAGTACCCTAATCCAGATGGAACAAACATCACTCCTGCTCCAAAATCTTCATAGGTAACTGTACCATCCGTATTAGAGGAATATGTCCCTGTCTTGAATTGTGGAAAAATTTCTCCCCATCCTACTATTGTAGTAAGCAAACTAAAGAATTGTTGTGGATTTTTTACCACCTCAAACTGAGTAGTAGAAAGTGTTGTAACTTCCGAAACCGTTGCACGGGATAAGTAATCTCCTTGGTAAGAAGCCAATACTGCATCCGCATTAGTAGGAGATTCGCCCGCTCCTTCTCTAAGAACTAAGTAATACAACTTATAAGTTATATCATGAAGACTAACGTCTCTGCTTAAAAGTTTAGGAAACGTGCTGCTATTTAAGTAAGAATAAACAGAAGGTTGAGTTCCGCCTGTTTCAATTTTTGTAAAAGTAACATCCTGATCATCTGGAAAACCAGCATGATCAACCACAGTGATATAATAATTTTTTAAATATTCTTCAATATCTGTTAAATCAGTAGCATATTGCACTGCGAAATCTCTAGGTGGTTGAATTTCAGCAGCCTCATCCTTTGAACATGAAAATAAAGAGATAGTTGTAATTAATAGAATAAAATAATACTTAAATTTGTTCATTATAGCTAATTTTTTTAAGTGCGCAAGATACAATATTGATTGATTTTTGTAAACAATTTAACTCCTATTTTAGAAAATTTATGAGAATAGATAAATATTTATGGTGTGTACGGTATTATAAAACCCGAAATATGGTAACAGAGGCCTGCAAAAAGAATCATGTAACCGTTAATGGCCTTGTTGCCAAGCCTTCAAAGGAAGTTTTCGCTACTGACAAAATCACGTTTCGAAAAGACCAAATTACCCAAATCATCACGGTATTAGATATCCCGGAAAATCGTGTCGGAGCTAAACTGGTTGACATTTACAGACGAAACGATACTCCTGCAGAAGCCTATCAACATCTTGAACTCTTGAAATTATCCAAAGAACATTATCGCAAAAATGGAACTGGACGACCTACTAAAAAAGACCGAAGAGATATTGATGAATTTGGCAATGAAATAATTACAGACGAAGATGAAGCCTAAATCTTAGTCTTTTACTAGACCACAAGAGCCGCACAACACTAACCGTTATACCAGATACTAAAACAATGAGCAAAAATATCATCTTAACAAATCAGGAAATTGAGCACAAAATAAAAAGAATTGCATACCAAATTTATGAAACTTTCGTAGACGAAGAGGAAATAGTCATTGCGGGAATTGCCAGTAATGGTTTCATTTTCGCAAAAAAAATAGCCTCCGTACTGGAAACTATTTCCCCTATTAAAGTTTCACTTTGCGAAGTGCAGATCAACAAACAAAATCCTCAATTACCCATTCACACTTCGTTATCAAAAGAACAGTATACTGATAAAGGATTGGTTCTTGTAGATGATGTATTAAACTCCGGAACAACACTCATCTATGCCGTAAGACACTTTATAGGTGTCCCTTTGAAAAAATTCAAAACCGCGGTACTTGTAGACAGAAATCACAAAAAATACCCTGTAAAAGCAGATTTTAAAGGCATCTCCCTTTCTACTTCGTTATTAGAGCATGTACAAGTTGTTTTCGATGAAAACGACACTAATTATGCGTATTTAAGCTAAGAGATCTGCAATTTCAGTAGCAGTCTGATCTATTGTTTTGTCATCAACCACAACTTTGTATTGCGCTTGGTTGTAATAAAAACTTCTTTCGAAGAGGTGCATTGCTATAAACTCTTTCATCTCTTCAGGATTTTTATCGGCAATCAGCGGACGCTTACTTGCATTAAAAGCTAATCTGTTAAACAACGTTTCAATAGAAGCCTTTAGATAAATAGAAACAACATTGTCTCCATTTAACAATTCATGATTATTAGCATAACAAGGAGTTCCTCCACCTAAACCTATAATAAAAGACTCGGGAGCATTTAACAATTCGATAAAAACATCGTGTTCTAATTTTCTGAAATAAATTTCTCCATGCTTTTCAAAAATAGCATTTATGGACAAATTCATCTTTTCTACTATCATTTCATCCAAGTCTACAAAAGGAATTTGGATAACTTTAGACAACTTATTTGCAATTGTGGACTTCCCACAACCCATATAACCTAATAAAATAATTTTTTTCATCTGAATAAAACCTTACAAATTAAGGTGTTGAGTATTTTTGTTTAAAAAAGACAAATTTATAATAAAATTGCTTGGAAAACTCCAAAATAAGTCCTTATATTTGCACCCGCATTCAAGGGAAGAAAATGACTCGATAGCTCAGTTGGTAGAGCACATCACTTTTAATGATGGGGTCCTGGGTTCGAGCCCCAGTCGGGTCACAA
>NZ_JBGQOR010000021.1:0-9595 GCF_052119725.1 Flavobacterium sp. W20_MBD1_R3
AAGCGTCTCGACTGTACTTCGACTCCGCTCAGTATAAACTTTCGACGTGACAAAAGATCTCGAGTAGTCAAAACGAGCGCAGTCGAGATTCATTAAGTAATAAAAGCGTCTCGACTGCACTCGACGTGACATAGTGAGCACTTTAATTATCAAATCGAGTCCTTCGTCTACGCTCGATGTGATAAAAGATTGGTTTGTCAAATCCAGGTGTCAAATACCATACATAAAAATACTAGAATAATAATACAGAACAAAGCAACAATGAAGCAGTTTTTAATTTTTACCGTCAAAACCCTTGTGCTACTACTTTTACTGTCAGTGGTATTGGACTTTTTGTACACCACTGTTTATTTACAGTCTTCGAATAGAGGGAAAATTGATTATGTTTACAACTCAGCAGCGCGCGATTACGATGTGGTTATTTTAGGATCTTCCAGAGCCAATAATCATTTTGTAGCTCCTATGTTTGCCGAAAAAGGATTTAAAACGTTTAATTATGGGATGAGCGGTGGCCATTTGTTTGAAGCTTCATTGCTCTTAAAACTGATGGTGGAACGAAAGTATACGATAAAGAATGTGATATTGGAGACCGATTTGAATTTGTCGAATGAGAAGCGAGATGAAGGTGTTTCATCCCGTTTTCTTCCCTTTATTCATGATTCTAAAACTATTCGCAATCATTTTTCTGAAGAGACAGATTTTAATGAATTGTACTATGTGCCTTTTTATAGGTATGTTGCCTTTGATTCTAAGATTGGGTTTAGAGAACTTTATAAAACAGTATCAAAAGAGCCTACAACGAATTTAGCTCATTTGGGGTATTATCCTTTAGTTAAAAAAAAGGGTAATATGAAAAATAACTTAGCAAATTTAAAGCCGTTGCGTAACAAGTATTATGAAGAAATCAAACAGCTTTGCAAGGACAATAATATCAATTTGATTGCTGTGATGACCCCCATGTGTACCAATACCAAGGGATTGAATTATTTTGAAAAAGTGCAACAGCTTTATCCTGAAATTCATAATTATGAAAGAGCGGTAGAGGGAGATCAGTATTTTTCTTCGTGCGGACATCTAAATGATACTGGAGCACGATTGTTTACCAGTGTAATTATCAAAGATTTTTTTAATAAATAAATCATGAAAATAGCTTTTTTAACGCCGGAATATCCACACCCAAAAACAGGAAGTTCGGGAGGAATAGGTACTAGTATCAAAAATCTGGCGATGGGACTTTTGGCGGAAGGATGTTCGGTTCGTGTTTTAGTATATGCCCAAAAAGAAGAAGGTATTTTTTATGACCATGGCATTTGTATTCAACAAATCAGAAATGTGAAATTTAAGGGATTGTCGTGGTATCTCACCCGAAAAAAACTGGAGGAAATTATAAATACTTTATACGATGATAAAGAGATTGATTTAGTAGAAGCACCAGATTGGACTGGAATTACGTCCTTTATATCCCCAAAAAAATGTCCGGTTGTGATTCGGTTGAATGGTTCTGACACTTATTTTTGTCACTTGGATCAGCGTCCTGTAAAATGGGTGAATCGGTTTCATGAAAAAAGAGCGTTGAAGCATGCGGATGGGTTGCTTTCTGTGAGTCAGTTTACCGCTGATACCACAAATGAAGTGTTTCATTTAAATAAAAAGTTCTCGATTATCCCAAATGGTATTGATATGGAAGTATTTAATAAGAACAATATCAAATGCAATGACAATAATACTTTCAGTAACATCAATAAAAACACCATACTTTATTTTGGGAGTTTAATTCGAAAGAAAGGATTATTGGAACTACCCTTTATTTTTAATGCGGTGGTCGCTAAAAAGCCAGAGGCAAAATTAATTCTGGTAGGGAAAGATGTTCCAGATATTATTTCGGGGCATTCTTCTACTTGGCAGATGATGCAAGGCCTCTTTTCTCCAGCTGCGCTGCTAAATGTAACTTATCTAGGCGCTGTGCCTTATGATGAAATAAAAAATCAAATAAGCAGCGCGACGGTTTGTGTATTTCCTACTTTTGCGGAAGCTTTACCCGTTTCTTGGATTGAGGCTATGGCCATGCAAAAACCTATTGTAGCTTCAAATATAGGCTGGGCTCCGGAAGTAATTGATGAAGGTGTCAGTGGGTTTTTAGTGCATCCCAAAAATCATTTGGAATACGCAACCAAAATTGTTCAATTATTGGATGATGCTGTTTTGCAAAAAGAGTTTGGTTTAGCGGCAGGAAAGAAAGTAAACGAAAAATTCAGTATGGAGAAAGTGGCGCAACAGAGTGTAGTGTTTTATAGAAACGTATGTAAGGGGCTACTAAAGTAATAACGTTATAAAAAAGGATTTCCACTGTGTTGCGTTTATGTTCTTTATAGTTTTAGACAGTATCTAAAAAAGAAGTAGAGAGTTACACTACAGAATATTTATAGGTAGGAGTCCGGTAATAAGTAACTATTTTAAGTTTAGAGTATAAATGGGAAGAATACAATTAAAAGAATATACGACGGTATTAGGTGAAGTACTATTGTATGCAGGTACTCCTGATTTTAAAAAGTTAGAAGTCTTATCTAAAGGAGCAGGGGATATCTGGCATAGCTCTTTTGAACAAGGCTATAAAAATGTTTTTCCGGAATTGGTTTATCAAACCGCTGTGTTTTTTTGGTATTTAAATGATTTTGAGGGTTTAGACCAATGCGTCAGCTGGAGGGTTAATCCCAATGCTTTTGCGGTTCGTAAATCAGTATGGGACATCACAAAAGGTTTTGATAGTGATTATGAAAATCCCCAAATGCAGGCTTTGGATTTTGGTTTCAGATGCATCCGTTTTTTAGGGGGTGTCCCGTTGTATGTTAAAAATTTATTTCCTACTGCACAAAACGAAGTTGTTGGTATTTCACAAGAAGACCGTCATCTTTTTTTTAGGAAAAATTATAAAATAAGCCATGCGCTTTTTATGATCTATAGATTAGGCTTTTGGAAAATTTCGGAATGGACTACCTTTTTCAGAGTCAAGAATACCTATAAAAAAAGGGACGTAACGGCTAGAGTTCCTTCTCGGGCGCTTCTTGCTATGCAGGGAGAGCCTGCGGTAAGTTATATTATACCTACGATGTTCCGGCAAGAATATACCTTGCAATTATTAGACGATTTATCGAATCAAAATTATAAACCTACCCAAGTTATTGTGGTAGATGCCACTCCATCTAGCGACAGGGATGAAACTGGATACCAACAAAAGAATTACCCCTTCGAATTAAAAGTAATTTGGCAGCAGTCTAAAGGCAGTTGTAGAGCTAGAAATGAAGCGATTGTTCTGAGTACTGGAGACTACATTGTCTTTGGAGATGATGACATTCGGATTCCTGCGGATTTTATCGAGAACCACCTTCGGTTTCTACAAACCTATTCAGTTGGAGCCTGTAACGGGCTGGATATCCGTGCGGATCACCACAAACAAAATTTAGATGATTTGGACCATAAGTTAGAACAATTACGCCGCCCTCCATTTGTTGCTGGTTGCACCCAAATGTTTAGTAATGCAAATTCGTGTGTTAAGCGGGAATTTGTAAATCAGTTGGTTGGCAATGATGTCAATTTTGATGGCGGCTATGGTGAGGATAGTGATTTTGGAATGTCGTTAAGTAAAATTGGAGTAATTGTTTTAGCTAATCCATTTGCTGTTAATTTGCATTTAAAACCACCCAGTGGAGGCTATCGATTTTGGGGAACGCAAGC
Source organism: Flavobacterium sp. W20_MBD1_R3 (assembly GCF_052119725.1). NCBI lineage: Bacteria > Pseudomonadati > Bacteroidota > Flavobacteriia > Flavobacteriales > Flavobacteriaceae > Flavobacterium > Flavobacterium sp. W20_MBD1_R3. The sequence continues at coordinate 3,733 of NZ_JBGQOR010000021.1, forward strand.
TAAGGTTATTGGAAAAAAAAGGAAAGTACAACCTTGGGAATTGGATACACCAGTAAAAACAGTTGTTCCTGTACCCAGTCCAACAGTGATGTATGGTATTTTAAAGCATTATTCCCCTACGCAGTTGACGGAATACAAGTATAAGCATTTTACACATTATTTACTGACAGGTTCTAAAGTTACTTTTTTGTATCGTTTGTTCCGACTGCCGTACAAGAATCTTCAATTTAAGAAATCGGTTTTTTATGCAAAAAAATTACGTGCGTTAGGAATTAGATACAAATAAGTTATGAAAATATCCCTAATAATATGTACCTATATGCGACCGCAATCGTTGCGTCAATTGTTGCAATCAGTTCAGGTACAGTCAGTAATTCCAGATGAAATTTTAATTATCGATGGGTCTGTAAATCAAGAAACGCAACACATGATTGCCGAAATGAGGAATGTAAATCTTCACTATTTTTTAGTGCCTGATTTTTGTCGTGGCTTGACGAAGCAAAGGAATTTTGGACTGGATCAAGTGGCTCCCACCAATGACATAGTTGCTTTTCTGGACGACGACACAGAATTAACTTCTACTTATATGGAGGAATTAATCAAAACTTTTGCGGCTGATGAAATGATTTCCGGAGTTGGAGGGGTAGCCATTAATGAAAATGGTTGGAACTTGACTGCTCCCGATAAAAAATATGATTCCTATCGTTATTTTCAGTTTGAGGGGTTTGTTTATAAAGAAGGACAACGTAATGTAGTGCGTAATTATCTGAAGCTGCAATCTAATCTAGGTCCCGGAAAAATGCCTGATTATTCGCATGGTAAAACCTGTGGGTTCCCTTTGAATGATAAAGTATATGAAGTAGATTTACTAATAGGCATGTCATTTGCTTTTCGAAAAAGAGTGTTTGATTCCCTTCGGTTTTCCACTTATTTTGAAGGCTATGGATTGTATGAAGATGCGGATTTTAGTATTCGGGCTTTGCAATTTGGCAAAAATGTCATCAATACAAAAGTACAATTGAGTCACTACCATCATCCGTCCGGGAGACCCAATTCCTATAAATACGGCAAAATGGTGGTGCGAAATGGTTGGTATGTATGGAGAACTAAAAATCCTAAGCCAACATTAGAACATCAATTAAAATGGCACGCAATTACATTACTTTTGACTGGTATTCGGTTTAGTAATGCTTTAACGGGCAACAGTAAAAAAGAAGCTTTTACGGAAGCAATAGGCAGGACAGTGGGTTGGTGGAGTTTGTGGATCAGAAAACCTAAAAAATAATATATAAATTGAATTTTAAATATGAAGTTTGTTGTTATCACTCATGTTCCTCACATAAAAGAAGAGAAGAAATATTATGCGTATGCTCCTTATGTTCTTGAAATGAATATTTGGGGGAACTACGTAAAAGAGATTTTGATAGTAGCACCAATGGCATCAACAGATAAAACTGCTATAGACTGCGCTTATAATCATTCAAATATCAAATTTACTGCAATTGCTAATTTTGACATACTCAACTTTAAAAGCCTCTTTAATGCTTTTTTTAAAATTCCGAGTATTTGTCGGTACATTTTTGTTGGTATGAAAAATGCCGATCACATTCATTTACGGTGTCCAGGAAACATTGGTTTGCTAGGCTGTTTTGTTCAAATCTTATTTCCCAATACTCCCAAAACTGCTAAATATGCCGGGAATTGGGATCCCAAATCCAAGCAACCTTGGACCTATGAACTGCAACGATGGATTTTAAGTAACACTTTTTTGACGAGAAACATGCAGGTTTTAGTGTATGGCGAGTGGGAGGGCAGTTCTGGAAATATCAAACCTTTTTTTACGGCTACCTATTCTGAAAAAGATAAAATGGCAGTGGTACCAAAAGTATTGCAGGGTGTGGTCGATTTTGTTTTTGTAGGTACATTAGTTTATGGGAAGCATCCGCTGTATGCTGTTCAATTGGTTGAAAATTTGCATCAAAAAGGGTATTTAGTGCGCTTGCGTCTGTATGGGGAAGGAGTAGAACGTAATGTTTTGGAGGAATATGTTGCAGCGAATCAGCTCGAGTCTATTGTTTTCTTGAAAGGAAATCAATCCAAAGAAACCCTGCAAAAAGCCTATCAGGACAGTCATTTTGTAGTGTTGCCCTCCGATAGTGAAGGGTGGCCAAAAGTGATTGCCGAGGGTCTGTTTTGGGGTTGTGTTCCTCTGGCAACCGCTGTTTCATGTGTGCCTTTTATGCTGGATTATGGGAACAGAGGGATTTTGCTGGAAATGGATCTTGAAAAAGATATTTTGCAAATCGAAACGGTTTTGAGTAACCAAAGCGTTTTTGATTACAAACAAACTACAGGAGCAGAATGGTCCAGGGGCTATACGATGGATTTTTTTGAAGCAGAAATTGAAAAATTACTGGCGCGTTGAGAGGCGTTAAATTGAAGAAGGCAAGCGTTTAGCCAAAAACGTATCGAGAAGCGATTGTGATCTAAAGTTCTCGATACAATTTTTAAAGCTATTGCGTTTGGTTTGGTAGGTCTAATTTGTTGTAGCTTTAAAAATCACTCGAACAGACGGCGTGGGTAATGTGATGTTTAATTTTATTTCGTCACTTCGAGTGTTTTTGGCAGGGGTGATTTTAATTGAAAAAGGAAGCGTTTAGCCAAAAACGTATCGAGAAGCGATTGTGATTTAAAGTTCTCGATACAATTTTTAAAGCTATGACGTGTGGTTTGGTAGGACTAATTTGCTGTAGCTTTAAAAACCACTCGAACAGACGGAGTTTATAATGTGATGTTTAATTTTATTTCGTCACTTCGAGTGTTTTTGGCAGGGGTGATTTTAATTGAAAAAGGAAGCGTTTAGCCAAAAACGTATCGAGAAGCGATTGTAATCTAAAGTTCTCGATACAATTTTTAAAGCTATTGCGTTTGGTTTGGTAGGACTAATTTGCTGTAGCTTTAAAAACCACTCGAACAGACGGCGTGGGTAAGAAGCGACTGTGATCTAAAGTTCTCTATACAATTTTTAAAGCTATTGCGGTTGGTTTGGTATGAATAAATAGCTGTAGCTTAAAAAATCACTCGAACAGACGGTAGTGGGTAAGAAGTGATTGTAATATAAAGTTCTCGATACAATTTTTAAAGCTATTGCGTTTGGTTTGGTAGGTTTAATTTGCTGTAGCTTTAAAAATCACTCGAACAGACGGAGAGGGTAAAAGCTATTACGTTTGGTCTGGTTTGAAAGTTTAGGTTTGGCTTTAAAAATCACTCGAACAGACGGTAGTGGGGTATGTTGCTACTATTCTCTGGCATTTCAATCCTTCCCGTCACTTCGAGTGTTTTTGGCTTGACCGAGTTGTAATTGGTAACAGAAGGTGTTTAGCCAAAAACGTATCGAGAAGCGATTATGATTTAAAGTTCTCGATACAATTTTTAAAGCTATTGCGGTTGGTTTGATGTGAATAATTTGCTGTAGCTTTAAAAATCACTCGAACAGACGGCGTGGGTAATGTGATGTTTAATTTTATTTCGTCACTTCGAGTGTTTTTGGCAGGGGTGATTTTAATTGAAAAAGGAAGCGTTTAGCCAAAAACGTATCGAGAAGCGATTGTAATCTAAAGTTCTCGATACAATTTTTAAAGCTATTGCGTTTGGTTTGGTAGAACTAATTTGCTGTAGCTTTAAAAATCACTCGAACAGACGGCGTGGGTATGAAGCGATTATGATTTAAAGTTCTCGATACAATTTTTAAAGCTATTGCGGTTGGTTTGATGTGAATAATTTGCTGTAGCTTTAAAAATCACTCGAACAGACGGCGTGGGTAATGTGATGTTTAATTTTATTTCGTCACTTCGAGTGTTTTTGGCAGGGGTGATTTTAATTGAAAAAGGAAGCGTTTAGCCAAAAACGTATCGAGAAGCGATTGTGATTTAAAGTTCTCGATACAATTTTTAAAGCTATGACGTTTGGTTTGGTGCGAATAATTTGCTGCAGCTTTAAAAATCACTCGAACAGACGGGGTTTATAATGTGATGTTTAATTTTATTTCGTCACTTCGAGTGTTTTTGGCTTGAAATGGTTGCAATTGATAACAGAAGGTGTTTAGCCAAAAACGTATCGAGAAGCGATTATGATTTAAAGTTCTCGATACAATTTTTAAAGCTATGACGTTTGGTTTGGTGTAAATAATTTGCTGTAGCTTTAAAAATCACTCGAACAGACGGAGTTTATAATGTGATGTTTAATTTTATTTCGTCACTTCGAGTGTTTTTGGCAGGGGTGATTTTAATTGAAAAAGGAAGCGTTTAGCCAAAAACGTATCGAGAAGCGATTGTAATCTAAAGTTCTCGATACAATTTTTAAAGCTATTGCATTTGGTTTGGTATGAATAAATAGCTGTAGCTTAAAAAATTACTCGAACAGACGGTAGTGGGTATGTTGCTACTATTCTCTGGCATTTCAATCCTTCACGTCACTTCGAGTGTTTTTGGCTTGACCGGGTTGTAATTGATAACAGAAGGTGTTTAGCCAAAAACGTATCGAGAAGCGATTATGATTTAAAGTTCTCGATACAATTTTTAAAGCTATTGCGTGTGGTTTGGTAGAACTAATTTATTGTAGCTTTAAAAACCACTCGAACAGACGGTGTGGGTAAGAAGTGATTGTAATATAAAGTTCTCGATACAATTTTTAAAGCTATTGCGTTTGGTTCGGTAGAACTAATTTATTGTAGCTTTAAAAATCACTCGAACAGACGGTAGTGGGGGATTAATGAATAGAATGGGGCTATGATAACGTTGTTAAATAAAAAAAGGATGAAGCAATCTTATGTTTATATTTTAAAATGTTCTGATAATTCCTATTATACAGGGGTTACTAGTAATTTGGAGAGTAGAATGTTTAAGCATAATTCAGGTTTTTATCCGGACTGTTACACTATTATCCGAAGACCATTAGAATTGGTTTTTTATTGTGAGTTCACAGATATTAACATGGCAATTGAAAAAGAGAAGCAAATAAAAAAGTGGTCAAGAGCTAAAAAAGAAGCAGTAATAAATGGATGTTTTGATGATTTGGTTAATTTATCTAAAAAGAAGTTTGATAAATAAATGTTCTTAATACCGTCGTGTAGTTTTTTTATTTCGTCACTTCGAGTGTTTTTGGCTTGACCGAGTTGCAACTGATAACAGAAGGTGTTTAGCCAAAAACGTATCGAGAAGAGATTGTGATCTAAGGTTCTCGATACAATTTTTAAAGCTATTGCGTTTGATTTGGTAGGACTAATTTGCTGTAGCTTTAAAAATCACTCGAACAGACGGCGCGGGTATGAAGCGATTATGATTTAAAGTTCTCGATATAATTTTTAAAGCTATTGCGTTTGGTTTGGTATGAATAATTTGCTGTAGCTTTAAAAATCACTCGAACAGACGGCGTGGGTAATGTGATGTTTAATTTTATTTCGTCACTTCGAGTGTTTTTGGCTTGAATGGGTCGTAATTGATAACAGAAGGTGTTTAGCCAAAAACGTATCGAGAAGCGATTGTAATCTAAAGTTCTCGATACAATTTTTAAAGCTATTGCGTTTGGTCTGGTACAAAAATTTTAGTTTAGCTTAAAAAATCACTCGAACAGACGGAGAGGGTAAAAGCAATTACGTTTGGTCTGGTTTGGAAGTTTAGGTTTGGCTTTAAAAATCACTCGAACAGACGGTAGTGGGGTATGTTGCTACTATTCTATGGCATTTAAATCCTTCACGTCACTTCGAGTGTTTTTGGCTAGAACGGGTTGTAATTGATAACAGAAGGTGTTTAGCCAAAAACGTATCGAGAAGCGATTGTAATCTAAAGTTCTCGATACAATTTTT
>NZ_JBGQOR010000022.1:0-6116 GCF_052119725.1 Flavobacterium sp. W20_MBD1_R3
AAGGGCAATGGATCCCAATTAATTGATTTTAAGGAATGTCCTATTGAACCGCTATCTGTAACATGTATGTATAATGGTCAAATTCACCAATGGCTGGATTTTGATAAAATTGAGAGGTATATATTAGTATTCGAAAGTGATTTTTTTGCGCTTCGATTTTTCCCAAAATTCTTTGGCTTAGGAATAGGATTCGGATTACTCGTAACCACATTGGCGGGATATATTCCGGCCAGAAAAGCAGCTAAATTAGATCCTATAACAATTTTTAGAAAATGATACAATCAGAACTACTATTGCAGGCAAAAGGAGTTAGTAAATATTTTTACGAACCCGAAAAATTTAAGGTATTGAACGATATTTGTTTTGACATTCATAAAGGAGAATTTGTAACTATGGTAGGAAAATCAGGTTCAGGAAAATCGACTTTGTTATACCTTCTCTCAACAATGGATACGGATTATGAAGGAAATATTATTTTAGATGGTGAAAATTTAACCCAAAAAACAAAAGAACAGTTAGCTGTTATTCGCAATGAAAAAATAGGTTTTGTTTTTCAGTTCCATTATTTATTACCTGAATTTTCAAGTTTAAAAAACGTAATGATACCGGCACTCAAATTAGGAAAATATTCCAAAGAAGAAATTGAATCGAGAGCGTATTCCATTTTAGAAAAATTAGATTTAAAAGACCAAGCCTTAAAACCGGCTTCCAAACTTTCTGGTGGACAACAACTGCGCGTTGCCATTGCCAGAGCCTTAATAAACGATCCAAAAATCATTATGGGCGACGAACCAACGGGAAATTTAGACAGTAAAAATGCAGCAATTGTTTTTGATTTGTTCAAACATCTGACAACCGAATTTAATAAAACGGTACTTGCGGTAACCCACGACAATGATTTTGCAAAAGCCAGTGATAGAATTATTGAAATGGCCGATGGTATTATTTTATAAACAATGACATTTATCAGTGTTTTTTATTTAAAGTAAAAAGTACCATTAAAACCCATTAAAGCACCACATACCTATTCTTGAATTTGATTTAATTTGTATAATTAAAATTTATAACAAAATGTCAAGTCATTATCAAATAGTAATCATAGGTGGAGGAAATGCTGGTCTTTCAGTAGCTTCGCAATTACTTCTAAAAAGAAGCAATTTAGAAATTGCAATTATTGAACCTTCCGAGAAACATTATTATCAGCCAGCTTGGACTTTAGTTGGTGCTGGAGTTTATGATATTAATAAAACGGTAAAGAAGGAAAAGGATTTTATACCAAAAGGAACTACTTGGATAAAAGAAGCAGTAACTAAATTTGAACCGCAACTGAATACAGTCGTTTGTACTAATGGCAAAAAAATTAGTTATGATTTTTTAATTGTATGTCCAGGCATACAATTAGATTGGGAAAAAATTAAAGGTCTGAAAGAAACGTTAGGAAAAAATAATGTAAGCAGTAATTATTCTTTTGAATTTGCACCAAAAACATGGGAGTTCATAAAAAACTTCGAAGGAGGAACAGCAATTTTTACCAATCCGAAGGGAGCTATAAAATGTGGTGGAGCACCGCATAAAGTTATGTATTTAGCTGTCGATTATTGGCGTAAAAAAGGAATCCTCGATAAATGTGATGTTCATTACCTTTCTGGTGGAAGTATCATTTTTGGAATAAAAGAATACGCGAAAACTTTGGATGAAGTAGTAAAAAGAGGAAATATAAAAACTCATTTTAAAGTTGATGTTACTGAAATTGATGGGGATAAAAAAATTGCGTATTACGAACAGGAAAATAGTAGCGGTCAAGTAGAACGAAAATCAATTCCATTTGATTTATGCCATGCCGTACCTCCACAATCAGCACCAGACTTTATTAAAAAAAGCCCACTCACGAATCTAACAATCCCATTAGGATATGTTGATGTTGACAAATATACAATGCAACACAATGTGTTTTCAAATGTGTTTTCATTGGGAGACAGTTCAAGCGCCCCTTGTGGAAAATCAGGTGCAGCCATACGCAAACAAGCTCCTGTAGTTGTTGCAAATGTACTTTCGATACTAGACAATAAACAACCTACAGCAAAATACGATGGTTATGCAGCTTGCCCAATTCCTACTCAATACGGAAAATTAATGTTGGCTGAGTTTGATTACAGCAATACTCCAAAAATGTCTTTTCCTATTGATCAAGCAAAACCAAGATGGTCGATGTGGATCTTAAAAACAAAAGTTTTACCCTGGCTATATTGGAATAAAATATTGAAAGGAACAGCTTAGCGGTTTTCTTTTTTGAAATAAAAAGTACCACTATTAACTCTTTTTTTAATTATCTCTAAAAAAATTCTACAATATAATTTAAAATATATAATTATGGCTTTTCAAATGAAACATACCTTTTCAAAGCAGATCCTTTTTGTAGCATTGACTTTCCTTTTACCATTAGCGACAAGTGCTCAAACGGATAGTGGAGTAAGTTTTTTTCCAAATAAATCAATAGGTTTTATAGGATTAATGACAAGCTTAATTATAATAATTGTTGGGCTGGTTTTCCTTTTAGTTCTGAAACTAAATACCGTTACTACTCATTTTTTCAATGATAAAAATTTGACTAAAAAAGATAAATTTAAAAAATACTTCAATAACTTAAGTACTTCGGAAATTGAAATTTTAAAAAAGAAACAAAATCAATCCAATACCACTATATCGATTCTGATTCTCGGTGTTATCTCACTGCTGCCGCAAGTAACTTTCGCACAAACTGCACCTGCAAATAGAGCGCATTTATTTTCTGAACCGGGAGTTATTATTACTTTAGTTTTGGTCTTTATTCCTTTATTTTTCGCTCTTCTATATTTAGCGATAAAAGTAAACAAGGGATTTAATCAGTTCTTCAACTCCCAAAAAACAAAAGAAGCTGAAGAATTAGCAGCATATCTTTCTAATCCAGAAAATATCCCTTCCATTGAAAAATTAGAAGAACTGAAACAAAAACTGGATTACAGTCTAACATCAACTGAATTATCCGGAAATGGAATAGCTGAAGACAAAAAAGGATTACTTAAGAACATTAGTTCAGAAACCAATTATCGTTATTTTGCTGTAAAACGTCCCACAATAGAACGCCCTAAAATTGATCCGCAGTTGACTAAATTGATTTTATGGTTTTTAGGTACGGCCGTATTTTGGTTATTTATTGGCAGTAGTGTTGGCGAATATGTAGGTATTAAATTTATTGCACCAGATGCAGATACCTTCAGTTGGTTAAGTATAGGAAGACTTAGAGCAGTTCATACCAATTTAGTTTTTTGGGCTTGGGCAACTATCGGAATCATGGGATTGGGTTATTATATCGTTCCAATGGTGAGTAATGCTCCTTTGCACAGTATAAAAAATGGCTGGACGGCTTTGATATGTGTAAATGTAGCGATGTTGGTTGGTGGCATATCTTTAATGGCTGGAATTAATAATGGTGGTGGTGAATATCGTGAAATTATCTGGCCAATAATGGCATTATGGGCTTATGGTTTGATGCTTACCGTGATTAACTTTATTAAAACTGTAGCTAAAAGAACCACACATGAAATATACATCTCAAACTGGTTCATTATCGCATCTTATATCTTTATCCTTATTGTTGCTATAATTGCTTATATCCCAATGGGACAAGATGGTATTGGTGAAACCATAGTACAAGGATATTATATGCATCAGGCCGTTGGAATGTGGTTTATGTTTTCCATGCTGGGTGTCTTATATTACCTGCTGCCACAACAACTGAACAAACCTATCTATTCCTACAGTTTAGGAGTGCTTGCCTTTTGGTCACAAATTCTTTTTTATACTGTAATTGGCACACATCATTTTGTTTTTAGTGCATTACCATGGTGGTTGCAAACTGTTGCTATTGTTGGAAGTGTTGGTATGCTTATTCCAGTTACCGCTGGTACCATTAATTATCTAATGACATTTAGAGGTTCTTGGGGAAAAATAAGTAATAGTTATTCCCTTCCATTCTTCTTTGTGGGTGTTATCTATTATTTTACAGGTTCTTTCCAAGGTACTGCGGAAGCCTTCAGATCTACTAATCTAATATGGCATTTTACTGATTTTACTATTGCTCACTCTCATATAACCATGTATGGTATCATTACCTTTTTATTGTTTGGAAGTATTTATGCCATTGTGCCAAGACTTACAGGCAAAGAACCGCCACAGCTGGGTGTTGGTGCTCATTTTTGGTTGGCTTTAATCGGCTTACAATTTTACACTATACCACTTATGATTGGTGGTACGCTCAAAGGATTGATGTGGGCAGAAGGAAAACCATTTATTGATAGTGTGGTGATGATGGGCCCGTATTGGTTGTGGAGAGCTATCGGAGGAACGTTAATGTGGCTTTCTCATATTGTTTTGGCTTACAATATGTATAAAATGATGAAACCTACAATTGAGATTGATATAAAAGAAAAAGCATTTGAATTGATCAATCAAAATATTGACACGAATGCAGTTGAAACTAAAATATAAATAACGATGAGTCTATTTCACGAACATAAGAAACTCTTTTCACTTGCTACAATTCTTTTTGGTACACTAACGCTTTTTGTTGCCGTTCTTCCATCACAGTACAATCAAGAAAATAATGCCCCATTATATGGAAGTATTCCGCTTACTAAAGAGCAAGAAGCCGGACGACAAATTTACATTCGAGAGGGATGTGTCGGGTGTCACTCGCAACAAGTTCGAAATGTAGATATGGATAAAACTTGGGGCGATAGACCCGGGATAGCAGCTGACTATGCTCTAAGTACGCGAAAAAGTATCTGGCAAAATGCTGGAACTTTAATGGGTACAGAACGAACCGGTCCAGATTTAACCAATATTGGTGTAAGGCAACCGAGCCAGGATTGGCATTTGGTTCACTTATACAACCCCAGGACTGTCATGCCTCAATCCATCATGGCACCTTATCCCTGGTTATTTGAAATTAAATCAAAAGCAGAAAAAGGGGATATAAAAGTGAATGTACCTAGTGAATTTATGCATGGTAAAATTGGAGATGTAGTAGCTACTGAAGAGGCATTAAATTTAGTAGCGTATCTTCAATCATTAAAACAAGTAAAGTTACCAGATGGCACACCTAATCCAGATTTTCTTTATAAAAAAGAGAAAAAAGAAACAGATGGTACGACAGGTGCTGGTGCAAAGGAATTAGATGGTGCCGAATTATATGCTGCTCAATGTATGAGTTGTCATCAGCAAAATGGTGAAGGTCTAAAAGGTGCTTTTCCTCCTTTAAAAGGAAGTAAAATAGTATTGGATGACAATCCTGAAATTATGGTAGGTATCATTATGAATGGTTATGATGCCAGAGAGGATTATGGAGTAATGCCAGCAGTAGGAACTAACGGAAATTTAAACGCAGAAGAAGTCGCAGCCATCATGAACCATGAGAAAACAAGTTGGGGAAACACTGCTAAAAAGGTAACACCGGAACAAGTACAAAAATTAATGGATCTCGCAAAATTAAGTGCACCTAAACAATAAGTAAGATGAAAAAGTCACTATTTTCTATTCTGTTTTCAATATTATCAATAGCAACTTATGCCTGTCCGATGTGTGAAAAGCAACAGCCCAAAATTTTAAGAGGTATAGCACATGGTGCAGGTCCCGAAAGTAACTTGGACTATGTTATTGTGTGGACTATGGTGGCTACCGTTTTTGTTACCTTATTTTTTGCCATAAAATATTTGGTAAAACCAAAAGAAACCGATGCAAATCATATAAAAAGAACCGTTATAAATTTCGAATAAAATGGACAGTAAAAGCAAAATAATTATATTTGTAGATGATGAAATTCAACCCATCGGAGAATTTGATGCCCCTGTAAATTTTGAGTTAGATACTCGAAAACTGACTGATGGTTTACATCAACTAAAAATAATTAGTAAGGATCCATCTGGTAAAGAAGGCATCAGGATAATTCCTTTTACCGTTCGAAACGGTCCCGCTATAACCCTAGATGGATTAAAAGACAATGATGTTGTTGATGGAATTTTACCTATGATGATTAATGCCTATGGAAAAGGAAATCAAAAACAATTTTTAATTTTTGG
>NZ_JBGQOR010000023.1:0-5429 GCF_052119725.1 Flavobacterium sp. W20_MBD1_R3
ACGTTCCTAGACATATTGAATTGACAGCCGTTTTAAGAGAGATCTTAAGACAAAAGAATAAGAGTAATAGAATCGAGAGATTTGAAAAAACCACTAGAATTTAGTCGAATAAACAAAGAGAACAGATTTATCTGAACTCACACAATATACGATGAAGAGTTTGATCCTGGCTCAGGATGAACGCTAGCGGCAGGCTTAACACATGCAAGTCGAGGGGTATGCTTCTTCGGAAGCAGAGACCGGCGCACGGGTGCGTAACGCGTATGCAATCTACCTTTCACAAAGGAATAGCCCAGAGAAATTTGGATTAATGCCTTATAGTATATCGAGTTGGCATCAACATGATATTAAAGATTTATCGGTGAAAGATGAGCATGCGTCCCATTAGCTAGTTGGTATGGTAACGGCATACCAAGGCAACGATGGGTAGGGGTCCTGAGAGGGAGATCCCCCACACTGGTACTGAGACACGGACCAGACTCCTACGGGAGGCAGCAGTGAGGAATATTGGACAATGGGCGCAAGCCTGATCCAGCCATGCCGCGTGCAGGATGACGGTCCTATGGATTGTAAACTGCTTTTATACGAGAAGAAACCCTGCTACGTGTAGCAGCTTGACGGTATCGTAAGAATAAGGATCGGCTAACTCCGTGCCAGCAGCCGCGGTAATACGGAGGATCCAAGCGTTATCCGGAATCATTGGGTTTAAAGGGTCCGTAGGCGGTCAGGTAAGTCAGTGGTGAAAGCCCATCGCTCAACGGTGGAACGGCCATTGATACTGTCTGACTTGAATTATTAGGAAGTAACTAGAATATGTAGTGTAGCGGTGAAATGCTTAGAGATTACATGGAATACCAATTGCGAAGGCAGGTTACTACTAATATATTGACGCTGATGGACGAAAGCGTGGGTAGCGAACAGGATTAGATACCCTGGTAGTCCACGCCGTAAACGATGGATACTAGCTGTTGGGAGCAATCTCAGTGGCTAAGCGAAAGTGATAAGTATCCCACCTGGGGAGTACGTTCGCAAGAATGAAACTCAAAGGAATTGACGGGGGCCCGCACAAGCGGTGGAGCATGTGGTTTAATTCGATGATACGCGAGGAACCTTACCAAGGCTTAAATGTAGATTGACCGGTTTGGAAACAGATCTTTCGCAAGACAATTTACAAGGTGCTGCATGGTTGTCGTCAGCTCGTGCCGTGAGGTGTCAGGTTAAGTCCTATAACGAGCGCAACCCCTGTTGTTAGTTGCCAGCGAGTCAAGTCGGGAACTCTAACAAGACTGCCAGTGCAAACTGTGAGGAAGGTGGGGATGACGTCAAATCATCACGGCCCTTACGCCTTGGGCTACACACGTGCTACAATGGCCGGTACAGAGAGCAGCCACTGGGCGACCAGGAGCGAATCTATAAAACCGGTCACAGTTCGGATCGGAGTCTGCAACTCGACTCCGTGAAGCTGGAATCGCTAGTAATCGGATATCAGCCATGATCCGGTGAATACGTTCCCGGGCCTTGTACACACCGCCCGTCAAGCCATGGAAGCTGGGGGTGCCTGAAGTCGGTGACCGCAAGGAGCTGCCTAGGGTAAAACTGGTAACTAGGGCTAAGTCGTAACAAGGTAGCCGTACCGGAAGGTGCGGCTGGAACACCTCCTTTCTAGAGCCTTAGTGTTAGTAGCAATACACGCTAGGGAAAGAAGACGAAAGTTCGAGAAGGAAACAAAGAAGGACATTATATTACTCTTGCTGTTAGTTCAAATAATACACGTAGAGGCGTTGCATGCAACGACTTTACTTATTAAGTAATAAAGAGTGTCTCGTAGCTCAGCTGGTTAGAGTACTACACTGATAATGTAGGGGTCGACAGTTCGAGTCTGTCCGAGACAACTATTTAAGACTTAAGAAAAGAAGAAATTCTAGAGTTGAGAAATCACGATATACATCGTAATTCGTAATTCACAATTCATACTTAAAAAAGATTGGGGAATTAGCTCAGCTGGCTAGAGCGCCTGCCTTGCACGCAGGAGGTCAACGGTTCGACTCCGTTATTCTCCACAAAAAGAGTGATCAGCTTACGGTGATCAGTATTCAGTTTTGACTGGATACTAAAAACTGCACACTGCACACTATTTTAAAGTTCATTGACATATTGAGATAAGAAAATAATAAAAAGTAGAAAGCATTTTTTACTTGTTTATCATTAGACAAGTAAAAGAAACGGCATTCTTAATTGAATGTTGGTACAATAAGCAAAATAAGGGCGTATGGGGGATGCCTTGGCTCTCAGAGGCGATGAAGGGCGTGATAAGCTGCGAAAAGCTACGGGGATTGGCACACACGAATTGATCCGTAGATACCCGAATGGGGCAACCCACTATGTTGAAGACATAGTACACCGATAGGTGGGCAAACCCGCTGAACTGAAACATCTAAGTAGGCGGAGGAGAAGAAAACAAAAGTGATTCCGTAAGTAGTGGCGAGCGAACGCGGATTAGCCCAAACCAATGTTGTTACGGCAATATTGGGGTTGTAGGACCACGACATTTGTTGCGGATTGAATTAGAATTTACTGGAAAGTAAAGCCAAAGAAGGTGATAGCCCTGTATAAGTAAAAGAAGATAACGATAGTGGTATCCTGAGTAGGGCGGGACACGAGAAATCCTGTCTGAATTTGGCGGGACCATCCGCTAAGGCTAAATACTCCTGAGAGACCGATAGTGAACCAGTACCGTGAGGGAAAGGTGAAAAGAACCGTGAATAACGGAGTGAAATAGATCCTGAAACCATACGCTTACAAGCGGTCGGAGCCCTTTCGTGGGGTGACGGCGTGCCTTTTGCATAATGAGCCTACGAGTTAACGTTGCTGGCAAGGATAAGTGGTTAAGCCACGGATCCGTAGCGAAAGCGAGTCTGAATAGGGCGCTTTAGTCAGTAGTGTTAGACGCGAAACCGTGTGATCTACCCATGGGCAGGTTGAAGCTGTGGTAACACATAGTGGAGGACCGAACCGGTTGACGTTGAAAAGTCTTCGGATGACCTGTGGGTAGGGGTGAAAGGCCAATCAAACTCGGAAATAGCTCGTACTCCCCGAAATGCATTTAGGTGCAGCGTTATGCGTAAAGTTATATAGAGGTAGAGCTACTGATTGGATGCGGGGGCTTCACCGCCTACCAATTCCTGACAAACTCCGAATGCTATATAATGTTTCATAACAGTGAGGGCTTGGGTGCTAAGGTCCAAGTCCGAGAGGGAAAGAACCCAGACCATCAGCTAAGGTCCCCAAATATACGCTAAGTTGAAAGAACGAGGTTTGTCTGCCCAGACAGCTAGGATGTTGGCTTGGAAGCAGCCATTCATTTAAAGAGTGCGTAACAGCTCACTAGTCGAGCGGACGAGCATGGATAATAATCGGGCATAAGCGTATTACCGAAGCTATGGATTACCTATTTATTTAGGTAGTGGTAGGGGAGCATTCTAACAGGGTTGAAGGTGAGTCGTAAGGCCTGCTGGACTGGTTAGAAAAGAAAATGTAGGCATAAGTAACGATAATGCGGGCGAGAAACCCGCACACCGAAAGACTAAGGTTTCCACAGCTATGCTAATCAGCTGTGGGTTAGTCGGGACCTAAGGCGAACCCGAAAGGGACAGTCGATGGACAACGGGTTAATATTCCCGTACTAGTTATTACTGTGATGGGGTGACGGAGTGATGAAAGCGCCGCGAACTGACGGAATAGTTCGTTGAAGTACCTACCTATAAGACCCGCAGGCAAATCCACGGGTTTTGGGGAAATACGATAGTACTCGGAGTCTTCGGACAAAGAGATAGTGCGCCTAAGGGCTTCCAAGAAAAACCTCTAAACTTCAGGTAATAAGTACCCGTACCGCAAACCGACACAGGTAGTCGAGGAGAGAATCCTAAGGTGCTCGAGAGATTCATGGCTAAGGAATTAGGCAAAATAGACCCGTAACTTCGGGAGAAGGGTCGCCAGCAGCAATGCTGGCCGCAGTGAAGAGGTCCAGGCGACTGTTTATCAAAAACACAGGGCTCTGCAAAATCGTAAGATGAAGTATAGGGCCTGACACCTGCCCGGTGCTGGAAGGTTAAGTGGAGATGTTATCTTCGGAGAAGCATTGAAATGAAGCCCCAGTAAACGGCGGCCGTAACTATAACGGTCCTAAGGTAGCGAAATTCCTTGTCGGGTAAGTTCCGACCTGCACGAATGGTGTAACGATCTGGACACTGTCTCAGCCATGAGCTCGGTGAAATTGTAGTAGCGGTGAAGATGCCGCTTACCCGCAGTGGGACGAAAAGACCCTGTGCACCTTTACTATAGCTTAGTATTGACCTTGGACAAATGATGTGTAGGATAGGTTGGAGACTGTGAAGTGGCGTCGCTAGGCGTTGTGGAGTCATTGTTGAAATACAACCCTTTGTTTGTCTGAGGCCTAACCCCGTTTTGCGGGGGACATTGCTTGGTGGGTAGTTTGACTGGGGTGGTCGCCTCCAAAAGAGTAACGGAGGCTTCTAAAGGTTCCCTCAGTACGCTTGGTAACCGTGCGTAGAGTGCAATGGCATAAGGGAGCTTGACTGAGAGACATACAGGTCGATCAGGTACGAAAGTAGAGCATAGTGATCCGGTGGTTCCGCATGGAAGGGCCATCGCTCAAAGGATAAAAGGTACGCCGGGGATAACAGGCTGATCTCCCCCAAGAGCTCATATCGACGGGGGGGTTTGGCACCTCGATGTCGGCTCGTCACATCCTGGGGCTGGAGAAGGTCCCAAGGGTTGGGCTGTTCGCCCATTAAAGTGGCACGCGAGCTGGGTTCAGAACGTCGTGAGACAGTTCGGTCTCTATCTACTGTGGGCGCAAGAAATTTGAGTGGATCTGATTCTAGTACGAGAGGACCGAATTGGACAAACCTCTAGTGTATCTGTTGTCACGCCAGTGGCATCGCAGAGTAGCTACGTTTGGAAGGGATAAGCGCTGAAAGCATATAAGCGCGAAACCCACCACAAGATGAGATTTCTTTTAAGGGTCGTGGGAGATGACCACGTTGATAGGCTATAGATGTAAAGGCAGTAATGTCATAGTCGAGTAGTACTAATAACCCGTAAGCTTATGTACGCTTTTCCTGCCGAGCAATCGGCAGGAAGAAACTTTCTCAAACTTTTTATTTTCTTTATCTCAGTATGTTAAGATATTATGTAATTGATGTTTATAAAACAATAAGCAACATTACAGTAATTGCCCAAAGCAATTATAACCTCTTAAGGTGGTTATTGCGGCGGGGCTCACCTCTTCCCATCCCGAACAGAGTAGTTAAGCCCGCCTGCGCAGATGGTACTGCAGTTATGTGGGAGAGTATGTCGTCGCCTTTCTTTAAAAACCCTATT
This sequence comes from Flavobacterium sp. W20_MBD1_R3, assembly GCF_052119725.1. Classification (NCBI taxonomy): domain Bacteria; kingdom Pseudomonadati; phylum Bacteroidota; class Flavobacteriia; order Flavobacteriales; family Flavobacteriaceae; genus Flavobacterium; species Flavobacterium sp. W20_MBD1_R3. The sequence goes on from NZ_JBGQOR010000023.1 coordinate 5,404, forward strand.
CCTATCGGAATGGGGTTTTTTGTTTT
>NZ_JBGQOR010000024.1:0-4728 GCF_052119725.1 Flavobacterium sp. W20_MBD1_R3
AACAGAAGGTGTTTAGCCAAAAACGTATCGAGAAGCGATTGTAATCTAAAGTTCTCGATACAATTTTTAAAGCTATTAGGTTTGGTTTGGTAGGTTTAATTTGTTGCAGCTTTAAAAATCACTCGAACAGACGGGGTGGGTAAAAGCCATGACGTTTGGTCTGGTTTGGAAGTTTAGGTTTGGCTTTAAAAATCACTCGAACAGACGGCGTGGGGAAAAGCCATAACGTTTGGATTAGTAAGAAAGTTTTGGTTTAGCTTTAAAAATCATTCGGACGGATGCAATGGAGTTTAGATTAATACGTAACATAAGTGATAACAAACAATATGAGGATCATTCAAATTATAGATTCACTCGATGCGGGTGGTGCAGAGCGTATGGCGGTCAGTTATGCCAATGCGCTGGCGAAAAAAATTGAATTTTCAGGTTTGGTGGTCACTCGAAAAGAAGGACCGTTGCTACATCAAATTGATGCGGGTGTTTCGTATTTGCATTTAAATAAAAAGGGAATCATTGATTTAAAAGCACTTTTTAAATTACGGCGTTATGTACAAACCCATAAAGTTTCGATTATTCACGCGCACAGCACCTCTTTTTTTCTTGCTTTTTTATTGAAATTGAGTTGTCCAAGGGTACGCTTAATTTGGCATGATCATTATGGGGACAGTGAGTTTCTGGCACAGCGACCTACGTTTGTTCTACGTCAAGTTATTCCTTTTTTTAGCGGTATTGTTGCTGTCAATCAAAAATTGAAAGGTTGGGCTGAACAAAAATTGAATTTTAGGAACACGATTTATTTGCCTAATTTCCCATCGGAAGAAAACAAGAATAGTGTAAATACCTTTTTGAAGGGGATTCCTGGAAAGCGGATTCTCTGTTTGGCTAATTTGAGAGCCCAAAAAGATCATTTTTTACTTTTGGAAGTTGCGGCTAAACTAAAAGCATCCCATCCTGAGTGGACGTTTCACTTGGTTGGAAAAGATTTTGATGATGCCTATTCCCAAAAAATTAAGGATTCTATTATTGCTTTTGATTTAGAAAAAAAGGTGTTCCTTTACGGCACTCAACAAGATGTAGCCCATATTTTGCAACAAGCGGCAATTGGAATTCTTACTTCGAAGTCAGAAGGTTTACCTGTGGCACTTTTGGAGTATGGCTGGCATAAAAAACCAATAGTAGTAACTGCAGTAGGGGAAATACCCTCTTTAATTGCTCATGGTGCAAATGGTTTTCTTGTTGCTGCACAACGGGCAGATTTGTTTTATGAGTCGCTGATTGAATTAATCAATAGTGAGGAACTGCAAATGGAATTTGGTCGCGCACTGTATCAAACGGTATTGGATCACAATTCAGAAACAATAGTTATAGCAAAGTATTTAAATTGGTTGCAAAATAGTTACAAATGAAAAACGAAGATCGATCCTATCTCTATTTAATTCTTTTCCATGTGGTGGTGGGTGCATTGGGATATTTGTTGCCTTTTACCGCAAAAATATATGGTTATTCTATCTTTATCTTTGGAATTTATTACATCATAAAAAAACAAAACCGAAACAATGAAGCGCTAATTGCAGCAGCCTATGTAGTAGGAAGCGAAGTCTTTTTAAGGATGACCGGAGGAAATCCACTCTATGAAATTTCTAAATACGGGGTTATCCTTTTTGTTTTTATCGGGATGTATTACAGTGGTTTTTCCAAAGGGGCTATTCCGTACTGGATCTTCTTGTTATTATTAGTCCCCAGTGTTATTATTTCGACCTTTGTATTGAATTTTGATACGAATATTCGCAAGGCGATTGCCTTTAATATTTCTGGTCCCGTTTGTTTGGGACTCGCCTCTTTGTATACCTTTCGGCGAAAGGTTGGGCTGGATCAAATGAATGCAATCTTGCTGAGCATGGGGCTTCCTATTATCAGTTGTATGGTGTATTTGACGCTGTATACCCCCAATGTTCAGGAGGTCATTACTGGAACCGAATCTAATTTTCAAACCTCAGGAGGGTACGGACCTAATCAGGTGGCCACCGTCTTAGGACTGGGAATGTTTATTTTTTTCTCCAGATTACTATTGGATTCTAAAACAAAATTCCAAGTGATAATCAACGCTATACTTGCGTTAAATATTACTTATCGGGGGATTATTACGTTCTCCCGAGGGGGTATGATTACCGGTTTACTGATGATATTGTTGCTGTTGGCTTTTTTATATTTTAAATCCAATCATGGTGGCAGGGTAAAACTAAACTACATTATTATACTCTTAGTTTTTGCCATGTTTGCCACGTGGACGTACACTTCCTTTCAGACGGGTGGCCTGATCAATAAACGATATTCTAATCAAGATGCTGCAGGAAGGGCAAAAGAGAGTCAGTTTACCGGCAGGGAGGATGTCGCGAGAAATGAAATTAGTACTTTTTTTAAGAATCCAATTTTTGGTGTCGGTGTAGGCAAAGGAGTGGAAGTACGGGAGGATGAAACAGGGATCAAAGTGTTGTCCCACGATGAAATCACTCGAATGCTGGCCGAGCACGGATCTTTAGGGGTCTTGGCGTTATTGATTTTGTTTTTTACGCCGTTGATTTTGTATTTGGAAAATAAGTTCAATATGTTTTTATTGTGTTTTGTGGCCTTTTGGTTTTTAACTATTAATCATGCCGCGATGCGTACTGCCGCTCCTGCGTTTGTGTATTCGTTGTCGCTACTCAACGTGCAGTTGGGATTTCCTAGGAAAAAGAGTGTTAGAGAAGAGTAGTGAAGAGAAAAGGGGGAAGATTAGAGAGGGAAGAATCAAGAGAAAAAAACATTTCCTATATATTTTCGTTTTACCCCGGTCCTAAAGGGAGCCGAAAATTAGAGAGTTTGGGTTTTAATTTTCGTTTTACCCCGACTCTAAAGCGAGTCGAAAATTTAGGACTATCTTGGAATGATATTGCGTAATGTTTTCTTTTTCCCTCCCTTTAGGGTTGGGGAAGGAAAAGAAACGAATGGTCTTTATTTTCGCTATTTTTTTTCACAGGATTTTGTTGCGAATGTGCTTCTATTTTAAAAAAATATTGGTTAAACGTACATTTTGTTTAAAAAGATATACCTCCAGAAATTTATTTTGGAACAAAAACATTAAATTGCACCCGTACCAAAGTATATATCATGTTTTCAGTTGACAAAATGCATTTTGAAATATCAGAGCGAAAGATGATTCTTCGGCTTTTTGACGTTCTGTTTGTTTTGACGGCTTTGTACGTGACGGGAAAAGTATTTGCTTTTAACTATTTTGAAATATCCACTACTAATTATTTCTGGACGATCGTGTTGGCCGTTTATCTGAATGTATTTGGAACTATTTTTGAAATGTACAATCTTCAAGTGGCCAGTAACCAATTTCAGGTGTTGAAAAGTACTCTTATTACGGTTTCTACGACCGTTTTGGTGTATTTACTGACGCCTTTTTTTTCTCCAGCGTTGCCCTCAAACCGACTCCAAATATTGCTGTTTTTTCTCGTTATCTTCCTCTCGTTATTTTTGTGGCGAATGCTATATGTTAGTTTTTTAGCTTCTAATAGGTTTTTTCAGAAAGCGATCTTGATTTGTGATCAGGAGCAGGTACAAGAATTGATTTTAGGTCTCGAAAATATTGATCCGCATTACAAAATTATTGGGTTTGTTAACGTGGATACTAATGAAAAAGAAATTGAAGCCTACCACTATGTTCAGCATATAAAAAGAGAAGATTTGTTTTCTTTTGTAAAAGAAAATGGGGTTTCTGAAATTGTAATTGCTTCCCAAAAAACGGAAGGTATCACGGCTGATTTGTACCAACAATTGTTGCATTTGCTGGAGTTGGGAAATATTATTCGGGAATATACGCAGGTGTACGAAAGTAAAACCTATCGCATTCCGGTGCAATACATGTCACGAGATTTTTACCGATTTTTCCCTTTTAGTCGAAGTAATCAAAATAAATTATATTTACTTGTGGTGCGAATTTTTGAGATTGCCGTTTCCTTATCTGGTCTGGTCGTTGGTTCTTTATTGTTTCCGCTCATTTTAGTTGGAAATGCAATAGGAAACAGGGGACATTTGTTTTATTCACAGGAACGGGTGGGAAAGGATGGTGCTATTTTTAAAATATTAAAATTCAGAACTATGGTTAAAAATGCCGAAACCAATGGTGCTGTTTTTACTACAACTAATGATTCGCGAGTGACCGCGTTTGGGAAATTTCTCCGCAAAACCAGAATGGATGAATTTCCTCAGTTTATCAACATACTAAAAGGCGATATGGCAGTTATTGGACCGCGTCCAGAGCGCCCCGTTTTTGTTAAAGAAATTGCCGGAATAATGCCTTTTTATGAAACCAGACACATCATCAAACCCGGGCTTACCGGTTGGGCGCAAGTCAATTATGCGTATGGGGAAACCATCGAAGACAGCTTAATTAAACTGCAGTATGATTTGTATTATATCAAGCATCGCAGTATTTATCTGGATTTAAATATTTCTTTCAAAACCATAACTACCGTGTTGTTCTACAGGGGACAGTAACTATTAGGAATAAAACAATGTCGCATTTTTTTCACCATATAAGTCATGTAAGTTTAAGTTTCGATTGTGGTAGCCTTATGTAACTTAAATAATCATAAGGTCATTTAAAGTTTAATTCTTATATGACTTATATGTTAAATATTATTTCACTCATTTTTTAGTATGACATTAAATAGGTCCAACTAC
>NZ_JBGQOR010000025.1:0-4057 GCF_052119725.1 Flavobacterium sp. W20_MBD1_R3
TTAAATTGATAACCGCTTTGTTCTGTTCTTCCACTTTTTTTATGCCACCTTCCTGTAGTTTTTAAAGTTTCTCCTTGAGGACATGTGTAAGTGTCATTTTCTGCATCGTATTTAAATTTGGCTACCAAGTAATCGGGTTGCGTGACGCTTTCTTTACTTGTTCCGGGAGTAGGATGCGCTACAATGGTAGTGATGTTATGGTTTATGCATTGGGCAATTTCCCTTCCATTATGGTAGCCTTTATCCACCAAAACGGTAAAAGTATCAAGGGCCAAATTTTCTTTTGCTTCCAAAGCGATAGCCCCTAAGGCGTTAAGATCGTTCCGATTTATGGTGTGAGTAGCTACAACTAAATTATGCTTATTATCTACGGCTGCCTGGATATTATAGCTGATCTCAACTACTACTCCTTGAACTAAAAGGGCTCTCGCATCTTGATCGGTGGTACTTATTTGGGGTTGTCCACTCTCTTTTAGTTTTTCTTCTAGAAGTTCGTAGCGTAATTTATTCTTTTTTAATCGCTCTATTTTTTCTGCGATTTTTGTGACTGTAATGCTATTATCCTGTAAATCATTTTTAGCCAATTCGGCTAGATATTCTTGGGTTCGCTCTTCAATATATGCTAAGTGTCTCTCGATTTTCTTTTGGTTGAAGTTCGCTTTCTTGCTGTTGTGCGCTCTGCTTTTGGTTCCATCAATAGCGATGATCTCGCAGCCAATTAGATCAGCATCTTTAAGAAAAGAAACAAAGAGTTTGAAGAGTTTTTTTAATCCCGATGGATTCTGTTTTCTAAAGTCGGATATACTATGATAGTTGGGGATGATTGCGCATAAAAGCCATTGCAATTCGATATTGCGAGCGCATTCCTTTTCTAGCTTTCTGGAACTCCGAAGCCCATTGAGATAACCATACAAATAAATTTTAAGAAAGATTTTTGTATCAAAGCTCGGCCGACCTTCTGCTTTAATGCTTTGAACAGAAAAACCTAAAGTTTCTAAGGACAATGCTTCAACAAAAGCATCGATAAAACGAACGGGGTTTTCTGGTAAAATAGTGTCTTCTAAACTAGAAAAAACCATCTGATTGCGAGGAAGGCCTGTGATGTGTTGCATCATTAAATATACAACTTTTCTTGCTTTACTATTCGAATTAAACAGTATATTTGAAAGAAACAAACGATAGTTTTTTCACAGACTGACGTTATATTCCAGCTTCGAGCAACTTGTCTGCCGAAGCTAAACCCATTTAATTCCACATTCTTTTTTATTTCCTTTTTTAGAAATATAATAGTATTTAAAATATGGAGCGGGGTCTTGATAATCATAAATTTCTTCTTTTATAACTCCCTCTGGAATATTCACTTCTTTAGTGATATAATTTTCTTTTGTTAGTGTAACTGTTATCATAATATTTTATTATTTTTGTTTATTGATTTTACCATAATAGGATAATTAATTTCGAAATCCGATATACCTAGATGTGTATCGGATTTTGCGGTTTTAAAAAGCCGAGAATATAACAGCTAGTATATTTCAGCTTTTGTATTAGGATTTAGGCGGTTGATTTTTTGTATTTGTTTTTACTGTTTCTTAGCCGAAATACGGTCTTTTACTTATTTCAAGCCGAAATTATACTAGCGAAACGTTGGCAGTAATATTAAAGACGTAAACTTCCGAAAATAAAATATGAAAATAGAAAACTTATCAGCAGAAAATAAAATTAAACTTATTATTGCTGACCAAATAATAACACTTAAAGAAAAGAAAGACTTTGAAAGCGTTGAAAAAAGGTTAAATATGTTAGACTTACATACTGTCGAATAGCTTTATACTCTCTAACAATTTTTTATTCTGTTCTCTTGAGTATTCCGAATCAAATTCATTAATAAACATTTCTACAGGCTCTGTTACAAGCAACTTTGACATAGCTTTTGACTCGGTAGAGGGGAAATTAATGTTGTCATATTCAGAGAGTATTTCAGAATAGATTGATTGAAGTTCTGAACTGTTTGTACAGTTTTGTAATTAACGGTGCTATTATAAGACTAAATATTTTGACCAAATATAAACAGAAAGATTTTAAATTACTGTAGTAGAGACTTAAAAAATAAACAGAATAGTCAAAAATACTACTACCAACACACGATACAAGCAAGTTGGGCAAAGGTGTTGAATTTAAAGAATATTAATATTAGCCGAGATTCGGAAAAAACAGAAAAATAAAGAATTTTTAACCCCAACCTGCGTGTAGCGCGGGAACGTTATGCGATATCGTGCAAAAGCAGAATCATAAACAGGAAAATAGTCCAAATGCAAAATACTGAATTTAAAAATGCGGAAACGATTTCATGGATTTTGCTAGCAATCTCTATTGCATCGCAAAGTTCGCCAACTACATTTGAAGAAATCATGCAAATAGCAGACGGAATAAATCATGCTGTTCCGACGCAAAAAGAAATGCAAACTTCTATTTCTTGGTTAATAGCAAACGACCTAATCTTAAAAGACGGCAAAAAATATTCACTATCTGAAAATGGAAAGATTTTAAATGACAATGCAGAAAAACAGAATAATATGCTTATAAAAATGTGGAAGCATTTGGAATCGGAACTCAAGCAGAAGTATAACGACATCGCATAACAGCTAGGGATTCGTTGCGTGCGTAGCACGAACAATGAAACCCGGGTTGAACGGAACCGATTGTACGTCCGTCAACCTATGCACTTGTCGTAAAGATTTTAGAGAGAATTACAAGAGGCAAGCGAGCCTCTTTTTTTTGGAGTGTTTTCTGCTTGGTTTTTCTCGTGTGTTCCTTCACTTGTGAACATAAGTTCCCTTACCCGTAATTTAGTTTTTACAGGATTTTGAACTTTGGCTACCGCCAAGATACCAAGCAGGCGGACCACGCTGGTCAAAAACCGCTATTCGGTGTAAATTACCAGTTTTACAACACGGACACTTGGGCAAAAAGGGCTTCTTTTCTACTTTTTCTAAAACTTTTACCTTAAGTTTTTCCTGTAAAAGTTTCAGCTTTTGTCGCTTCCAAGTGCTGCTCAAAAAACCGTAATGTCGGATCTTGACAAAGCGTTTGGGCAAAATATGCAATGAAAATCGGCGAATAAACTCTTTGTGCGTGAGTGTCATTTGTTTTTTCACACCCGCTACTCGGTAATCCTTATAAGTAAAAGTCACGTTTTCCTGGTCAATGCTCTTGATTCGATGGTTACTAATAGCGATTTTATGGGTGTATCTGCCCAAATATTCCACCACTGACTTTGGACTTCCAAAAGGTTTCTTAGCAAATACTATCCACGGCTTGCGCCACAATTCTTTCCGGATTTGTTCGTATTGGATCGGTAATTTTGCCTTGAGTTTGGCGCAATATTTAGCCCTAAAAACCTTCGACAAGGCCTTGACTGAAAACAAAAATTTACCATCGGTTCTGCTATTTTGCCACTGTCCGTTTTTATTAACTCCACCACCTGGAACAATGCAATGCAGGTGTGGATGCAAACTCAATTGCTGTCCCCAAGTGTGCAAAACCGCTATCATTCCCATCTGCATTTCTTTGGCTTTGCCAAAACTTTGAAGCGTTTCCCAGCTCGCTTCAAACAAAGTATCATACACTATTTTAGGTTGATATATTGCTAGAGAATTAATACTATCGGGCAAGGTAAAAACGACGTGGAAGTAGGGAACCGGTAAGAGTTCTGTACTTCTGGCTTGTATCCAATCTTCGCGTTTGTTGCCCTGACACTTGGGACAATGGCGGTTGCGGCAAGAGTTGTAGCTTATGGTGATATTGCCACAGCTATCGCACCCATCGATATGTCCTCCTAAAGAGGCCGTTCTGCATTTTTTAATAGCATGAAGCGTGCGCAGTTGCCAAGTATTTAATCCCCAATTTTCGATTGCAGTACCTGCTTTTCGCAGTGCATCGGCTACTTCAAAGAGCGGCTGCATTTTGCAAAAAGAGTATCGAGTGGACTGAATTTCTGTTGACTTTCTAGCTGAGCAATCTGCAAATACTCCATCGTAGTTTCTATATTCTGATGTCC
>NZ_JBGQOR010000026.1:0-2748 GCF_052119725.1 Flavobacterium sp. W20_MBD1_R3
TTTTAGTTATCTTCGTAAGATAATCAAATTCTACAATGGTGCTACCGAAGGTTTAGTTCAACACACGCTACAAGCAAGCTGGGCAATTGGCTTAGTTTAAAAATAGTTTGCATTTGAGACATTTGTTTTTAACCGAAAGATTACGCATCTTTAATCCCAGCCTGCGTGTAGCGCGGGAACGTTAGCGTATATTTTAAAAAACTGCAAAATGAGAAACATACTTTTATCGATTGCTTTTTTTTCGATTTTCAGTTGCAAAAATTCTGAAAGCAAAACTGAATTAACACCATCAACTGTTAAAGAAATCAATGAAATTATAAAAGTAATAATAACGGAAGATAGTCTAGATGTTTTTGAAAATGCAAAAGGAAAAAAGATGCTTTGTAAAGAGCTGATTAAATTAAATATATTCATTCCAAAAAAACGAAAAAACGGCGAAATTCCTCCACCTCCACCACCATCGTTTAATGATATTTCGATAACTGACATACTAAATTTTGACAGAAAATCTACATTTTTCAAAGCTGTTGATTCACTGTATTTATTAAAACAAAATTTAAATCCAGAAAAATTAGAAATAGATAACAAAATAGTGGGCAAAATTAATTTTACGACAAAAGATAAAGAAATCAGTAAGAAAAAAACTGGAAAGCCATATAATTACTACGAAATGACAATCCCTGTTTTTTCATCAAATAATCAAGTAGCTTATTTGGAAGTGAATCACTACTGCGGAAGATTATGAGGAAGTGGAAAATCATTATATCTGAAAAAAATAAATGGAAAATGGAAAATTATTGAAAAGTGGCGAACTTGGATAAGCTAAAAAACATCCGCTAACCGCCATTTTGAGCTAGCTGGAATTTAGTGGAATTATCGTTTCGCATCAAGTTTTCGTTAAGCCGAAAACTGAGCGTTTACGAACTTCCAGCCATCTCAAAGTGGCATAACGTTACCAGCAATAAACAAACACAATCGTCAATGGAATATCCGATTATAGAAGCGTTAAAAAAATACAAAACGCATTTTAATGCAAATCAATTCATAAGTTTAAATCCTAATAGTGATTTTGGAAATCTTAATTTAGTGTGGTCACAAATTGTTATACGTATAGAATGCGTTAATATGCAAATCGTAGACTTGTATGAGAAATTTTATGAGCAAAAAAAACGTGTCGAAATGGGTTTTTATATGTCTAATTTAGACGATTCATATTTAGATATAATGATTACTGAACAGATTTTTTATTGGTTAAGAAAAACAGCAGACGAAATAATTTCTTTGATTTCTATATGTTCAGATTATCAAAGAACTGGTAAATATCCTAAAAAGATAAACGTAAGCTCAATCGGAGAGTTCATAAAATTAAAAACGCCTTTTAATAATACTATTGAAAAATATCGAAACTTATTACAACAACTAAATGAAACATCTAATGCTTACAAACACTCATTTATAAATCCACAAATTGTTGCATATAAAGGCTCAGAATATCCAGTAGTTTTTGCGTATAACTTACACTTTAATGATAGAGCAAACCAGCCAAAATTTATTAATCTTGATTTTAGAGTTTTTTTGAATAATTATAATGAATTTCTCTTTGATGTTAAAAATCACATTTCAGAAAGCTATAGTATTTAACGTCGAATTTTACTGCTGGTAACAGCTAGGGATTCGTTGCGTGCGCAGCACAAACAATGAAACCCGGGTTGAACGGAACCGATTGTACGTCCGTGAACACTTATGGAGTTGTCGTAAAGTTTTTAGAGAGAAATACAAGAGGCAAGCGAGCCTCTTTTTTTTTGGAGTGTTTTCTTCTTGGTTTTTTCGTGTTTTCCATCACTTTTGAACACAAATTCCCTTACCCGTAATTTAGCTTTTACAGGGAATGGTGTTTTGGCTACCGCCAAGATACCAAGCAGGCGGACCGCGCTGGTCGAAGACTGCTATCCGGTGTAAATTTCCTGTTTTACAACACGGACACTTGGGTAAAAAGGGCTTCTTTTCTACTTTTTCTAAAACTTTCACTTTGAGCTTTTCTTGTAAAAGTTTCAGCTTTTGTCGCTTCCATGTACTGCTCAAAAAACCGTAATGTCGGATCTTGACAAAACGTTTGGGCAAAATATGCAATGAAAATCGGCGAATAAACTCTTTGTGCGTGAGTGTCATTTGTTTTTTTACACCCGCTACTCGGTAATCCTTATAATCAAAAGTCACGTTTTCATTGTCTATGCTCTTGATTCGATGGTTGCTAATGGCGATTTTATGGGTGTAACGTCCCAAATATTCCACCACTGACTTTGGACTTCCAAAAGGCTTCTTAGCAAATACAACCCAAGGCTTGCGCCACAATTCTTTCCGGATTTGTTCGTATTGGATCGGTAATTTTGCCCTGAGTTTGGCGCAATATTTAGCCCTAAAAACTTTCGACAAGGCTTTGACTGGGAATAAAAATTTGCCATCGGTTCTGCTGTTTTGCCACTGTGCGTTTTTATTAACTCCACCACCTGGAACAATGCAATGCAGGTGTGGATGCAAACTTAATTGCTGTCCCCAAGTGTGCAAAACCGCTATCATTCCCATCTGCATTTCTTTGGCTTTGCCAAAAGTTTGAAGCGTTTCCCAGCTCGCTTCAAACAAAGTATCATACACTATTTTAGGTTGATATTGCGCTAGAGAATTAATACTATCGGGCAAGGTAAAAACGACGTGGAAGTAGGGAACCGGTAAGAGTTCTGTACTTCTGGC
>NZ_JBGQOR010000027.1:0-2221 GCF_052119725.1 Flavobacterium sp. W20_MBD1_R3
GTCATACTATTCTATTTTAGTTATCTTCGTAAGATAATCAAATTCTACAATGGTGCTACCGAAGGTTTAGTTCAACATAGGTTTTGCCTCAGTACTTGTATTGGTGTTTTCTGTATTCATAGTCTTGATTTTTTATTATTAGTGTTTAGGTTAATATTATTTTGTACTTTTTTCGTACCGTTGCAAAGCCAAAACGTTATGGTGTATAGCTCGGTTGAAAAGACGCAGACGACATCAATCAGACGTTTTGCATCTGAAAAAATAATAATGAAATAGCTAGCGAGCCGACAGAAATCACGCCCAGAATCTGAGATCGAAATGACGAAGGCAAGCAAATCTGACTCACTTTACAGAAAAACAGAAAACGGAAAATATTTTAAATTTTTTTTCTGTGAGTTTTAATGGAAATACAGAATTGCGACGACAAACAAAAAACAGAAAAGTTACCGATATCGAAACATGGAAAAGTTACCGACATTGGAATGGAAAATTGGAACGGATCAACTTTCATGCTTTTCAAACGTGTCGCTACACACCATAACACACGCTACAAGCGATTTGGGCATTTGGCTTAATTTGAAATTGGTTTTGTATTTGGGAATTTTGGCTAATCCGAAAAATAGCGCTAATTTAGTCCCAAACCGCCTGTAGCGCGGGAACGGTAGGCTCAATTTTAAAATCACAAATTAACATGAATCAAAAATTTGGTCTTTTTACTCCCTATACACTTAAGTTCCATGCAGACTATTATATGGAAAGTAGCAGCAATTTTCTTAAAAGATCTTTCATACTTTTTGACGAAATGGCATATATTACTCCACGAATAAAAGATGAAGGGTATCTAAACAAATTAATTATTGATTCTTCCAAAACAAGGAAAGAGGTATTAACATATTTTAAACCCATCAACGAATTTGTGGATCAGGATTTCATTTCAGAAATAAGTTTTACTATAAGACCAGAATCTAATATGTGGTACGGCCCAAATAGCAAGCATTTTTTTAAATTCATTAAAAGTTATGTAAAGGATAAATTTGATTTTGATCCAGAAAATTATAAAACAAAAAATGAGTTCGAAATCCTGGATTACTACGTAACCGCCCTTTCCGCTGACGTAAACTTTTTATTTCAAATTTCACGAAAAGTACCTGAAATATCGGCACTGTATACAGAACTACATAGAGATGCATACTTCGCTACATATAGCGAAAGAACATCGGTACCCGAAAGGATATTAAAATCGATAACAAATGTGAATTATTTTGATTTTGCTAATTTAACGTGGGCTCAACTCCTCGAACTTAGGCAAAGTCAATTTCTAGAAGATTTTAGAAAAAAAATTTCAGAATGGATTGGGGAATTTGATTTAGCTTCCAATCCGTTGTCTTTCGAACAGAAAATTGATAAGTATATTAAGGAATCTAATTTCGATTTTTTACAGCAAAATCGACCACTTACAAGATTAAACATTCTTTCTGCTATAATAGAAAATGTACCCACTGTTGTTCCAAATCCTCTAGCAGTTTATAATACGCTTTCAAGAACAATGGCAGACTTTGAAACTGAAAAGGAATTTGGATGGCTATTCTTCATTCAAGAAGCTTATCGTAAAAATAAAAACAGCGCCTAACAGCTAGGGATTCGTTGCGTGCGTAGCACGAACAATGAAACCCGGGTTGAACGGAACCGATTGTACGTCCGTTAACCTATGCATTTATCGTAAAAATTTTTGAGAGAATATCAAGAGTCCAGAGGAGCTCTTTTTTTTCAGGTGGTTTAACTATCTGTTTTAAGGTGTTTTAGGTCACTTTTGAACATAAAAACCCTTACCCATAATTTAGTTTTTACAGGAACTTGAACTTTGGCTACCGCCAAGATACCATGCAGGCGGACCACGCTGGTCAAAGACTGCTATTCGGTGTAAATTTCCTGTTTTACAACACGGACATTTAGGCATAAAGACTTTTTTTTCTGCTTTTTCCAAGACTTTCACTTTGAGCTTTTCTTGTAAAAGCTTGAGCTTTTGTCGCTTCCAAGTGCTGCTCAAAAAACCGTAATGCCGGATCTTGACAAAACGTTTGGGCAAAATATGCAACGCAAAACGCCTGATAAATTCTTGATGCCTGAGTGTCATTTGCTTTTTCACACCCGCTACTCGGTAATCCTTATAATCAAAAGTCACGTTTTCATTGTCTATGCTCTTGATTCGATGGTTGCTAAT
>NZ_JBGQOR010000028.1:0-1449 GCF_052119725.1 Flavobacterium sp. W20_MBD1_R3
AGGACTATAGTGTAGTTTAGGTGTACGTATTATTTGTAGAATTATAAGAAAAGGAGGTTTTTTCACAGCCTGACGTCCCGCTGCTTTGAGATGGTGGGGAATTCGTAACCTTTCAACTTTCTGCTTTGCAGAAAACTTGATGCGAAACGTTAATTCCACTAAATTCCAGCTAGCTCAAAATGGCGGTTATGCCCAGTTATTCTTGTTTTTTAGTTGGTCTTGAAGTCGCTGCTGGCTTAACTTTTTCTTCAAGAACATCAATTACATTTTTTTTCAAGTCATCATATTTGAAGTTGTCGTTAAAGCCAATATTGAATGTCGAATGTGTACCGTTTTTTGTACGGCAAAGTAAATATTTTGAACCTCCTTGCTCTGCTGAAAATCGAGAAAACTCTGTTTGAATTCTATATTCAATGTTGTCGTCCTGATTTATAACATAGAACAAATGTTTATTGTAAATGTCTTTTGAACCTTCTTCGTATCTTTCAAATGCTTGAATTAGCTTGTCATTCCATTTGAATTGGTCGAAGCAAAACATATCTTTTAAATTGTCTGTAAGTAGCCCATTTTTGTGAGCATCATATAATTTGTCTTTATACTGTTTAGCTTTATCATACTCTTTTCTATGATAATAAATTTGGATAAGTTTCGCATAAGAATGATAATCTGTTGTGTCTAATTGCAATAGCTCAACAAAGGCAGGTTCTGCTTTGTCGTAATTACCTTTTAAAGATTCAAGTAGTCCAATATTGAACAATGCGGTTATATACGAATTAGATTTGTTGTCTATTATTGATTTGGCGATATAAAAGGCTTCTAATGCTTTTTCGTTATTTTTCTGGTCAGAATAGATTTGAGCAACAAATGAATATGGCCTGTCTAGGCAGTTCTTCTGTTCTGTTGCTTTTTTGTACGCTTCAAGAGCTAAGTCTAATTTTTCTAAATTATAGTATGAGTCACCAAGTCCGCTGTAAAATTCGGCATCGTCTGGTTTTAAACTAATGGCTAATTGGAAAGATTTTACAGCTTCATCATACTTCTGCATATAGTTCAAAGTCGAAGCCTTTATATATAGTGGAGCAGGGTCTTTTGAATCTTTTTCGATTGAAAGGGTCATAAATTTAAGACAATTGTTATCGTCTTCTTTCATATAGTAAGCTTGTCCAATATAATACAATGCTTTGGCGCTGTAATTCTTTGATTTAGAAGCGTGTTGTTCTATGATTTGGTCAAACTGCTTATTGTCGGACAAAGTTTTTAAATTTTCCGTTGTTTGGTCTTGAGCAAAAATTGTCAAGCTATAAATAGTCAGAATCAGTGATGATATAATATTCTTAACCTTCATTCGGTTCTTTTTTTTTATAATTGGGCATAACGTCAGTCTGTGAAAAAACTATCGTTTATTTCTTTCAAATATACTGTTTATTTCGAATAGTAAAGCAAGAAAAG
>NZ_JBGQOR010000029.1:0-1398 GCF_052119725.1 Flavobacterium sp. W20_MBD1_R3
ACTTTTCTTGCTTTACTATTCGAAATAAACAGTATATTTGAAAGAAATAAACGATAGTTTTTTCACAGACTGACGTTGGCAAACAGCTAAAAAAAAACGAAACGAATAAAAAGAGAATCTTAAATATTTAAGAAATAAATTACAACTTAGTTAATGGAAAAAATTACTCCGAAAATAAAATATTTAGGATTTTATCAATTGATTGGCGGAATAATCGGAATTCTAAATACAATAAGATTTCTTCCAAATTTTACTCAAATCAATGGCGGAATATTTCTACTTTTATTAGCTATTTTTCTTTTGTACAGTTTTTCAGTTTTTTGTGGATATTTATTACTCAAAAAACGGAATATTGAAGGCTTAAATCTTTCGATTTATAATCAATTAATCCAAATCGTAGGTTTTGGTGTTTTAGGATATGCTTTCCATTTTACAGCTGGAATTTACGGTGGAATAAAACTGAATTTGACAAATGACACAATTATTAATTTTATGTTTGGACATAGTATGGCAAGAATTGACATAAATAATCTAAATGGATTCACAGAAATAAGCATAAATTTTATTGCGATAATACTTTTGAATCTAATTTTTAATCTGAAATCTGAAGTGGAAAAAGTAGCAGAAGCGTAAAAACTAATTGGAAAGTACAAAATAGCCGATTTGCCAACAGCTGTTTTGAGCTAGCTGGAGTTTAGTGGAATTAGCGTTTCGCATCAAGTTTTCGTTAAGCCGAAAATTGAGCGGTTACGAACTTCCAGCCATCTCAAAGCAGCGGGACGTTAGCGGATATCTTCGCGGAAAATTCACGAGAATTAAAAAACAATGTGAAATAAAGAAACTATTCAAAAATAACAACAAACCATAAAAATTTTAAAAATGGCAGAAAGTAAAATTATAGTAAGAATGTCTAAAAGTACTGGGATTTATAATAAAAGTAATAAGTACGAAATACTCTTTAACAATAAATCTAAAGCTGAACTTGATTGCGTAAATAACAGACAAATATTTATTGCAGAAAGCGGAAAAAATATTATTCAGATTAAAAATGAAAATACCACTATTGTAAAAGAGATAAATATAAAATATGCTCAAGACATAACTATAACTATTAATGCAAGTGTTACTTATAAATTAGGTTTGGGAATTATTATAGGAATTGCAATTACAGGTTTAATTGTTCAATTAATTATTGCCAAAAAAGTAATATTGCCTTTAATATTTATTCCATTTATTTCATTACTTTTCGTAAAAAAAGAAAATTTTCCAAATAGTTTTGAGATAAC
Organism: Flavobacterium sp. W20_MBD1_R3; assembly: GCF_052119725.1. NCBI lineage: Bacteria > Pseudomonadati > Bacteroidota > Flavobacteriia > Flavobacteriales > Flavobacteriaceae > Flavobacterium > Flavobacterium sp. W20_MBD1_R3. The sequence goes on from NZ_JBGQOR010000029.1 coordinate 1,287, forward strand.
AAGTAGTAAATAAGACATCCGCTAACAGCTAGGGTTTCGTTGCGTGCGCAGCACAAACAATGAAACCCGGGTTGAACGGAACCGATTGTACGTCCGTGAACACTTATGGAGT
>NZ_JBGQOR010000030.1:0-1379 GCF_052119725.1 Flavobacterium sp. W20_MBD1_R3
TAACGGACGTACAATCGGTTCCGTTCAACCCGGGTTTCATTGTTCGTGCTACGCACGCAACGAATCCCTAGCTGTTGTGCGTTCGTTTTTTATTTACGATTGTTTTAAAAGTTCATCTAAAACTCTTTTGCCATTTTCATTTTCTGGGTTTAGTTCAACAGATTTTTTATACATTTTAATCGCTTCTTCTCTTTTATTAATTTTAAATAGTATTTCTCCATAACTATCGTAAGCATTTCCACTTGTAGGATTTAATAATACGTTTAGTTTGAAAGTTTCTAAAGCTTTTTCATTTTCGTTCTTGTTTAAATATTCATAACCTAAATTATTTAGGTTGTCTTCCGAATGTACGTAGGCACTATTTTCTTTCTTGACATTGTTTAATGAACTAATTGCATAATTTAGCGTACGTTCATAAACTTCCGTTTTCTGTTTTTTATCTAGTGTTTCGGCATAACTTTTCGCTATTGTTGTTATAACTAAAGTTGGATTGTCAAACCAAATTCCGTGACCACATTCAAATGCGGTAATACCGATACTTTTTGGATGACTGGCAACAAAGTTTTTATGACATTCTTTCCAATGTTCTACTTTTTCAGTTTCTTTAAAAGATGGAATTCCACTAACTAAATCTACAACTGGAATATTTTGTGGAATTGAAATTTCACTCATCATTTTTACAGTTTCACGTATATTTGTAGCCATATAATATATAGCAAGTTTGTTTTTTTTCCACTCTGGAATAAGCAGTTCTTGCTTTTTTAAATCGCTTTCTACAAACTTTTCCATAAAATTATGGTTTACATCTATTAATACAATCGATTTTACAAGATTTGGATTCCTTACTGAATATAAAGTTGAAAAGTAACCGCCAAAAGAATGAGAAACTAACATAATTTGTTTGTTGTAGCCCAATTTTTTTAATCCAGTTTCTAAATCCACAAGGCTATTTAACATACCGTGTTTTGAGTCTTCAGTTTCTAAAGTATTCATAGTGCTTTTACCTAAACCTTCTCTATCATATGTTATTATTGTTGCTCCAGTTAAATCTGCAATTGGTTGCAGAATAGAATTCCAAACTCTTCCATCACTTCCAGCACCAGCTTCAAAAAGAATTGGAATTCCTGAACCTTTTGTAATGTTGAAATGTAGTTTATGATTTCCTACATCCACTAAAGTATCAATTGTTTGAGACTGACTTTTTATTGAACTAAAAAGTATAAAAAAGATAATAACTTTTAAGAATAATTTCATTTTAAAATTTTAAGTTTTTGTTTTTTCGGTTAGTTTTGGTAAAATGTCGCATAACGTCAGTCTGTGAAAAAACTATCGTTTATTTCTTTCAAATATACTGTTTATTTCGAATAGTAAAGCAAGAA
>NZ_JBGQOR010000031.1:0-1273 GCF_052119725.1 Flavobacterium sp. W20_MBD1_R3
GTTATGTGGGAGAGTATGTCGTCGCCTTTCTTTAAAAACCCTATTCCTATCGGAATGGGGTTTTTTGTTTTTTATCTATGTACTAATTCTTTACTGTTAGCAATTTAAAATTAATTCTTTTACTTTTGGATCCTTATTTGCATCGCATAATTATAAGAATCAAGTGTTGTAAATGAAATTTTCTCTCGTTTTACAAATTTAAAATATTGATATATTTTTTATTTAGTAAATCTTTGTGACCAAAATCTTTCTATAGTAGCTGTAAAGCTGTCTTTGCATCAGTTATTAAAGTCATTCCCATTTTTTCATACGATTGTTCTTGTTTTTTTTTGGTATTTTCGTTGGTGATATAACAAGCACCAGTTAATATTTCAACATTTGTATTTAACATTTTATATACTTTGGAGAAAATAGTATTAAACTTTTTGTTTTTTGATAAATTAAGTTTTTTGATAATTGGTGATTTGTAAATGGGCATGATGTAAAATATGGTATCTCATATGCTGTGAAACATAATTAAATTTAGGGAATTATGTTTAATTAGTAGAAACAGTTTTTTAGAAAAAAAAATAATATATGCCTAGTGCTTTGCTTGAATTTATTCTTTTTAAAATAAAAAACTCACCTAAATTAAGATCCATTACTCAATTATGATGACGTATGACTGCGATGTGCTTTTATAGGAAAGAATTGAAGGATTGTTTTTTGATTGTGTGAGCAGGATCAAATTTTCAATCGATTAGCCAAAAAGAGTCGATATTTTATGGGTTTTAAACGGTTCTTCCGTAAATTTAAGCGGAATGGGTGATATCTAAAAGTGTCAATCGATCCATTTTTTCATTATCAAAAAGAAAATTTTAAAATATGTGAAATAGGAGCATTGATCTTTTGCGACAATGGAGCGTAGTTTGGATATTCATTTTACTTTGTTGCCGACAATTATTAGGATTATTTTAGTTTAAGAATCCGATGCTGGCTGTTTTTATTATTTATACGCGATTGAACAGGCTTTAAGGATTTTTGTGCGGAGTGCATATAAGATGTTATCTTTTATGAAAGGTTTACGGGGTGATATCGCCGATATAACGAAATTGAAATTTCGGAAGTGGCTCCCTTAAATGTAGATAATGTTTCGATGTAATGGGTAGATTTCACCACTTGGGCAGATAGAATCTAATATTTGTAAAAAACTTAGTGCTTCAAGAATCATGTTTCCAGCGACTTAAAGAGAAAGTCATGAAAAGGTTAAATAAAAGTAAAAAAAAAGCTTGTA
>NZ_JBGQOR010000032.1:0-1053 GCF_052119725.1 Flavobacterium sp. W20_MBD1_R3
GTGATGGTTGGATTGATAGTGTCTACTACCGTTACGATTTGAGTACAAGTAGCCGTATTTCCAGCATTGTCAGTTACGGTCCAAGTTACGGTGGTGTTTCCGATAGTGAAAACACTAGGCGCATCGTTGGTTACAGATTTTACTCCACAGTTGTCAGCCGTAGTTGGAGCTCCAAGAGTAACATTAGCTTTAGCCGTTGTACAAGAAGCAGCATCCACATTTACTGTTACAGGAGCTGCACAAGTGATGGTTGGATTGATATTGTCTACTACCGTTACGATTTGAGTACAAGTAGCCGTATTCCCTGCATTGTCTGTTACCGTCCAAGTTACGGTGGTGTTTCCGATAGGGAAAACGCTAGGCGCATCGTTAGTTACCGATTTTACCCCACAATTGTCAGCAGTTGTAGGTAATCCAAGCGTTACATTGGCTTTAGCCGTTGTGCAAGAAGCAGCATCTACATTTACTGTTACCGGAGCTGCACAAGTAATGGTTGGATTGATAGTGTCCACTACCGTTACGATTTGTGTACAAGTAGCCGTATTTCCAGCATTGTCAGTTACCGTCCAAGTTACCGTTGTGTTTCCGATAGGGAAAACACTAGGCGCATCGTTGGTTACCGATTTTACCCCACAATTGTCAGCCGTAGTTGGAGATCCAAGCGTTACATTGGCTTTATCCGTTGTGCAAGAAGCAGCATCCACATTCACTGTTACAGGAGCTGCACAAATTATAGTAGGATTGATAGTATCTTTTACAATAACATTTTGAGTAGTAGTGACATTATTTCCTTTCCCGTCATTGAAAGTCCAAGTAATGATGTAAACTCCTTGATTGCTGTAGGTTAGAGGATCTGCCGTTGTTCCTACAATTATTCCTGCACATGCATCTGATGTTTTTGGGGGTATTGCTGTCGCAGAACATTGACCAGTTACATCAACAAGAATTGGTTTTATTGGTTTTGTGTAGTCAATATTTACATTTTGATTTGCTGTAGTTGTATTTCCGTTCCCATCATCAAAGGTCCACGTCACAATCGTAGTTCCTTGAGTA
>NZ_JBGQOR010000033.1:0-1000 GCF_052119725.1 Flavobacterium sp. W20_MBD1_R3
TTCTTGCTTTACTATTCGAAATAAACAGTATATTTGAAAGAAATAAACGATAGTTTTTTCACAGACTGACGTTGGCAGCAAGATTACGCGAAAATCTTAAAATAAAAATATATGAAAAAAATTATTCTTGGAATTATTACTTTATTGTCAATTTCGATATATTCACAAAACAGGTATGAACTTCTTGAAAATGGAAAGGAAAAATTATTTCTTACTGATTCTATCTCAAAAATGGCGCAAAATGGATTAATTACAAACCAGCCAATTATTGTAATCAATGGAAAACCATTTCGTTATCAAGATTTAGAAAAACAAAAACTTCCTTTATCAAAAATGGCTATTGAAAAAATAGTAGCAATTGATAAACAAAAAGGAATAAATATTTATGGAACATTTGGAGAAGCAGGAGTTATTATAATTACAACTACCAAATCGAAAATATTTTTACTTGAAAATGAAGATGAATTAAAGTATTATTTAGTTGACAAATTAAAAACTGCTTTTGAAAAAAATCAAATAAACGCCTCTCCTCTAATTGCAATTGATGGAGTTCCATTTGAATATGATAAAAATCTTAATTCAATAGTTTTACCATTAAAAAAAGAAATTATAACTGATGTAACTATTATGCATAAAGATAGTAGCCACGTAATATATGGTGAAAATGAAATAAATGGCGCGATAATAATTACTACCGAAAAACAATAAGAAATAAATCCTGCTGCCAACAGCTAGGGATTCGTTGCATGCGCAGCACAAACAATGAAACCCGGGTTGAACGGAACCGATTACATGCCGTGAACACTTATGGAGTTGTCGTAAAGATTTTAGAGAGAATTACAAGAGGCAAGCGAGCCTCTTTTTTTTGGAGTGTTTTCTGCTTGGTTTTTTTCGTGTTTTCCATCACTTTTGAACACAAATTGCCTTACCCGTAATTTAGCTTTTACAGGGAATGGTGTTTTGGCTACCGCCAAGATACCAAGCAGGCGGACCGCGCTGG